>CBFHHP010000001.1:0-36947 GCA_965655745.1 uncultured Schleiferiaceae bacterium
AGGGGTTTGATGTGAATTTGAGCAACCAAAGCGACGATTACAGTTTGTTGGCGGTGCAAGGCCCAAAGGCTACAGCCATCCTTCAAAGCTTGACAGGTACCGATTTATCGGCCATTCGCTATTACAACTTTGTCATTGGTGAAATGGCGGGTGTTAAGGACATTATTATCTCGGCAACAGGTTACACGGGGGCCGGCGGTTTTGAGCTCTACATCAACAATGCCGATGCTGAGAAACTTTGGAATGCCGTGCTTGAGGCAGGGGAGCCCCACGGCTTATTGCCGGCCGGATTGGGCGCACGTGATACACTCCGCCTAGAAATGGGAATGTGTTTGTACGGAAACGATATTGACGATACTACGAGTCCTCTTGAGGCCGGATTAGGTTGGATCACCAAGTTTACCAAAGACTTTGTTTCGTCGGACACCTTTGCCAAGCAGAAGGAGGAAGGCGTGACGAAAAAGTTGGTGGGCTTTGAGATGATTGACCGCGGTATACCTCGTCACGGCTATGATATTGCCAAAGACGGTGAAGTCGTGGGTCGTGTGACCTCAGGGACAGCGAGCCCTTCAACCGGCAAGAACATTGGTATGGGATATGTGCCGGTGGAATTGGCCACAGAGGGCAGTGAGTTCGATGTGGTGATTCGCAACAAAACGATTAAAGCGAAGGTGGTAAAACTACCGTTCTACAAGAAGGCGTAAAAGGCACGGTTTCTCGGAATATATAACCCCCGCCCAGGCGCAGCCTGGGCGGGGGTTTTTCGTACTCCCGTACTAGATGTATTAGTGTCTTGACTTTGGAGCAAAAAAAAGTGGCGCTGCTTTCCTCAGCGCCACTTAACCCAAATACAAACAGAGTGAATGGAAAGTCAGTTTATTCTGCGGATACCGCCAACTTCGCTGCAACTGCTTTGCCCGCTGGGTGGTGGCTGTATCTATCTAAATATTCTTCAATAGAGTAGGTATACTCCTTACAACGGTTGTAGTTCAAACACTTCACTTCACGCACCGTTGCTGCCGCCTCGTCCAAGAAAACTTCAATTACGCTTTCTGGATTATTGATGGTAAATAAAGCTTGCGGTTCGTTGCGATGTGAAATGTTTTCCGTCATTGTCAATTTTTTAAATTCTATTCAACAAATACATATTTGTTTTGCTGTGGCTGCAAAAATAAGGCACTATCTTTAGATGGAAAACAAAATTCCGCTAAAATTTGAGTAAAAGAGTAGTTGTACTCATTGAATTTCAAGAATGAGGATTGCACCTTTGTACTCTATCACATCGACCTATGAAACTAGACAAACTCGACAAACAGATTCTGCAGTATTTAGTGAAAGACGCGCGCAAGCCGTTTACTGAGATAGCGAAGGATTTGTTGGTGAGCCCAGGAACCATTCACGTTCGTGTTAAGAAGATGGAACAGATGGGCGTTATTAAGAGTACATCCATCTCTGTTGATTATGCAAAATTGGGCTTTGGATTCGTAGCCTACGTCGGGCTCTTCACATCGCGCTCGTTGCAATCTCCTGATATTATTGATCAGTTACGCTCAGTACCTGAGGTGACAGTTGCGCACCTTGCCACTGGTAAGTACGGCATCTTTGCCAAGATTCGTTGTCGCGATGCTTCGCACGCCAAAGATGTGATCTTCCGCATCAACGATATAGAAGGGGTGGAGAATACAGAAAGTATGATCTCATTGGAAGAGAGCATTAATTCGAACACCGGGTTATTGGATTTAGTCATTAACGAAGGCGAATAAAGGGCGCGCCCTTTTTTGAATAAAACAAACCCCCAGCGGCCGCAGGCCGCTGGGGGTTTTGCATTAGGCTAGGGGGAGCCTAGTTTTACTTAGTAATACGCATTACGTCGTACTTGGGCGAAATGCTTCGCTAAACGTAGGACTTGTCTGCTGTAACCGTATTCGTTATCGTACCAGATATAGAGCGTAAGGCTGTTTCCATCCCCACTGAGTTGAGTAGCATTGCTGTCGAAGATAGATGGGCAAGGGTTTCCAACGATATCACTACTCACGAGTTCATTCGAGGTGTTGTAATGAATCTGTTCAACCAAGGGCCCGCTTAAAGCAGCATTCTTAAATAGTTCTAATACTTCTTCCTCACTGGTACTACGGAGCAGCTGAAGATTGAGAATGGCAAGTGAACCGTTCGGAACGGGTACTCTAATTGCACTAGAGGTAAGCTTCGATCCCAAGCCTGGAATACACTTATCGACAGCTTTTCCTGCACCTGTCTCGGTGATGACCATGTTTAAAGCTGCTGCGCGACCACGGCGGTACTTCTTGTGCATATTGTCCACAAGATTCTGGTCGTTGGTGTAGGCGTGTATGGTTTCAAGATGGCCTCGTTCAATACCAAATGCGTCATTGACAACTTTCAGCACTGGACTTATGGCATTTGTGGTACAACTCGCTGCACTAATGATTTTATCCATGGTAGTATCTACAACAGTATGGTTGACGCCGTGCACGATGTTCTTGATCCCGTTCCCAGGGGCCGTCAACAACACCTTTTCGATTCCCTTACCTTCGAGATGTTTGCTAAGCGCAACGTCGTCTCGAAAGGCACCGGAATTATCGATCAATAGTGCATTTTGAATTCCATAGGCGGTGTAGTCGGCTTCGGTGGGGTCAGGAGTGGCAATAAAATGAATCGGTCGACCATTGACTATCAAGGCTAAATTTTCTTCATCTACGAGCACTGTCCCAGGGAAGGCACCGTGCACAGAGTCAATCTTTAGTAGAGAGGCTCGCTTATGAAGACTGGCTGCATCAATGCTACGAACTGCTACTGCTCGTAATCGAAGCTGTCGGCCACTTCCTTCTTGCGCGATAAGTTCTCTAGCTAAGAGGCGTCCTATACGGCCAAAACCAAAAAGGACGACATCTTTGGCATTTTTGGGTCGGCTGCCGAAGAAACTGCTGAGTTGATTCACGATGATTTCCTCAGCATTATTTTCCGATACAGACCATTCCGAAGTGAGTCGCCCAATGTCAATCTTGGCATTTTCAATGGCCGTCTTCTTGAGAGTCATTAACATTTCCAATGTAGCGTCAACGGAAATGGGCTTCTCAAGCATGCTCTTGGCGTATTGATGCAGTTCAAGCACCTCACTGGGCTTACGGTCAATCAGGGTATTTCGAAACATGACGATCTCTACTCCACGGTCGTAGAATAGCTCATGGACACAGGCTATAATGTCCACGGCCATGCGTTCTGAACGAATTCGTGCATGGACTTTTTTAGAGTACTCTTTTTGAGCAATCATATGTAAAAATTGGTGGTTCTTTCTTGAAGTTAGAGAAGAAAACCATCGGTTTTAAGTTTGGGAATAAAAAAATAACCCACTGATATTCAGCGGGTTATTATCGAAATTCAGTGTGTCATTTTTACACTATCTGCCTTCAGTTTTTCCTGTTTTACCATTCAAAGGCGTAGTAGTTGGCTTTGCCGTTGGTTTCAAATCCTTGAATCAAGGCACCGTCACCAGGGTTGAACTGTTGGATGAGTTTTTCAAATTCTGCCACATCGTTTATGTACACATTGTTGAGCTTGACGATGATAAAGCCTTCGGGTATGCCTGCTTTTTCGAATCGGCCCCCTAAGATTTCATCGACTTTAACGCCGTAGCGCAATCCAAGGTTTCTTTTCTCACTGCTGGAAAGTTCACTTAAACGCGCGCCATATGAGCGTAGGATTTCTTCTTCACGCGTTAGCATCTCAGTGGTACCCAGCTTGTTTTTTAGTACGAGGCTGAATTTCTCGTTTCGACCATTTCTGTTGACCACAACATCTAGCGATTCTCCAGGGCGGTGTGAACCTATAGCTTCAGTAAGGTCAGCGCCGGTGCGTATTTGCTTGCCGTCAATGTTAATGATCACATCTCCCTTTTCTATACCCGCATCGTCTGCAGCGCCGCCTTCCACGACATTAGCTACATAGACGCCTGCATTAACTTTAAGGTCCAATTCTTCGCTGAGCGAAGCATTTAATTCGTTGTAGTTGATGCCCATAAAGGCACGTTGTACGCGTCCGAACTCCTTGAGGTCACCTACGACTTTCATCATTAGATTGGCCGGTACGGCGAAGCTGTAGCCCTCGAAGGAGCCGCTCCGCGATGAGATTGCTGTATTAATACCGACAAGTTGTCCACCTGTGTTTACTAGTGCACCCCCAGAATTCCCAGGGTTTACTGCCGCATCTGTTTGTAGGAAACTTTCAATAGCGCTTTGTTCGTCGATAATATTGATATCGCGCCCCTTGGCTGAAATTATACCTGCGGTAACGGTGCTGGTTAGATTGAATGGATTCCCGACAGCGAGCACCCACTGGCCCAATCGAACATTGTCGGAATTGGCCACAGTAATCTTTTGCAAGCCGTCAGCCTCAATCTTAAGCAGTGCGATGTCCGTGGTAGGGTCAGTTCCTACAAGCACAGCGTCGAATTCGTCGTTATTGGCCGTCACTACCGTAATTTCTTTGGCATCTTTGATCACGTGATTGTTGGTTACGATATATCCGTCTTCGCTTAAGATGACACCGGACCCCGACCCCTGAACTTCCTGTCGTTGTGGGGTAGATGGACGACCAAAAAATAAATCGTTGAACGGGTTGTAGTAGTTCTGTACGCGTTCTGCCGTGATTTTCACGTGAACGACCGCTTCCACAGATGCTTCTGCGGCTTCAACAAAATCTGTTGGTACTGCAGCACTAGCCGCTGGAAAATTTGAAACGGTAACAGGCATAGCAGCCCTTTGGTTTTCAATAACAACGGTCTTACCCGTCCAGCCCAATGCGTGGGCACCGGCTAGCGATAAAAGCCCCCCTGCTGCAAAAAGCAGGACAAACATTCCAATGGATTTCGCATTCATCTTCATAGTATTCTGTTTAAATTGAATATCGTCTTACATTCAAATTATGCACCAATGAACGTATATATTGTACCGAGGTGCATAACTTTAACGCCTTTTAACACCGATATGAGCATGAATCTTAGGTTTTTCAAATACCAAGGCGCCGGGAACGATTTTATCCTGTTAGATTGTCGCGAATCCCGCGCCAGTTTGACAAAGGATCAGATTGCCCGCATGTGCCACCGCAATTTTGGTATTGGCGCCGATGGATTGATGTACCTCGAGGCGCCTCGCCACGAAGGCGACCACTTCTACATGGTCTATTTCAATGCAGACGGCAGTGAGAGTACCATGTGCGGCAACGGTGGACGTTGTATTTCTAAGTTTGCTACAGACCTAGGTATTGCGGCAGATCGCTTGCATTTTCACGCCATTGATGGACCGCACTGGGCAGAAGTCAACGGCGACAGTGTTGCTCTAGGTATGATCGACGCTCCAGCAGTAGTTGAGAGTCACGGGGCCTTTTTCGTTGACACAGGGAGCCCACACCATGTGGTGCTTAACGACAGTCATCCCGATGATTTCATTGCTTTCGCTCGTCCTTTAAGAAACGACTATGGGGTGGAGGGATGTAATATCAACTCCTTGGTGTCGCTAGAAAAGGGATATTCCATTCGCACTTACGAGCGTGGAGTAGAAAATGAAACCTTGGCATGTGGTACTGGTGCTGTGGCGGCAGCAATGGTTGCTGTGCACAACGGCACGACTAACGCGCCCGTTCACATTAAGGCTTTGGGCGGCGAGCTTATTGTCAATTTCGAAGGAACCGGACCGTTCAGTAGTGTTGTCCTAGAAGGACCGGCACAATACAGTTTTGAAGGATATTGGAAGGGATGATACAGGTAGGAGAAATAGGGGTGCTACGCGCACTTGAGCCCTCAGATCTGGATTGGCTCTATACCATTGAGAACGATGCGTCTTTATGGCATTTAGGCATTAGTAAAGAGCCTTGGAGCAAGGCGGTACTCGCGAGTTATATTGATGCACAACCCGGCAACCTACTTCGCGACGGACAGTTGCGACTCCTATTTGAGGTGGATGGTGTTCCTGTAGGTGCTGTGGATTTGTACGACTACGATGCCATAGCACGCAAATGCGGTATAGGTATCGTACTAAGTCCAGAAGCACGTGGGAAGGGCTTAGCGAAAAGTGCATTAGAGGCCTTTCAACAATACCTCTTTGGAACCTTGGGCATGCAGATGCTTTACGCTGTAGTGCCACAATCTAACCCTGCTTCTAAGGCGTTATTTGAATCACTTCAGTTCGAACAATCCGGCCTACTCAAGCATTGGATTATTAGGGATGGCCAATTTGAAGACGCAAACCTCTATCAACTAATTCATTCATGAGAAAACTCATTATCATCATCGTAGGGGTTGTCCTCCCGGCATTCCTCATTTTCCTCGTTTTTAAAGGTTACAATATGCTCTTTGAAGCAAACGTCAACGAACAGGTGGCCCCGTACACATTGTATGTGAACGAAAAGACGAACATAGATGACGTATATGCCCAGTTTGTAGAGGATGATGTACTGTTGGCGCCGGAAGGCTTTTTACTACTGGCCAATAAAAAGGGCTTGACCGCACCTAAACCGGGGCATTATTTAATCACTGCAGGCCAAAGCTCGAACGGAATTGTCAATACGTTAATGGCAGGATTTCAAGAGCCTGTTCGTGTCCAATTCAATTCTGCAGAAAACCTAGAAGATTTAGCCGGTCAACTTGCGTCCCAACTCATGACGGATAGCCTTAGTCTCTTAGAGGCCTTTCAAGAAACTCGCATAGGCTGGGAGGGGGCATCTGCCTTTGGCGCCTATTTACCGGATACCTACGAGGTGTATTGGAACGCATCGGCTGCCACCATCGCTGAAAAGCTGTATCAGAACACGGTGCGCTTTTGGTCGGAAGAACGTATTGCTCAAGCGGCGTCTTTAGGTCTCACACCTGCTGAAGCAAGCACATTGGCTTCTATTGTTATGAAGGAGAGCAGTAAGTCAGACGACCGCCCACGCGTTGCCCGTCTGTATTTAAATCGATTAGAGAAGGGGATGAAGCTTCAGGCGGATCCTACAGTGATCTACGCTATCAAGCGCGCGAATCCCGGTGCTAAAGTGCGTCGCGTCCTTAAAAAGGACCTGAGCATTGAAGATCCGTACAATACCTACTATGTGAAGGGCTTGCCCCCAGGACCTATTTGTGTGCCTGAGAAGGCGGCACTGCTCGCTGTGTTAAACGCGCCAGAGCACGATTACATCTTCATGTGTGCAAACCCAGACCAACCCGGTTACCATGCCTTTGCAAAGAACTATGCAGGTCACTTGGTCAACCAACGCAAGTGGACGCGTTACCTGAACGAGCGAAAGATCTATCGTTAATCTATTCAGCGTAGAAAAAAAACACCCCCACCACTTCCGATAGAAGAAGGCGAGGGTGAAAAAAAGTGTTGTGTTCCTTTGGTTATTCTACGATCAGACGCTGTACATCTGTTCCAAAAGGAGTAACTGTTTCAACAAGGTACATGCCTGCAGCCCAACCTGAAGTTTGAATGGTGAAAGTGTTGATACCTTCATCGCCATGAACAGATTGCGTCATCATGAGCTGACCTTGCGTGTTTCTAATTGAGATCGTTACATCGGCTTCTTGCTGGAAAGAAATCGGCAGTTGTGCGTTCCCAGTAGTTGGATTCGGATGAATGTTCCCAACTCCTATGTGTCGCTCAAGTTCTTCTTCTCCCACAACATAAACCTTACCCATATCGTCAGTGAGGTAAAAACAGAAGTCGTCAATCGCCCAACCTGACTTATTGATGGTCTCATCAGAACCAAATCTGAATCGGAACACGGCATTTCTAGCCGTATCTACGCTTAAGTTGATTTTCGCTTGCTCCCAACCGTTACTCAAACCAGTCCATCCAGGGTTATAAACGTCTAAGGAGGTTACGAAATTAGTATTGAACCATGTTGCGCCAAACAAATTTGTACCGACCGTAAACCAGGTTATACCACCGTCAAAGGTCACATCTACTGTACCACCATCGTGGTAAATTTCAGTAGAGAAGGCATGCATAAATTCGTAGGAATAAACCTTACCTGAATCTATCGCGAATACAGGTGTATAGAGCGCTGATGAATCACGTCTCTTATAATTAGAGTCCAAATCTGTTACCCAAGCATTAGTTCCGGAATTTGCGCTAACGAGCGGCGCATTATTTGGTGTTCCAACTTCCCAGAGAGTAGTACCGTCTTTTATAAAAGCGTTCAGTGTTAACCAAGGCGCTACAGTAGGATCATCAAAATCATTACAGTACGAGCTGTCTGTTGACATGTCAATTTTATCGAGTACTGTGATGTTTGCACAAATCTGATCGTCCGATGTATTGTTATCAGGTTTATTATCGGGTAATGAAGTGCGAACACATACGTTAGACACTCCGCTCGAAGGATTTACCCACGGTGCATCAAATTCGTACCACGATCCTCTGCGGGGAATAAGTGGTGGATCAAAAACGACTTTTTCTGCATTAGACCAAGTTGCTCCTCCATCAACACTGTATTCAGCCATACAGCTATCCAGAATTTTAGCACCTGTATTTCTGATATACGTCTTCACGTGGTTGTTCTGATCTGGAATAGGCAAGTATTCTACAGTCGTCACATTTACAGGAGCAGCACTGTTCTGTGGCGGAACATAAATTTCAACTTTATCAATGTTCCAACCGTCGCTATTACCACTTGCTGTTTTCATACGAGCGCGCAGTATAAGTGGTGCAGATGAGAAATTCCAGTTCGCTAGCGGCCAAACAGAGGTTTGCTGCCCTATGTTGCCAACCCATGCGTCATTAATACTTGAAGTTCCTGTGTTGTACCAGTTTGTCCCAACAATATCTTGTGGATCCCAGAATCCAAGGGTATTCCACTGTCCACCACCTTGATATTCAATAACGGCTACATCGCCAGTACCAAGGTCTATATCGTGAGTAATTCTAAGCTCTACACCCGCAATAGTGTCAAAGCCAATGAAACGAGGGAAATAGAGATTTTCCTCTATGGTTCCCGGAACATTTTTATTGATGTTGGTACCGTATCCTTTGTTTCCACCTAGGGCATTGATTGTTCCAGGTTGCCAAATATTTAGATCACCAGCAACGAAGAATCCACTGGTATCCCCCAAGGAACAATTCTCAAAATCTTCAACAAAACCACTTTGGATAAACTTCTCTGGCCACCCGGCAGACATCGTGTAGGAGGTGTCGTTCCAACCGTGGGTATCACCACTCTTCGTTGTCCAAGCATGAACTTCAAAGGTTCCTGTTGGCCAAGCAACAGTGTTGGTGGCATCTATTGCAGTTGCCATATTACCAGCAGCAATTGATCCAGAATGTGTAAATGTATAAGTCGAAGCCACACCTGCATTGGGGCCACATGTAGGAGTTACGGTATAACTAATGGGAATATTACTTTGTGCTTGTTTACCAAAGTTTCTTAGTTTCACTTCCAATCTTTTACCAGCAGGACCACCGGTTAGGTTGATACGTGCACCTGGAGCGATGATGTGATCAACACCCACATCCACATTAGCCTTGTCGAAAACAACGATATCATCAAAAGCAATATCAGAAGCAATACCAAAACCGGATTTCTGAGCAATGAAACGGAGCTTCACAATCTTACCCGCCTGAGAACTTAAATCGACCTCATAATGTGACCAGGCATCCTTTTCGTCAGCTAGAGTAGTTGTGAATGGGGTCATCGGGTTAGACCAATTGTTCTCACCATCCTTAATCCATTGAACTCTTATAGCACCAATATCTGCGCCATACATGTGGTGACGGAATTGTAGTACAGGGTTTGAAAGTCCGGTTAGATCCAAACACCTTGAAACTAAGGTTGCCGATGCCGGTGATGTACCATAATCGCCCTCGGCGACTAGATAATTACCTCGGCCACTTTTATCCGAGATAGGTCCAGAACCCACGGTTGGCGTGAAGCCTGTTCCTACCATGAATGCATACTCACCACTATTGCTTGCAGGTATTGGTGTCCATACTGCATTAGAGAAGGTTCCCGCATTAAATGGGGTGTTGTTTCCGGCAGTAGTTCCGGCATCATCAAAATTGAATACGTACGGGAATGATGTATGCGGCTGCTCGTGAACAATTCTAATCGGTCCTATCGTATCATTCGTATTTACCGTATCGCCAGGCTGTTGAACATAAATTTTGATGTCATAGATACCATATCCACTTAAATCAGGACCAGTAGCAAACGTGAAATACGTTGAATCGGCCAGGTACAAATCTTTATTCGTAATGTACTCTGTGTGACTTGTGTTCGTTGTCCCGCCCGAGGTATTAGTATAATCGTATTCCCAAGTCACCGGAATGCTATCTAACATTGTACAACCGTTATTTTGAACCCATAAGTCGAGTGTTTCATTGTTGCTGTAAGAACAATAGCCGTTTTCAGGATTGAAAACATCACGTAATGCAACTTCATATGCCGCTGGTTCATAGACGCGTATGTTATCGATCGCCACATCACCTTTAGAAGCATTACCACGGTTTACAGAGAATCGAATGCGGGCATAATCGCCGACGATGTCGTTCAAAGAAACAGAGTAGGTTTTCCAAGGATCTGTTGATTTAGTCTGTTGTGCGAAGTCAATTCTTGCAAGCCCCGTGTAGGCGCTTGAGTTGAAACCTGTATCTGCAGTTACGGCTAAGAAATCAACGTGTGCTCCGTACATGTGGTAATCAAATTCTAAAAGGGCACAGTTGTTTGAATCTAAGTCAAGACATGGTGTAATCAAGTGTGCCTTGTCATTCTTAGAGCCTTGATCGGCTTCTGTATAGAGATATTTACCGTTTCCGTTTGTAGAGGCATCCCCAGATGGACCGGTAAGGTTAGTAGCAGTCCCTCCTTGTCTCACTGACCATGCAAAGCCTATGGTATTTTCATTTGGAATTACTTTCCAATTTTTGCCGTCCGGCGGATTTTGATCCGGAAAATTACCTCGGTGTGCAAGACCACTTGCCCCAGCTCCTGTACCGGCTACCCAATACAATGCATTTTCAAAATCCTCCTGCATCGGAAGTGTTGTGGAGTATGGGAAGGTATTTTGAGTGGTATTTCCACAAATAGGGGGCAGCGCTGCGTCTCTCCAAAACTTATACGCAAAATTAGGATCGCCTTCTAGCGGAGACCTAATAACATTAGGACATTCACAGTCAAAAATGCGAACGTACCATTCTACGGTATCATAAAGTTGAATATCTCCAAAAGTATATTCGTAAATAGAGCTGTCTGGACAATTTGAAGAAACCGTAGAACTCATCAATGAATCTGTCCAAGCAGACCATGTGCTATCACTGTAATCGTAGCGGCGAATATATATACGCATGCTGTCGACACCATAATTATCTTTTCCTTCAACTCGAACATCTTGTGAAGGCATGTAGCGTGCCCCTACTGGTTTTGCTTGTGGGTTAATACCTACCCAATCTAGAGTAGGTGGTTCAAGACCACACGGCGCAGCTTCGACCATAATATTGTCCACGAACCATCCTGCTAATGAATTGGGAGAAGGTGTACCTGTTTTATTTGTCATCACAAAACGAATCTTACAATTCGCGTAGCCGTTTTGTGCGTTAAGATTATCATAAGCACCTAAATAAGCGCTCAAATCAAAGGTTTCTCTTGCCCACCAACTCTGTTGTGGAGTAGTACCTGAATTATTATTTCCAACTGTAGGACCTTGCCAATATGGAGAGAGTAGGGCAGATGGATAAGACAATTCATTAAACCAACCAATGGACGAAAACTGCGGACTTTCTCCTTGGTAATTCGATCCAGTTAAATTCACCCATGTTGCTCCGTTGTCGCGAGACATTTGGATGTAGGCTTTTTGTATGAATCGGATTTTACAAATGTGGTCAAAAGTGAATCGCACATTTGTGTTGCCTACTGTCGAAAAGTCGTCAGTTTCAAAGATGATCGAATCATTGGCATAGATCTGCGTGTGGAATGACCTTGTCCCCGTAGTTTTCAAAAACGTGGTGTCGTTCCAAGACCTAGTGGCATTGGTTGAATCTGTATTGTAATTGGCGGCAATTGAATCTGCACCCAAAGTTCCATCGAAGTTTTCAGTATAGACTGTATCGATTGGGGGAGCGAACTGACCAAATGCGGTCGTTGCAGATACAATAAAAAGGAGGGTAGCTAGTAAGCTTTTCTTCATTGCTAAACGCGTTTGTGTTAACCTTTTCATAGGGCAATTACAAATATATAAAAATGGCAATGCGCCCGACTTGAACTAGGCTAAAAGTCGCGTTGGAATGAGGGAAAGACCGCCTTGCTGAATAAGACGGTCTATTTTACGTTGAAATAGAAGATGCGTTCTCCTTCCAAATGGAGCTCGAGAAGGTCGTCCCTATGCACCTGGCCAACACCGGCCGGAGTACCTGTAAATATCAAATCGCCAGTCTTGAGTGTGAAGTACTTACTGACATGTGCAATTAGTTCATCTACAGGGAATAACATGTTCTTAGTATTGCCTTTTTGCACCGTTTGTCCATTAATATCCAGGTGAAAATCGATATCGGTAATCGGCTTTTTTAAGTCCTTTAATTTGAAAAATCGGCTAACTGCAGCACTGCCATCAAAGGCCTTTGCTTTCTCCCAAGGCAAGCCTTTTTCCTTGCATTTTGCTTGAACGTCCCGTGCTGTAAAATCGATGCCTAAGCCTATTTCATCGTAGTATTTGTGAGCAAAACGGGGTTCAATGTGCTTACCTAGACGATTGATTTTAACCACAACTTCAATTTCGTGGTGAACCTCGTTGCTGTGTTCAGGTATGAAGAAAGGATGCTTCTTCAGTAGGATAGCAGTATCTGGTTTGAGGAAAACAACAGGCTCTTGTGGAATAGGATTGTTCAGTTCTGCTGCGTGCTTGGCGTAGTTTCTTCCAATACAAATGATCTTCATACTTATCCGTTGTTAAATCCTCGTAGTTTAATCGCGGTCAACACTTTCTTGGTGTACAATGGGAAGTCAGCATTCTGAATCCAACTGTAGTACCCGGGGTTTTCTTTCAATACACTTTGGACGGTTTTACCGCGGTATTTTCCGAAGGTAAAGATTTCATCACCGTGGTCATCATAGGCGATAAATCCTGCGAAATCTGCCACTTTTTGACGGTTCGAAAAGTCGGCTAAGAAGTTCATGTCGTTTTGCAACTCTTCGTATCTATCTACCTGAGCCTTAAGAACTTCGTAGGTCGCTAAAACATCAGCTTCTGCGCTGTGCGCATTGTCCAAACTCTTGTCGCAGTAGAATTTATAGGCTGCGCTCAAGGTACGCTGTTCCATGCGGTGGAAGATGTTTTGTACGTCCACTGCGCGCCGTTTACCCATGTCGAAATCTATGCCCGCACGAAGAAATTCTTCGGCGAGTAACGGGATGTCAAATTTGTTGCTGTTATATCCTGCCAGGTCACTATCTGCAATGAGTTCATGAACCTTTGTGGCCAATTCTTTGAACGTCGGCTCGCTAGCAACATCATGGTCGTAGATGCCGTGAATAAGTGAGGAGCCCACGGGAATAGGCACCGTTGGATTCACGCGCCAAGTATGTGTTTCCTCCTCACCGGAAGGGTGTACTTTGTGCACGCAGATCTCGACAATGCGATCGTTTGTGACGTTAACACCGGTGGTTTCTAGATCGAAAAAACAAATAGGACGTTGTAGCTGTAGCTGCATGATTGTGGAATTGTGGGGTTTAAAAAAACCGCCCGAAGGCGGTTCTAAAGTACTATATAAAATGGAACGATTAAATCTCTCGATTCATATCCCAAGCTTCTAAGTATTCCGCGACACGCTTGACGAACATTCCTCCAAGTGCACCGTCTACAACGCGATGGTCGTAGCTGTGGCTCAAGAACATTTTGTGTCGTACGGCAATTAGATCGCCTTCTG
Organism: uncultured Schleiferiaceae bacterium; assembly: GCA_965655745.1. Lineage (GTDB taxonomy): Bacteria > Bacteroidota > Bacteroidia > Flavobacteriales > Schleiferiaceae > UBA10364. Next base: position 13,905 of record CBFHHP010000001.1, read on the forward strand.
GTGTTTCAACAACAGCAGGTTTCTTTACAATCGCACCTGCAGCCATAATAGCTACTTGCGGTTGATTGATAATTGGTGTACCGAGCAGGTTTCCAAAGGTTCCTACGTTGGTTAACGTGTAGGTGCCTCCAGAAATCTCGTCTGGCTTAAGTGCGTTATTTCTCGCGCGGTTGGCCAAATCGTTCACAGCTTTTGTCAAACCCAGAAGGCTCAACTGATCCGCGTTCTTCACTACCGGTACAATCAAATTACCAGATGGAAGGGCAGCAGCCATACCCACATTGATATTGCCGTGTTTGATAATATTCGATCCGTCTATGCTGACATTGATCATCGGGAAATCCTGGATGGCCTTTACGATGGCCTCCATGATGATTGGCGTGAATGTAATTTTCTCACCGTGTTTCTCTTGGAAACTCTTTTTGACCTTGTTTCTCCAAAGAACCACTTTGGTCATATCAGCTTCTACGAAAGAAGTCACGTGGGGCGATGTCTGCACTGAATTTACCATGTGGTCCGCGATAAGCTTTCTCATGCGGTCCATTTCGATGATTTCATCACCGGCAGATGGAGTAATACTTGGTGTGGCTGTGGCCACTGGTGCTTTTGGTGCAGCAGCAGGAGTAACAGCAGGTGTTGCAGCAGGGGCAGGGGCTGCAGCTGGTGCGGTGCGTCCGCCTTTTAGGTAGGCGAGAACATCTTTCTTGGTGACACGGCCGTCTTTACCAGAACCTTTGATTTGATCCAATTCCGCTTGACCTATACCTTCTTCCTTCGCCATACTACGCACCAAAGGAGAGTAGAAGCGACCGTTTGAATTCTTGGCAATAGGTGCATTTGGAGCGGCTAGAGCTACGGTTTGGGCGGCAGCGGCTACTTGCGTTTCAATTTCAGCTACAACTTCTTCAACTGCTGGAGACGGTGCGGGAGCAGGCGCACTTTCTGTGGCTGCTTCAGTTTCTCCTGAGCCTTCAGTTTCAATAATGGCAATAGCTGCGCCTACCTGAGCGACATCATTTACATTGCTGATGATTTTTACAATAGTTCCACTCACTGGTGAAGGAACCTCACTATCTACTTTATCGGTAGCAACTTCAACAACGCTTTCCTCTGCTTCAATGAAGTCGCCTTCATTTTTAAGCCACGTGGTAATAGTAGCTTCTGCAACGGATTCGCCCATTTTAGGCAGGATAAGTTCGAATTGAGCCATTGATATTTAGGTTTATCGTCCTCGAATTTACGGCAAAAAACCGTGGTAATTTAAGGTGTCGTGCATTTGGTCAATTGCCATAAGCGCAATAGGTCATTGCGCACGGCAGCCTCCTTTGCATAATCCTCAGCAAGTGCTCTAGCATTTTGAGAAAAGTCTAATTCCTGAGGCAATTCTCTGCAAATGTCAAAAATCGGTTGCGGCATCTGTGGTAGTGAAAATTTTTCACCTAAGGCTGTTGAATACCCAATCAATGAGCGTTTTCCAGAGAGTAGTTTCCCTGCAGAGGATACCCACAACTGCCACCCTTTTCCTCGGCCCATGATTTGTGCGACCAGCAGGGATATAGGCAAGGTGAGTACTAGTAAAAGAGTCAATCCTATCTCGTATACGCGACGTTGTCGCAGGTAATTGGCATCAGTAATCTGCAGCGCTTTCTTGTAGGTCAATCCTTGGCTCAAGCTGCTGTTGGAACCAATAATGAATGCGCTCGCTGGGAGTAAAGATTTCACAGAGGTCTGAGTGCCCAACGCTTCAGTAATGGTGATTAGGTCATCATAACTACTCGAGGAACAATCAACGACCAATTCATTGATGCGGTGCAGTTTCACTAGTGCCTCTAATTGCTCAAAACTTTCGTTTTCTAACGGTTCTTGGTACCACAAAAAGGAAGGACGCACACCACTTTCGTTTAAAATATTCTCTAGAGCGCTGAGGTTGTCTTTACTTCCGTAAAACATCACGCGAGGCTGCTTTTTCTCGTTGGAAAACAGCCTTTGTCCGGTCACAGCGGCGATCAGTGCTCGATATACAATCAAACTAGCAGTACCAACTAGGGCACCTAGGACTAGTAAGGCTCTCGAGAAGCGCAGCTCCTCAGGCAACAGACCGTAGCCAAATCCAATGATCAGGGTTGTGATGAGCATGGACCGTACGATATTTTTGGGCTGAGCACCTTTGAAATAGGTACCGCTTAACCACAAACCAAATACCCACAACAGCACATACGCGCCTTGGACGTTGTAGGTGTATATATCTGGGTAAGAACCGCCATTGATAAAACGGTGATTGAGCTCCCAATAGGTTTTTACCGTGTTCAAAAGGAGGTATAGGACTGCGGCATCAAGTACTGGTGCAAACGCACTGCGCGCTATTCTGGCCACTACGGCAAGTGCTGCACGTAAGTAGATGCCTAAGTAAATCAGGCTTTTGTAGGCCCAGGCGGCACCGCCGCTGAACTGTTTCTGAGCAAAGAGAATCATTGCTTGGTAAAACATGCGGACGTAATTCAAACTGCCGCGCTTCGTGCTCTCACCTTTATAATGAATGATTTTACTCTCAGCGAAGTAGATGTTCTTTTTACCCGTTTTCTGCAATTCATAACTCAGATCGATGTCTTCGCCGTACATGAAGTAACGCGGGTCGAAGCCGCCTACCTCTAGCAATAGTTTTGTAGGGATCATCATGTAACAGCCGACCAGGATATCTACCTCGTGGTTTTCATCTTTACTCAAGTGCCCAAGGTGGTATCTGGCGAAAGTCTTGGAGGTAGGAAAAAGTGCACTCAACCCGCTAATCTTCCACAAGGCAACTAATGGGGTAGGAAGGGCTCGCTTGGATTCGGGTAAGAACCTTCCACTGCCATCAATACCTTGAATTCCTAATCCGCCGACCTCAGGATGACTTTTCAGATAGTTTATGCTTTTCTCAAGCGTATCTGAACGCAGTACAGTGTCGGGGTTAAGGATAAGGGTGTAGGTACCTTGGGCTGCCCGGAAGCCTACATTGTTCGCCTTTCCGAACCCTAAGTTTTCGTCATTATTGATCCAACGGACCTTCGGAAATTGACTGAGGATTTCAGCTTCGCCCGAATCGCTGCTTTGGTTGTCCACTACAATGACCTCAAAACTACAGTCCGTCTTGCTCTGATATATGCTATCGAGGCACTGTGAAAGAAATTCCTTCACGTTGTAATTGACAATGACTATGCTGAGGTCTAGCATTACTGCGGCAGGCTTTGTTCGTAAGGTATACGGTGTTGTATGCTTCGACCGAGGGTTACTTCATCTGCAAATTCAAGCTCATCGCCAACAGCGATTCCTCGTGCAATAGTCGTTAAACTCGCTCCAAAATCTTTGATCTTGCGGTACAGGTAGAAGTTGGTGGTATCTCCTTCCATCGTCGTATTCAGGGCGAATACGACTTCTTTGACCTCCCCGGTTTTCATTTTATCGATGAGTGCATCGATGGTAAGGTCACTCGGTCCTATGCCGTCCATTGGTGAGATGAGTCCACCCAGGACGTGGTAAACACCGCTGTATCCCCCAGTATTTTCTATGGCCATCACATCGCGTACATCTTCAACGATACAGACGATGCTCTTGTCGCGCTTGGGGCTGCTGCAGATGCTGCATATTTCTGTATCAGAAATGGTGTGACATTCGCTACAAAAAGTGGTGTTGTTTCTCAAATCCAATATGGCTGCACTGAGGCTTTCCGTCTGGCCTGCCGGCCTGCGCAAGAGGTGTAGTGCCAATCTTAGGGCAGTCTTTTTACCGATGCCTGGCAAGCGAGAGATTTCCTCTACGGCCAATTCTATTTTACGACTTGAAAAATTCATTCCGTCTCAAAAGTAAGGGATTGCGCATATTTGTGGAATGAACAACGCACTCTTTTTACTCCTATTACTCCTTTATGTGAGTCTTTTGGCTTTTATAGGCTACATCACTTCACGCGGCGCCTCCAACACAACCTTCTTTAATGCGAACAAAAATGCCAATTGGCTTTTGGTGAGTTTTGGGATGATCGGTGCATCACTCTCTGGAGTGACATTTATCAGCGTACCGGGCTGGACGGCCGCTTCAGGTATGACCTATATGCTCATGGTGGTGGGGTACTTCTTGGGCTACTTGTTCATTGCTGGCGTATTGCTGCCTGTATATTACAGGAATAATGTGATCAGCATTTACGAATTTCTGGGCATTCGCCTCGGCTTGGAAAGCTATAGAACGGGCTCACTGTTTTTCTTGCTTTCAAGAATTGTCGGTGCAGCGGCCCGATTGTACATCGTTTCCATGGTCGTTCAAGTGCTCATATGCGATGCATTGGGTATTCCTTTCGTGGTCACAGCGGTATCCATATTGCTGCTTATTGCCATCTACAGTGCCTCTGGCGGCATTGCCACCATTGTTTTCACAGATACGCTTCAAACTACCCTAATGCTGATAGCTGCGATTATGGCGTTTTACTTTGTGGGTAAGGCCGTCGTTCCTGCAGATAGTAGTTACATGGATTTTCTTTCCGGGCACCCGGACTGGCGTTTTGTAGAGTTTTCTGGCCCCAAATCTTGGTGGCGTCAACTGCTTGGAGGTGCATCTATTGCAATCGCTATGACGGGGCTTGATCAAGACATGATGCAGAAAAATCTCACTGTCAAACGCTTGAAAGATGCACAAAAGAATATGGTGCTGCTTGGCGGTACATTGCTCGTAGTGAATCTGTTGTTCCTTTCGTTGGGTATCTTTTTGACTGAATTTGCAGCGAATACGGGCATCACTGCTACAGGAGATAAACTCTTCTCGGCCATCGCCATGCATCCATCACTACCTACAGCACTGCCTGTAGTATTCTTCCTTGGCCTTCTCGCTGCAGCCTTCTCAAGTGCCGACAGTGCTCTAACCTCATTGACGACGGCATTCTGTATCGACTTTTTAGGCATGAAGTCCAACGGGTCTACCAAGGTGCGCACCAGAGTTTATGTAGGGTTCATGCTAGTGCTTTTGGTGGTAATGCTTTTGATTTACTCCTTGAAATCGGAGAGTATTATTAGTACACTCTTTACCGCTGCTGGCTATACCTACGGTCCATTAGTTGGGCTCTTCAGTTTTGCCTTGTTGTTTAACCGAAGGATCAAAGGATGGGCTGTACTTGCTATTTGTATCGCGGCGCCAATCGTCGCGTATCAAATAAGCCTATGGGCACCCCAGTTGGGATACGCCATAGGCTTTGAATTACTAGTATATAATGGCCTGCTAACCTTAGTAGGGTTGCTGGCGATCAGCAAGCGCGCTTAAAGCTTACTCACATTTTGACTTACGGTGCCTGCACTCGTATGTACTTTCACGGTGTACATTCCTGCAGGTAAGCTGCTGAGATCCAAACGAACAGTTTCACTTAGCGCTGCATAGGTAGAGCGTTGCAATAGGGTACCAATCATTGAATAGATCTCAATGGATGCCTCACCTAAATCACCACCCGTTGCGATGCTCAAAATATCATTAGTTGGGTTTGGATAGAACACCATCGCTGCGGCACCTGCCTCATCGAGCCCGATATTATTAAAGGTCGTAATCGTGCTGTCTACTCCACAATCTGTCGTGACAATCAGTTTTACGGTGTATGAACCATTTGCAGCATAGGTGTGCTGTGGATTCTGCTGGTTGCTTGAATTTCCATCCCCAAAGTCCCAGAAAAAAGCGGTTGGCGCAGGAGTAGAGTTGTCTTGGAAGTTGTACGTCAAACCTCCTGCAAGTCCCAAGGTGAACTGCGGACGAAGCTTCGGTCCAGGAATTAGCAATGCTGAATCTGCAACAAATGTGTTTTCATTGTAGTACACATACTCGAGGTAATAGTCCGTTGCTGAGGTGAGGGTAGAGGTATGAGCGCCCATCCCCATGAAGGTATTTACAATAGATGAACCTTGACGATTCAAACTAAAGTTCCCCGCTAACGTAGTATCCGTGCTGTTCAAGGCAAAGTTGAACGGCTCGTCTTCACAAATTAAAGAAGGTACGTCTAACGTTGCCACAGAAGGTGTGCCTGCGAGGTCAATCACACGGATATTGTCGAGGTACAAGTTGTTACCATAGCCACAAATACCTACAAATTCGAATTGGACATTATTAGAAGTAAGGTTTGATAAACTCACAGTATCTGTTCTCCAATCTGAAGGATCATTCGGTACAAACGTTGAGGTGCTCGTTCCTGCTGTGCTGAGGTCAGCACCGGCTTTCAGGTAAAGCGTATCAAAGGTGCTTCCACAATCGTCGCTAACAACGACTGCAAGCTGGTCGAAATACGAGGTTGAATATGGCGCGTAGCTCACGTCAAACATCAAGGTAGGGTTGGTATACCCACTGATGTCAAACTTTGGACTCAATAGACCGTCGGTTGTACCTACGGTGTTGTAGTTGAAATAGCCCATGTACATCACGCCCGTTTTGGCTCCAGTAGGCCCGTCCACGTCTCCGCGAGTCCATGTTGTTCCATTATCTGCATTACGCACGGTGAAATCACCAAGACTGTTCGTCGTAAAGGTTTGTACGATTGGCAAGCTCGGCAATGCACTTACTACGATTTCATTGGTTTTCGTGATAGTATCACTGCCGTAGGTATTCGTTGCTACGAGCGTCACCGTATAACTGCCCAACGCACTAAAACTAACCTGCGGGTTTTGCGAGCTCGCAGAAGTACTGTTTACAAAGCTGAATGTATTTGGAGTTATGGTCCAATTCCAGCTTGTTGGTGACTTCGCGCTTTGATCCAGCAGAGTCATTGGAGCATTCAAACACGGCGTTGAAGTTGAAGCAGTAAAGTCCGCAATAGGCGTTCCTATTTTATCTTCAATCGCGATGTTATCAATCGCCACATCACTTTGGTAATCGTCTCCGGTGGTTCCGGTAAAACGCAATAAAACGGTATCTCCTGTAAAAGCGCTGAGGTCAGCATTTACGGTCTTCCAGCTGTTGCCTTGATCACCACTCACACTAAGCAAAATGCTCCATGATGTGCCGTCGAATATTTCTACGAGCAGATCACCCATGGCTGAACCGTACATGTGATAGGCGAAATCGAGTTCCGGTGCACTTGCCCCACTTAAATCTATGCAAGGGCTGTACAAAACAGCATCTTGGAAATTACAGTTGCCGGAACTCTCCAGGTAAAGGTATTTCCCGCTGTTGCCAAAGCCTGATGAAGGTCCTGTACCGTTTGAAGCGGTACCTCCACCATTGGTTCTCCAGTCGATATCATCTTCCGTACCGTTGCTGAGGTTGGTCCAATCTCCGCCAAGGTTACATACTGTAGCCCCACAGTTGGTATTGGTACCACAGTTGTTAAAGGCGTTGAAGTCTTGAAGGAACGGCAAGCTGTATAGTGAAGAGTTCAAATAGGTAATCGTTTGATCAACCGTATCGTTTTGGCCATTCATATCACCACTAAGCTCTGTCCATGCGCGGATAGAGCCGTTGCTTGTCCCGGACCAAGTGATTGGGTTAGGGAACACAAATACAGTATCACCATAAGGGGCAACTGCGTCAAAAATGGTATCACGTACGATGTTGCCCAAGTATTCATAGGCCACTGGAAGTGTATCTAACGTATTGGTAGATGGGTTTCGAACTTGAACCGCTACATCAATAATGCTGCTCTGACAGCTGCTTACAAATTGTGGATTCATCACGGCCTTAAGCTCTAGATCGCGCGGAAGTGGACAGTTCTGAGTACCACTTGGTAGATCAACTGCATAAGAACGCTTCCCTGGGGCGCCGTTGTAATTGGCTGAAGCACTGATCCACGTGTCCGTAGTTACTACGTAAGGAATAACCATGCTGTTGCTTGATGCAGTAAAGACGGAATCCATGTATTTCGTTCCCAGGATGTAGGCCGTATAATCGGTCGCCGAAGTCACTGGGTTAATGGTCACTTTCAAGCTGTCAGGACATACCCAATCAACCGTAAGACCTGAAGGCTGCGGCATGATGGTCAATGGACCTACTGTGGAAGTGTCGCCGCTTTTGATCACGCGCAAGTACGCCTCATCCGTTGGATTGTTTGGAACGGTCCAGTTGGCCATACCTTGACCTGTGATCGGATTCAACGTAAGGTTGTTCCAAGAGGTTCCCCCATTAGAAGAAAACTGCCAGCTAAGGCCGTTGGTTTCGCCGTCCCAGCGAACGACCATGGCTCCTGGGGTCAACGACTGACCGGTAAAAGGATAGGCGATTTGCATGCGTTCTACGGTGATATCGTACACTACATAAAAGGTTTGTGGCCCCTGTGGAACGTTGGTTCCGTAAACAGCGAGGCGGTAATCACCGCTGCTCGGTGCATCGAGAGTGACCTGCTCTGCATTGTTTAAGGTGTCCGTAGCACGTACCGCTAGGTTGTTCAGTGTAACGTTGTTTGGTGTTGGGTTCAATACCCAAGGCTGGTATGTTGTAGAACCGGTAAGATCCGTTACTGTGAAGTCCAGATTGTTTACTAAAGCCTTGGATGCCGTCGTAGACGCTTCTTTATCTGTCCAGTAAAGCATGGCTCGTAATTCACGCGCACCATTGGGCACATTGATGTCGTAGGTCAATGTATCACCGGTTGTGATTGAGTTGGTAAACCAAGCTGTATCGCGGATCGTTCGAATAGCGCGACGGGCATTCACTCGTCCGTACCCGAAAATAAAATCTGGACCGTTGTTGCCGAGGTCATCGGCTGTGTTCATGGCAATGGCTTTCAACAAACCACCAGTAGCAGTATCGCCTTGCAATTCGTCATGGGCATTGTGGAGCACTGTAAAGAATCCGGCAACACCCGGCGCGGCCATAGAAGTACCCGTCTTAAAACCGTAGGTGTGTCCGTCGATGGTAGAGTAAACGTTAGTACCAACCGCCGCTAGGTCTGGTTTAATACGTCCATCGGCAGCAGGGCCCCGCGACGAAGAAGGCGCAATAGCATCGAGGTATGTGATGTTGGCAGTGGCTACTACATTCTTTCCTTGTTTGTGGCCACCTGTTACGTTCCCCCATTGGGAGCCTGCACCGTAACCACAATTTGAGCCATTGCTATTCCCAGCACTAAAGACGTGCATCAACGCAGGGTTGTCGCGAACGTCTTTGTCCATTTGTTGGGCGTAGGCGGTGTAACCCGCATTACAACCGTTCGAGTACGAACTGTTGGTGACGCGAATGCCGTACAGTGAATAGTGGTTGTCAATATTGCTGAGGTTTTGCGGGTAATCGTAGTAGACCATGGTGGCACCTGTCGCATTACCGGCACCGTCTGGATCGATATTACCTGCGGCAAAAACAGTTCCCGCAACGTGGTCGCCGTGGTCACCGATAGAGTTTCCTGCCAATGAGGTAAGACGTCCGCGGTAGTCGTCGTGTGGGCCTATATCGCCATCATCGCCAACACCTACTACAACATTTTCACCGGTGAATTCACCGTCTTGTTGCATGAAAGCCACTCGAGATGAAGCACGGCTGTTCTCATTTTCAATAGTTCCCGGCTCCTCAATAGCTTGAATAAACAAAACATGAGGTTCCTTGGCCAATTTTTCCAAGTCCTTAATCTTCAAAGAAGCGGTGTACCAGCCGTCTTGCAATGGCAGCATTCCCTTGGTGTAACGCAGGGAGGTAGAGAATTCAGGCGCAGTTAAGAATTGGACCGCGATATTTCCATTGTTTAGGACAGCCCAAGAAGGGATATCTCCGATGCTCAATGGGCCGTCCAATTTCATCCGTGGTGTCCATGCAGTAAACGCACGAACTCCCGCAGCCTTGAGGTCTGAAGCACTCACACCTTTTGGAAGACGTACCTCAAATGCGTTCTCAGGTAAATAATGGAAGAGTTCTACACCTAAATCCACCAATGCTTTTTTATCTTCGGCAAGCACTGCGTGATCCCACAAAGCAACCCCGTATGTTGGGCTGCTGCTTTGAATTTGAAGGTAGCTGCCTTCAGTTAAGTTGTAGGTGCCCGATTTTAAATTCAACTTTAGTTGGGCGTTGGCGGTTACAGAAAAAGCGGTGATTAATACGAGTAAAAATCTCTTCATATGTCAGTTAGAAATTGGACTACTAAAATAACATCCAAAACTTGCATTGTTCAGGTTTTGGTGCTGGTCTTTACTATGTGTTCTGTGAATCAAGGAGTTGCGCAATACAAGCCCCTAGATAAAAGCCAGACTTTGGCTGAAATGCAGCGCTTTGCTTCGGGTAAAAGAGTCTTATATATGGCGGCACATCCTGACGATGAAAACACCCGTTTGATCGCTTGGTTGTCCAACGCCTTAGATGCAGAAACCACCTATCTCTCGCTGACTAGAGGCTCCGGCGGTCAAAACCTTATTGGCGATGAATTGGGTGCAGACTTGGGCGTCATTCGCGAGCACGAGTTACGCGCTGCCCGTGGTGTAGATGGTGGGAACCAACGTTTTACCGATGCCCTAGACTTCGGATATTCCAAAAGTGTGGAGGAGGTGTGGACCAAATGGGACCACGATGACCTACAGCTACAGGCTGTGCGCACTATTCGTGAACTCAAACCAGATTTTATCATTACGCGATTCCCTCCGGACGAAAGGGCCGGCCACGGTCACCACACGGCATCAGCGGAATTGGCCATTGAATGTGCTGAGCTAGCTGCAGACGTGACCTATGATACAGAAACAGCAGCATGGTCTGTGCAGGGCGTTTGGTGGAACACCTCTGTTTGGTGGGACCCAACACTCAAAGACGATCCGGAGGCAGTTCAGCTTGATATGAGTGGTTTTGACCCACTTCTAGGCGAAACTTATGGTGCCATTGGTGATGCTGCCCGTTCCATGCACAAATGCCAGGGTTTTGGTGTGCCCATTAACCGCGGACCGCGTGAAGAATACTTCAAGAAGCTTTGGGGCGGTGGCGATCTCGCTGGGTATCTAGATACAGAGACCACCTCTATAGAGGACGATGCGGTTTTGGCCTCGGATGCTGCTTTTGCCCTAGAGATTGGCGATAGGAATCAAGCTATTGCTAAATGGGCTGAATTAGGTTCCTCAATTCTCGAGAAAACAACTCCTACATCAGATAAGTACCAGCGTTGGCAAAACGTGATGCTACATCTCTTGGGCGCGTATGCTGAGGTGTTTACGGCAGATAATCCTTTGATGGAGAACACGGCTCATCCGGCTTTGCTGAAGGTGCAGCGCATGAACCCTGAGGTAAACGTCTCAATTGCTGCCGTGATGACGGCTGGAAAAAACATGGGATTGAATCCGGCCCAAGAAGTCACTACCGAAGGCTTTGAGCTCGAGATTGATTTAATGTTGGGCAGAGAACAAGCTACTAATGTGGTCAAGGTTCGCTTGGAGAGCGATGAATCTATCATCATGCTCTACCTATTGCCGGTTGCCAAGCTTGTTGATCGCGCCGTCGGGGAGTACCGTGAAACTATAGCCATAGAACCCGCTGTTCATGCGAAGTTCGACCAAAAAGTGTATTGGAGTACCGGGAAAGGGGCTGCCGTAGGTTATTCTATCCATGCTAGCAAAGCAGGTAAAGAGCAATGGACTGTTCTTGCCCAGAATACTGAAGGATCGAACGTTTGGATGAATTCCAGGGAGGAAGTCCTTTCTCAAGGGTGGAATCACTTCACTGCCGAGGTGCCAAAATCTGTAGAGAAAGGAAAATTTACTTTACATATTGCTCCGCATACTATGATGGAGGGCATGTCTTTTTCTTTGCCGTTGCTCCAGGAAGAACATAAAATTTCTTACCCGCATATAGGCACACATTACCGCTACATGGAAGCTACAAGTACTCTTGCTGTTCTTGACCTGAACAAAAAGCGCATCAAGGTGGGCTACATTGAAGGTGCTGGTGATATCATGGATGAAACCTTGGAGAATTTGGGGTACGAGGTACTTCGAATTACCGAGGACACCCCGGATTTATGGGACGAAGTAGATGCTGTACTCGTGGGAATTCGTGCCTTCAATACCGAGAAATGGCTCATGAATAGTGCAGATAGAATCAAGACCTTCGTTGAAGGTGGTGGCAACTTTGTCGTGACGTACACGACGGCTGGTAGAAGTGGTATTGAACTGCCTACGCCGCTGCCATTAGTTATTGGTAGAGACCGCGTAACCGAGGAAGATGCACCTATTGCGATGAGCAAACACCCAATACTTTCTTCCCCAAATGAGATCACGTCGAAAGATTTTGACTATTGGGTGCAGGAGCGCGGTTTGTACTTCCCGAAATCTTACGAAGGGTTTACTGAAGTGCTCACTATTACGGAAAGCACAGGTACGAACTATTCTAACAGCACCGTTGTTGGGCATTATGGAAAAGGTTCCGTAATTTACACGGGATTGTCACTATTTAGGGAACTGCCAGCAGGTGTTCCAGGTGCCATGAAACTTTTACAAAACATACTCCATTATGACCATTAAGACGACACAGACATTGAATTGGAAGAAGTACTACATCGGCGTCATTGCCCTTCTAGTCGTTGAAATTGTTTTGTTTTACTTCATCACGCGCGATTTCGTTTAAATGCACCCATTAGATTGGATTGTATTATGTGCTACACTAGCACTAATCGTAGGCTACGGGGTATATAAGACCCGTAAGAGCGCCACAGCAAGCGAACTTCTAAGCGGGTCGAAGACCGTGAGTCCCTGGACCATTGGGTTGGGGATTATGGCTACCCAAGCTTCGGCGATTACCTTTTTAAGCACTCCTGGACAGGCCTTTGCCAATGACATGGGTTTTATCCAATTCTATTTTGGAATGCCCCTTGCCGTCGTGTTGGTCAGCATGTTCTTTGTGCCGGCCTATCGAAAGATGCGCGCCATTACAGCCTACCAATTTTTGGAAGATCGCTTTGACCGGAAGACACGCCTTTTCACCGCAGCATTGTTTTTGACCTCTCGAGGCCTGAGCGCAGGCATTACCATTTTTGCTCCAGCCATCGTTCTTTCGGCAGCTATTGGTGTACCACTCAATACTATGATCATCATTATTGGTGCCATTGTGGTGGTTTACACTGTAAGTGGGGGATCGGCAGCGGTTGCTGTTACCCAGAAATGGCAGATGACGGTCATTCTTTTAGGTATGGCCATTGCAGCGACCATTTTGATCAATCTCATTCCTGTGAGCATGTATGATGCCTACCACATTGCAGGAAATATGGGCAAGCTTAACATTGTGAGTACCTCTTTTGACCCGGGAACGCGCTACACACTTTGGTCTGGACTGGCGGGTGGTCTGTTCTTGTCGCTCAGCTACCTTGGTACCGACCAAAGTCAAGTACAGCGTTATTTGGGTGCAGAAGACGAACGCAGTTCCAAATTTGGCCTGCTTTTCAATGCCACCTTCAAGGTGCCTATGCAGTTTGCCATTCTTTCTATTGGTGTCCTGCTTTTTGTTTTTTATCAATTCGTTAAACCGCCGGTATTCTTTAATCAAAGCGAGATTGACCGCGCTCCAGTTGAGATTCAGCAGCAACTTCAGTCGCTGGAACTCGAGCACGCTCTTGCCTGGGATTTTAAGCGCGAGGCATTAGTGAATGCAGATTGGGAGGGGGCACGATACTACGATGGACTTCAAGAACAATACCGCGCTTCCTATATGGATTTGCTCGATGAAAACTTGAGTGGATTTCAATCGAAGGATACGGATTACGTCTTCATTACTTTCATTCTAGAAAACTTACCCAAAGGACTCATCGGGTTATTGTTGGCTGTGATTATCAGTGCCGCCATGTCGTCCACCGCCGGCGAAGTCAGTGCATTGGCTACAACGACCTATGTCGACTATTTCCAGGTCTTCTTTGGGCACAAGGACCACAATCAAAAACGTACGATCAGAACGCTCGTTCTTATTTGGGGTATTGCTGCCATCCTCGTGGCGCTAGCAGCCCCACTTTATGAGAATCTCATCCAGCTGGTTAATGTACTGGGTAGTCTGTTCTATGGTACCATCCTAGGTATCTTCCTGGTGGGACTGTTCTTGAAAAAAGTAGGGGGTAGCCAAGTCTTTGTAGGCGGACTCATCGCGCAGGCGACCATTTTTATATGCCACTACTTAAATTCCACCGGTGTGTTGTCCATAGGGTTCTTATGGTACAATGTGATTGCTACGCTGATTGTGATCGGCGTATCGCTCCTGCTACACGTTGGCTTTAGACGAGGTACCGTTTATGGATAACGCTACGCTCTAGCTTTCATGCGTTCTACCATTTCATACACTGCGGGGCAGTGACGCACATTGGTCTCCGTCAGACCTAGAATGGACTTCATGTTAGGGTGGTCGGTATGCGGATATTGTCGACAAGCTTTTGGCGCATATTCGTAGATGGTGCATTTATTCGTGGCCAATTCCAAAAACGGGCACGGCAAACTTTTCATCACCCAATCTCCATCTTCATCCACACGTAAATACTGCTTCTCGAAGTCAGCCGGTTTCATGCCTTGCTTTTTCGAGATGCGCTGAATGTCCTGTTTGGTGAGCAGGGGCCCTGTGGCACGGCAACACCGCGCACACTTGAGGCAATCCGTTTCAGCGAAGACTTCCTCATGAACCGCATGAAATTTGGCATTGAGCTTCTTGCTGTCTTGCTTAGACAATCGGCCAAAAAACTTCTTGTTCTCTTTTCTTTTGGAACGAGCGAGGTCTTTAAAATCTGGCCATATGCGTTCGAGGTAATTAGCCATTCGCTTTTGCCACCAATGCTTCAAGTTCTACTCTGGTCTCTTTGACGTAGGCTTCGTATTCTTTGGTAGATGGCCCGTAAAAACCGGTATGAATCTTCACTACATTACCCTCGTGGTCGAACATTATAGACGTTGGGTAGCTTCGAATCTTTTCCAACGGTAATACAGCATTGCGGTCTTGTTTAGGATCGTAAGTCGCAATAACCATGGGGAAGGAGGTGCCTAAGTCGCGCTCCATTTTCTGAACGGCAGCTGTGGCTTTTTCCAACGTCCCGCTGTATTCGTAGCTCAAGCCATAGATATCAATGGCTCCCTCGAATTCACGGTAATACATGTCCAAAACTCGGCCTTCGTCCATACAGTTAGGACACCACGATCCTTGAATAGCAAGGATGGTAGGTTTGGTGATGGTACGGCTGTCAAAATGCACCGTATCGCCATCAAGACCTGGTAAATGCCATTCTATGTGGGTGTAGTCTTCACGCAGTTTTGACATTTCCTCTGGATTTTCCAACGTGGCATTTTCATCTGCGACCCCTTTGAAGGAATAGTAGCCTGTCATCCCCGCCCATACGTGTCCTTCAATGTGGCCATCAGCCACTTTGGCGCTTACTTTATAAATGAATCGGCCGTCGAAGCCCATGAGCTCAAAACCGCCTTCAATTTCGTAACCGGTCATGAATCTGCTGTCCCCGGTAGCCGTGGCAATAGTCCCAACCAGAATGCCGTCTTTTTTACCGAGTTGTAGCAATGCAGGCTTTTCTTGATCGCCTATGTAGCGGGCAATGGCATATTGGATCGGGAATTCTGAAGGACTCTGTTCATAGGTCATAAGTCCCGGTACGAGCTCAAAAGGTAAACGATAATTGTTTGCATCGGTGCGGTAGTATTCTCCTTTAAACCCGTCTTCTGTTGCTACGAGCCAGATATCCGAAGCGAAGACTGGGAACGTGCCACGAAGGGTATCCTCTCCGCTTAGACGAACTTCAAACGATTCTTGTACACCATTGTAAAACGTTAGTAGATCATCTTCGAGGTGCACGTTAAACGATACGCTAGTGGAGTCATTTTGTACAATGGACCCAATGAAATCTTGTCCAGTCGCTGTTTCCGTTGTTTGCTCTGGTTGTGCGCAAGAAAAAAGGGCCATCGAAATGGCCCCTATGATGATGAAATTCTTCATGTTTGAATTAGAGGTTTAATTCCTCAATAAAGGTATCAATCTTTCGTTCAAGTTCCGCCTTGGTTGCAGCATGGCTATCACCAGTGGTAGTGCGTACGCTGAAGTAGAATTTAATTTTAGGCTCAGTTCCTGACGGACGGGCGCTGACCTTATCTCCAGCTGCAGTGATGAACTGCAATACGTTAGAAGCAGGCAATTCCGTGCTAGAAGTCGCTCCTGTACGCAGATCGGTTTGAGTGGAGTTGCTGTGGTCGATAGCAATGACTACCGGAGAGCTCGCCAACGTTTTTGGTGGGTCGTTGCGTAGGGCAGTCATCATATCGGCGATTTCCTGGGCTCCAGAGCGTCCTTTCTTGGTAATTGAAATAAGACGTTCTTGGTATTGGCCAAACTCACGGTGAATGGTTTCTAATTGCTCTAAAACGTTACGACCTTGGGCTTTGGCGTAGGCAGCCATTTCAGCGATCATTACTGCAGAAGCAACCGCATCTTTATCACGGACAGAATCACCAATCAGATAGCCGTAGCTCTCTTCACCACCGACCATGAAGTTCATCTCCGGTTTGTTGTTGATGATATCTGCGATCCATTTGAATCCTGTCAAACAACGGAAACAAGGGATGTTGTAGCGCTCTGATATTTTGGCGATCAAATCTGTAGTTACGACTGTAGCTGCCGTGAATGGATTTTCAGGTACTGCATTGTTGGCATCGGCTTGGCTTAGAACGTAGTGCACAAGCAGTGCTGCGGTATCGTTTCCGTTGAGCAGCTGCATCTTACCTGTACCATCATTTACTGCAATACCTACTCGGTCTGTATCTGGATCACAACCAATGACGATATCGCTACCGCTGGCTTCGGCTTGCGCAATACCCATGGCGAGGGCAGCACCTTCTTCAGGATTTGGACTAGCTACCGTCGGGAAATTACCGTCTGGCGTGGCTTGTTCTTCAACGATGTGTACGTTGGTAAAACCGCTAGCCTTAAGGGCAGGAGGGACACTCACGATAGAAGTTCCGTGCAAGGCGGTAAATACTACTTTAAGATCCTCTTTACCGTCGTTGTTGAGGCTTTGCGCCACGACATTGGCAATGTATTTTGAGTCAATAGCTTCGCTGATCGTTTCGATGAGGTCTTCGTTGGCGTTCCAATTGATGTCCTCAAAACCTGTTTGACGCACCTTAGCAATCACGCCGCCGTCGTGTGGCGGGACCAATTGACCACCGTCGTGCCAATATACCTTGTAGCCGTTGTACTCTTTTGGATTGTGGGATGCTGTCAACACGATACCAAAATCACAGCCTAGCTCGCGTACAGCAAAGCTGAGCTCTGGAGTAGGGCGTAATTCTTCAAATAAGTACGTGTATACACCATTGGCGCTCAACACCTCGGCAACCTTTCGAGCAAAAGCCTGAGAGTTGTTGCGGCTGTCGTAGGCGATTACCGCTTTTAAATCTTCACGTCCGTAGGTTTCCTTGGCATAGTTGATCAATCCTGTGGTTGCTGCACCTAATGTATACGGATTGATCCTATTGGTACCTACCCCCATGATACCGCGCATACCGCCGGTTCCGAAGTCAAGGTCTTTGTAGAACGGTTCGATCAAATCATCGCCGCCTTTGTCAAGAAGAGCTTGGGCTTCCGTTCGGGTAGATTCATCGAAAATATCTGAAGTCCAGAGCGTTGCATTTTTAGTGGCTAAGGAGAGTACGTCTGTGCTCATGTAATGATGCGTATTGAGTGAACCTCAAAAATACAAAAAGGGGGCCGGAGCCCCCTCAGATATTCCTTGGACCAAGGAATATTTAATCAACATTTAATCTACTCGTCACCTAGCATCTCGTAAGAACGAGCGATAAAGGCAGTGAGCTCTTCACCGTGCAGCAAGTTCTGCTGCAGCTTGGCGAGATCCAAAGCTTGGTTCACCGCTGTAGAACGCGCTCCTTCATCATCGGTATCGAGAATCTTCGAAGCTAGACTGTGGTTGGCGTTTACCACGAGGTCGTACATCTCAGGGAAATCGCTCATTCCCATCATACCGCCACCACCGGTCATCTGCATTTCTTTCATACGGCGCATAAATTCTGGTACTGTGATTACGAGTGGAGCCTCAGTAGAATCCATATCCTCAAGTTTCAAGGTGAATTTCTCTTTAGGTACGATGGTTTCCAGGCGCGTTTTCAATTCTTCCTTTTGCTTCTCGCTCAGTTTAGCTACGCGTGTTTCGTCTTTCTTGATGAGGTTATCGATCAAATCAGAATCTACACGAGCGAAGATGGTGTCTTTGTGTTCACCTTCGAGCTTTTGGATCAAGTGTGACGTCAGCGGAGAGTCTAGAAGCAAGACTTGGTATCCTTTGGCTTTCGCTGCCTGGATGTAGCTGTGCTGTCCGTCCTTGTGCGAAGCGTAGAGCACTACCGTCTTTTTGTCTTTATCCGTTTGGTTCTCCTTGATAGATTCTAGGTAGGCATCAAAAGTGTGCAGTTTGCCCTCAGTATCTTCGTACAACGCGAATTTCTTCGCCTTGTCAAAGAACTTGTCTTCGGTCAACATACCGTATTCGATGATGATCTTCATATCGTTCCACTTAGCCTCGAAGTCTTCGCGGTCCTTGCGGAACATCTCGTCCAATTTATCCGCAACTTTTTTGGTGATGTGTGAAGAGATCTTCTTCACATTACCGTCTGCTTGGAGGTACGAGCGGCTTACGTTTAGCGGGATGTCTGGTGAATCGATCACCCCGTGCAAGAGGGTCAAGAAATCAGGAACAATACCTTCAACACTATCGGTTACGAACACCTGCTTTTGGAACAACTGAATCTTGTTGCGCTGCGGCTCTACGTTCGGTTTGATTTTCGGGAAGTACAATACCCCAGTCAGATTGAAAGGGAAGTCCACGTTCAAGTGAATGTTGAAGAGCGGCTCGTCAAAACTTGTTGGGTAGAGTTCACGGTAGAATTCTTTGTAATCTTCTGCCGTCAATTCGCTAGGAGTGCGTACCCATGCCGGGTTCGTGTTGTTAATGACGTTCGGTACTTTTTTGGTTTCCCATTTCGCCTCTTCGCCTTCTGCTGCTGCGTTGTAGCTCTCGTCCTTCTCACCAAACTGGATGCTCACCGGCATAAATTTGGCGTATTTAGAGAGTAGCTCATTGATCTTGCTCTCCTCCAAAAATTCTTCGCTGTCCTCTGCGATGTGTAAGCGAATCTCCGTTCCTCGGTCTTCTTTATCAATAGTGACCAATTCAAATTCAGGATTTCCTTCACAGCTCCACTGCACGGCTGCAGCGTCTTTATGCGATTTGGTAAGGATTTCCACTTTCTTAGCAACCATAAAGGCAGAGTAGAACCCAAGACCGAAATGGCCAATAAGATCAGCACCTTCCATCTTGCCTTCGTATTCTTTCACAAATTCCTCAGCACCGGAGAAGGCCACTTGGTTGATGTATTTGTCAATCTCTTCCGCAGTCATACCAATACCACGGTCGATAATGCTCAGCGTCTTTGCTTTTTTATCTACGTTAATGTGGATGGTCAAGTCGCCCAATTCCCCTTTGGCTTCGCCAAGATTGGTCAACGTTTTAAGCTTTTGTGTAGCATCTACGGCATTGGAAACAAGCTCGCGTAGGAAAATTTCATGGTCGCTGTATAAGAACTTCTTGATGATTGGGAAGATGTTCTGCGCGGTTACATTAATTGATCCTTTAGACATGTTTTTTCTTTTTAGGTTTTCAAGCATATGGCAACGTTTGTGCCATTCGGTCTAGCGCCAAATTTTACTGACAGGTTGGCAAGTTAATGTGTCATTTTTGCGCTAACTTAAAGCCCTAACACACAACAACTCCTTAACACAGAACACATGCACAGAGCACGAATTACTGGCGTAGGCCATTATGTTCCTGAAAACATTGTAACAAACGACGACCTGGGTACATTCATGGATACCAACGATGAGTGGATCCGTGAAAGAACGGGTATCGAAGAGCGTCGATGGGTCAAAGAAGGCGACGGCAACACCGCTGCCATTATGGGCATCAAAGCCGCTACAATGGCTATTGAAAATGCCGGACTCACCAAAGACGATATTGATCACATCGTATTTGCCACTATTAGTCCAGATTATTATTTCCCAGGCTGTGGTGTCCAAGTTCAGGAAGCGATGGAAATGGGTACCATCGGAGCTACGGATATCCGCAATGCCTGTTCAGGATTCATCTATGCAACCTCTATTGCCAATGCCTTTGTGCAGACGGGGATGTATGAAAATGTATTGGTCGTTGCAGCTGAACTTCAAAGTCCATTTCTAGATAAAACAACCCGCGGTCGTGGACTTAGTGTCATTTTCGGCGATGGCGCAGGGGCTGCAGTGGTTTCGCGCGCACCAGAAGGCCATAAAGGTATTATGAGCTGCCACATGCACAGTGAGGGGAAGCATAAAGAGGAACTCACTATGAAGGGTTTTGGGACTCAGCATTGGTTAGATGAATACGATGAGAAGGGCATTATTCCAGAGATTCACTTCCCACAGATGAACGGGAACTTCGTCTTTAAGCACGCCGTAGTGCGCTTTGGAGAAGTGATCGGTGAAGCATTAAAAACGAATCGTATGATGCCCGATAAGATCGATTGTTTGATCCCGCACCAAGCCAACCTCCGTATCGCTCAATTTATTCAGAAGCGCATGGGACTTAGAGACGACCAAGTCTTTAACAACATCCAGAAATACGGAAATACCACAGCAGCATCTATTGCTATTGCTTTGTCTGAAGCGGTGCAGACCGGTGCAGTGAAGGAAGGGGATACCATATGTCTAGCGGCCTTTGGGGCAGGCTTTACATGGGGTTCTGTCTTGATGGAGCTTTAAGCAACGAGCATTTAAACAAAAAAGGCGGTCCCGCAGGGCCGCCTTTTTTATGCGTTAAGAATTTTTAGCCTTCCCATTTACGTACGGTCGTACTGACACCGAAGCAGCCAACATCATTGCTCATGTTTGAATACAAAATGACCGGTTCCGCAAAGGGGTTGCCTTGGGTATTATCTAAGGCCTGGTAGCTTTGGTAGAATTTATACATCTCGTCGCTCAGTGTTTTTACCGTAATGCGGTATTCCACCAAGAAGAGGTAGTCAAAAGAATTGACCCCAGTGGCAAAACGAATTTTCAAGTTGCGATCAACACCCTCTTCTGAAAGGAGGAAGCCGCCTTCGTTTATGGGCTGAGCATTTTGGTTATTGGTCTCTAGCCACAATGGGAAATATTCCGAAGTATCCTGTCCGCTAAGCCCGTTGCGGTAGTGGAAGTCGATTGAGATCATGTAATGCTGATTCTCGCCCGGGATATCATTGAACTCAAGGGTCAATTCATCCGAGGTCTCGGTAAACAAAGTCGTTGCCCCGTAATCCACTTCAGCTGAGAAATCTGCCTTTTGTGGGAAGCGTTGCACAGCATGTACGGTTTCGTAATCCGGATGACTGACCTCAAAGGTGATTTCGCCATCGAGAATGCCGATGCGGTCGCCGAGGTCTTTGTCGTAGGTTTCATAAATGCTTAGGGTGTTCCATTCGTGCAAAGGCACGCCGTCTTTCAATAGGGTGAGTTCAGCATCTTTGAGTATACCCGTTTTGGTCGTGTCAAAAAGACCCCGAGTCTCACTCACAGTAGCACTGAGCATGGAATCCCTAGAGTCAATAAAAAGTGAACCAGCAATCTGTGGATTGTGCGGCGGCATATCAATGTCACGTGCAACTCCTTCAGCGAAGCGTTCACATGAGAATAGTGCTGAGGCTGTAGCCAGAAGTAATAGAATCTTTTTCATGGCTTAAAATTTTATACGGTAAGCGACGGATGGAATGATGGGGAAGAGGCCGTACTCTCGGAGCTTCGTGTTCCCTTGTGCATCAGTCGTAGTTTCTAAGAAAAATGGGTTGAGGTTGTTGTAGGCATTGTAGGCACTAATGACCCACCAACGCTCGTAGTTTCTGCGCTCCTTTCTAAAGCTAAGGCTGAGGTCCAGTCTGTGGTAGGCGCTCATGCGGAACGAGTTTTTATCTGAAGGGCGTTCTACCAAGGCCTGTTGGTTTTGCCACCAGCTCAAACCATCGGGTAGGGAGGTGAGGTAAGAAAATTCTGGCAGGGTAATGGCGCGACCCGTGCCGTAGACCCAAGCACCGCTGAATTGAATGTTTTCTGTGAATTCGTGGGTGAGAACGGCGGAGAAATCGTGGCGGCGATCGTAGGTGAAGAAATAGCGCTCTCCATCATTGATCTCATCAAATTGGCGCCAAGACCAGCTGAGTGTATAACCAATCCATCCGGTGGTCTGTCCTCGTTTTTTCTGCGCAAAGAATTCCATTCCGTAGCTCTGGCCAACCCCTTGGGTAATCTTATCCTCCCAGTTTTCATCCAAGGAGAAGAGGAAATTAGCCCCTTCTTTATAGCTGACAAGGTTCTTCATGTCCTTGTAATAGCCTTCTAGGGACAATTCGAATTGCCCCACATTTTTCGCCAATCCCACTGCATACTGACGAGAGGTCTGCGGTTTGATGTTGGCCGTTGAGGGCACCCATAAATCTGTAGGAAGACCGATCCCTTCGTTGGCCAGCAGGTTGACAAATTGCATCATATCCGCGTAGGAAGCCTTCAAGGCAATATCCCCAGGCAAGCTGTAATTCAGACCCAATCGAGGTTGTAGGGAAGTGTAGGTTTCACCTTCGACCGCTAAACCGGCAAAGTGTAAGCCCCCATTGACTTTAAAGTTTTCATTGACCGTCCATTCGTCTTCCACATACGCAAAGAATTCATTAGATAGAATGCTCGTTGTTCCAATGGTGGTATCGAGGTTGAACCCGCCCGAACTGAGTTCAAGGTTCGTTGCACCAGGGCTAAAGTTGTGGTTGGTATATCCTGTACCGAAACGCACGTAGTGTAAGGGACTGTGTGCATAATCGAAATCAATACGACCACCGTAATCCTCTATACCTGAGAAGTATAGACCAGCGAAGCGTTCGACTTCTTGACCGGTGGTGTCCGGGAAATTCGGTTGGAAGGTCGATTCAGATAGTGCACGAGTGTTGAATTGGTATTCAGAACGCGTTGCGGTGACGTTGGAGAAGAGCTTTGGACTCCATTGGTGGTTCCAACGTGCTGCAGAGATGCTGTTCATCCAATCGATCCCAAAGT
>CBFHHP010000001.1:36954-103628 GCA_965655745.1 uncultured Schleiferiaceae bacterium
GACGTTGGAGAAGAGCTTTGGACTCCATTGGTGGTTCCAACGTGCTGCAGAGATGCTGTTCATCCAATCGATCCCAAAGTCAAATTCTTCGGTGCGTGTGCTGTCGGAATAGCGATCGCGAATACCGAAGTCGTCCTTGCCTTGGAAGTGGCTGAAATACACGCGATCCTTCTTGCCCACTTTGTAGTTCACCTTCATATTGGTGTCGTAGAAATAGTAGCGAGGATCCGTCTGTTGATTGGGATTGGCGTTGTTTAATGAGTTGAATAGCGGTTGGGCCAAAATATCTATATAGGTTCGACGTCCACTGATCATGAAGGAAGCTTTGTCCTTAATTAGCGGTCCTTCTAGCGTCAATTTTGAAGAGATGAGCGATGCCGTAGCGTCCCCGTGGAATTCGTTCATGTTCCCTTCTTTCATATTGATCTCCAATACAGAAGATAATCGACCGCCGTAGCGTGCTGGGAATCCACCTTTGGTAAGGCTTACGTTAGAGATGGCATCGGCATTGAAGACTGAGAAGAAACCAAAGAGGTGGTTCACATTGTACAGTGGTACGCCGTCTAAGAGGATAAGGTTTTGATCGGGCGAGCCCCCGCGGACGTACAACCCTGAAGTTCCCTCGCCACCGCTTTGCACACCCGGCAATAGCTGTAAAGTTTTCATAATATCCACCTCTCCTAGGATGGCAGGAAGGGATTTCAGTTGCTTAATGGGAACTTCCATTTTGGACATCTGAACTTGTTCTTGAATCTTCTGTCCTTCAGCAGCAACAACATCAACCTCGTTCAGTACATTGCTTGAGGGTTTCAGGCGAAAATTGAATTCCACGTTTTTGGAAAGATCAATCTCAAATTGGTTGTTCTTATACCCTAGGTAGGTCAGGCGCACTACATGCGTGCCCTTGGGTAGCGTCAGCGAGTAGAACCCGTAATTATTTGAAGAAGTACCCAATTTTAATTCAGGCGCCCAAACGTTAACACCAATAAGCGCTTCACCGGTCTCAAAGTCCGTGATGTAGCCGCTTAAGGTGCGGTTTTGCGCCCATATTGAGCTAGATATGAGCAAGAGTACCGCTGCTATTCGGATTTTCATATGTGGCATATTGTTGGCACTCTAGTAGGGAAAATCGTGCCATGTGTATCTCTAAAACTTCCTTATAAAGGTAGTATACGATTTCCTTCAAAAGGCTTGAGTTGACCAAATCCTAATTCTTCGGGGGTCATCGTGGTGAATTGGCTTTGAGGAATGCAACCAATTAATTCCGAAGAGGGGGCCTCGAAGCCCATTTGTTTCGCTAACTCTTGGACGCGGGTAAATACCTCACAAACTCCTGCCTCATGTGGCTTGGTGAGGTTGCAACTAACTTGGACTAGATCGAAATCTGGTAAATACCATCCTATGGATTTTACCCCCGGCATACCGCCGTCGCGTTCTCGGATTTTTCCGGCTATTTTCTTTGCCGCCTTCAGTCGTTCTTTTGTCTCGCCGCCCATTAGATTTACGTTGTAAGCCACCATCAAGGGGCGTACACTCATGGCTGTGGCACCGTGCAGGGCTACCGCCAAGGTGTAGGTCTGCGGACCGAAGTCAGGGAGGTCGCCTCCAGCAAATCTCTCTTCAAGACCTTCATATGCTCCCTGGCGTACTACAGCCAGGTTTTTTCTCTGTGGGCTGCTCGCTAGGTGCTCGTAGCCGTAAATAGCCACATTGTGTTTGGCACTTATTTCCTCAGCGAACGTGCGCACGCGCTCGAGCAATTCTTCTGCATGTTTTTCATCGTCAAGTAAAACGAAGGGACAAACGTCCACAGCGCCCATTCGCGGGTGCACGCCTTGATGCTGGCGCATATCGATCTCGCTCAGCGCAATGGCAAAGAGTGCTTCAGTGGCCTTAAAGACTTGACTTGCGGGGCCGAGGTACGTGAATACCGTACGGTTGGCACTTTTACCAGCGTCGACAAAATGCAGCGTTACGCCCTCCGTAGCTTCGATCGCAGCAGCAATGCGTTCAAGGATTGCTGGATCGGCAGTACTCACGTTGGGTATGCATTCTATCCGGTAGCTCATGTTATTCGCTGAAGATGTGTGCTTTGATAAAATCGGACACGAGAAGGGCCAAACCTCTTCCGACTGAAGCATGTTCCTCTTCTGAGGTTACACGGCCTTCACAAAGATGGAAGTAGTGGGGCAACATATCGAGCGCATAGATGATTTGACGGACCTGATCAAAGGAAAATCCACTCACACTCTGTGCACTTGTAGGGAAATTTGCAATAGCATCCACGTCCAATTCCAATCCATATTCCATCCCCAAATGTTCGGCGATGTGAATGAGCGCTTCGTCTTGGGTCAATTCACCCGATTGTAAATCCTCGAAGCTTGCCATATTGTAAGCATCGTTGTGCTCAATGGTTTGCCAAATGTATTCTGGCGTATAATTCTCTTGAAGACCTAGCATGAAGTAATTCGCCATGTAGCCTGCATTTGCGGCGTAGGTAAATCCATTGCCACTGTGCCTGCCTTCGGTCGTTCTTAAATCTGTATGTGCGTCAATATTCAGGCAGTTGATGGCGCGTCCTTTTGCTTCGCTGCTGCCTTTTAAACATCCGTACGCATTGTTATGACCTCCACCAACAATGACAGGGATTGCCCCCAATTCAGTTATTCTGCGTACTACAGCGCTAACTGTATAGTCGTTCGCCGCCGTAGCTTCGCGCAAGGCGTCTATTTGATCGTTTTCTATAGAATTCGTTGGAACCACTGCTCCTAGAACCGCTACTGCATCAGTTGGGAAAAAGCGGTTCACCTGCATGTTCAGGAAGTAACTCAAGAAGCTTTGGAAAGCGCGATCTGCTCCGCCACGACCGTGGTTGGCACGAACGCCAAAATCTTCTTCTACTCCTACAAGTACAAATTTGAACGGAAGAGAATCTGCGCTGGTCCAATCGGCCTCACTAACAGTTGTAATGCGCTCACCCAGGCGTTCTTCGCCTGGACGAACAGAGGTGCGACTCAGTAGATCTTCTCTAGTGTAATGTTCTAATACTGTGCTCATTGGGTCTGTCCACCTAAAATGGTGGTTTGAATGTGATTGGTTCCGAAATCATAACACAAATACTCCAGAGATGGGATGGCTTTTGTGATCAATAGATCCGCATCCTTGCCCACGGCGATGGAGCCTTTACGGTCACTCAGGTTTAGCGCGGCAGCACCATTGATGGTTGCGGCGTTCAAAGCCTCCGCTGGAGTCATCTTCATCTTTGCGCAAGCCATGTTACACACCAGCTGCATGTTTCCTCCAGGGGAAGAACCTGGGTTATAATCTGTTGCCAATGCGACGACGGTGTCGTTCTCAATGAGTTCTCTAGCTGGACCGTAAGGAATACCGAGGAAGTAGCTACAAGAAGGCAGGAGGGTAGCTATGGTGTCGCTACCGTGTATGGCTTCAATGGCCTCAGGACTCATCACCTCGAGGTGGTCGACACTTAAGGCACCGGCCTCGACAGCCATTTGAATACCGCCGATGTCGTAAAACTGATTGACGTGAATCTTCAGTGGCAATCCGCTATTCGTACTGGCATCGATCAAATGCTGTAAGGCGTCCAATCTGAAATAGTCGCGCTCAATAAAGCCGTCTAAGAATAGTGCGAGGTTTTCGTCTTTAATAGTAGGAAGACACTCGTCCAACATGTATTTGGTGTAGCTGGCCTCGTTCATACTTTGCGCTTTCGCCCAAGCAGGAAGCGCGTGCGCAGCCAAGAAGGTCGGGACTAGTGTAGCTTGACTTTGGCCATTAAGTGCTTTAATGGTACGCAAAAGCTTCAACTCGTTCTCAGGATCCAATCCATAGCCGCTTTTTACTTCCAAAGTACCTGTTCCGCAGTCGATGAGGTTCTCGAGGCGGAATATAGCTTGGCTCACGAGCTGATCAACGGAGGAGGTACTTACTTTAGCTGCGCTGCTGAGAATCCCACCGCCGGCTGCAGCGATTTCTTCATAGCTCGCTCCTTTGAGTCGAAGATTGAATTCCTCTTCACGAGTTCCGGCATAGACCAGGTGGCTGTGAGAATCTACGAAGGCGGGTAGTACGTGCCTATCCGAGCAATCGCGGGTAGGGAGTTCATCTTGAGGGCAATGGGTCATTGGTCCAAAATCAGAAATCTTGCCGTCGGTGATGGTGAGATAGGCGTTTTCGAGGGTGGGGAAGTTGCCCAAATCGGACCCCCGTAACCACTTTGTTCCTTCCGGATGAATACCGCCCAAGGATTTTATGTTAATCAGCTTCAGGTTCATGCTTCAATATTACGGAGAATGCGCTATAGTTTCCTACTTTAGTGGCATGCCCGGAAATACGATAGGACAATCTCTAGTACTGACCACCTATGGCGAGAGCCACGGCTCCCAAATTGGTGGGATTTTAGACGGTATGCCCTCTGGTGTAGATATCAATCTAGACCTTGTACAGCAAGCCCTAGACCGTCGTCGTCCAGGACAGAGTCATTTGACCACAGAGCGCAACGAAGAAGACAGAGTGACCTTCCACAGCGGCTTGTTTGAAGGCAAGACTACGGGTACGCCCATTGCTTTTTCCATTCCGAACAAGGACCAGCGAGGCAAAGATTACGGTCAATTAAAGGATGTATACCGTCCATCACACGCAGATTTTACCTACGATGCGAAATACGGCCACCGCGATTATAGAGGCGGCGGTCGCTCTAGTGCTCGTGAAACGGCTTGCCGAGTAGTAGCTGGTGCATTAGCCGCTCAAATTTTGCCGGAGGTGAGCGTGAAGGCCTGGGTAAGTTCAGTAGGTCCTATTGCACTGCAAGTGCCTACTTCAGAATTAGACCTTGCCGGTATCGACGCTCATCCAACACGATGTCCGCATCCGGAAACTGCAGCCAAAATGGAAGCCTATATTGAGCAATGCCGCGCGGAAAAAGACAGTACGGGCGGTGTGATTACCGCAGTAGCATCGGGCGTTCCGGTAGGCTTGGGCGAGCCTGTTTTCGACAAGCTACAAGCAGATTTAGCAAAGGCGATCATGAGCATCAACGCCGTCAAGGGTTTTGAGATCGGTTCAGGCTTCGCAGCGGCCGCCATGCGCGGAAGTACCCACAACGATGCTATTACAGAAGATTTTATAACGGCAACCAATAATGCCGGCGGGGTCGTCGGTGGATTGAGCAACGGCTCACCCATAGAGGTTCGCGTGGCTTTTAAGCCGGTTGCCACCATAGGAAAGGAACAACAAACAGTCGATAAGGACGGTAAAGCCACAGTATTGGCCGCCAAAGGACGCCACGATCCTTGCGTAGTACCACGTGCCGTACCTATCGTTGAGGCCATGATTCAACTGGTGTTGGCCGACCATTACTTACGAAACTTGAAATACACTCGATGAAAAAACCGTCTTTACCTGTTCAGATCATTATTGGATTAATTCTTGGTATTGCATGGGCGCTTTTAAGCTCTTCAATGGGTTGGAGTCAATTCACCTTGGATTGGATCGCTCCTTTTGGAACCATATTTATCAATCTACTGAAGCTCATCGCCATTCCTTTGGTCCTCTTTTCGATCATTGCGGGTATCGGTAACCTAAGTGATACTGCGACCTTAGGTCGCATGGGTGTGAAAACATTAGCACTATACATCGGCTCTACGGTTCTTGCCGCTTCTATGGGTATGCTCATTGCCAATACGTTTAATCCAGGCAAGCAGACGGCAGAAGAGCAACTGCAGATTAACCGTGTGGCATATGAATTGTGGGTGAACGATACAGAAGGAGTAGAATTCTTTGACGATGTGCGCCTACTCTCAGATCCAGCGATGCAAGTTTACATGTCAGAAGCAGAGGCAGCTTTAGCGGAACAGTTAGCCAATGAAGAGCTCAATGCTAAGGTAGCCAAGGCCAATGCGGTGCAGAGTGCTAAAAAAGACGGTCCATTGCAGTTCTTCGTGGACATGGTACCGTCCAACATCTTCCTCTCCTTTAACGACAGTCTCATGCTACAAGTCATCTTCTTTGCCATCTTCTTTGGTATTGTGATGGTGATGTTGCCGAATGCACAGATGGAGCCCGTGGCCAACCTCATGAACGGTTTCTCGGATATCTTTATTAAAATGGTTGACGTGGTGATGAAGGGCGCACCGTTCTTTGTTTTTGCACTATTAGCAGGTAAGCTTGCAGCAATGGCAGGCGATGAGCCGGGCCGATTGGTGGAGATTTTCAAAGCCCTTGGGGCCTACACGGGAGCGACTATCCTGGGGCTGCTCATCATGATTCTCGTTTTCTATCCAGCCGTTCTTGCCTACTTAATCAACCGCAAGACCAAGATGGGGTACTGGAAAAGTTGGGGCTACTTCATGCGCGGTATTCGTCCAGCACAACTGTTGGCCTTCTCAACGTCCTCCACAGCTGCCACGTTGCCTGTGACCATGGATTGTGTACGCGACAACCTTGGTGTGGATGAGGAAATCGGTTCTTTTGTATTGCCAGTGGGGGCCACCATTAACATGGACGGTACAGCATTGTACCAAACGGTTGCCGTGATTTTCATGGCACAGTTCCATATGATTGACCTCACGCTCGCGCAACAGGCCACCATTATCTTCACTGCAACATTGGCATCAATCGGTGCTGCATCGGTTCCTTCGGCAGGTATGATTATGCTTATTCCTATCCTAGAAAGTGTAGGACTTAACCCGGCTTGGATTGCCATTATCTTCCCAGTAGACCGCATCATCGACATGGTTCGAACGGTATTGAATTTGACCGGTGATGCATCAGTCAGCACCATTATTGCGTTATCTGAAGACAAACTTACCGTGGTCAATCAAGACGAACTTTAATGCGTAAACTCTTCCTAGTACTCGCCGTTTTATCGGGTTCCCTGGCACAAGCTCAGATGGGACCGGTAGAATTGGGTACGTATTGTGGTGATGATCACCGCAGTCCTTCCAAGCAAATCCAAAAAGGCCTTCGTGCACTGAATCAGCGGGATTATCCTAATGCCAGTGTTTACATTGGGGCGGCGCTGCGCCAAAATGATGAGGACCAGCATGCCCTATATTTGAAGGGCGAGCTCAGCATGCGTACCAAAAAGTTCCATTTGGCTGAGGCACATTGGAAACAGTTGGTGAAACGATGCCCGGGCTACAAGCCTGATTTACTATACGCAGTAGGTTCACTCTGCATGGCCTCAGGCAGAAACGACGAGGCCGCTGGCTACTTTGAGCAGTGGCTTTTGAGAGACGACCGTGAATATGCTTTCGATGCGGAGGTTGAAGGGTTGTTGGAAGAGATCAATCTTAAAAAGACCTTCCTCGCCAATCCGGTGCCATATGATCCTAAGCCTGCACGCAACATCAATACACGCTTTGACGAATACCTTGCGGCCCTCACTCCGGACGGCAGTCAGATTTACTTTACACGTCGCAGTAAGAAGCGCAATAAATACGACGGTCCCGCGGCCCCACTTCGCAACGTTGAGGAATTCAGCATGGCGAGAACAACGAGTACAGCAGCAGGTGCCTTCCTTTTTGAAGAGGGCGAGGCGCTCACTTCGCCGTTTAACGCTCAGTACAACGAGGGTGGACCTACCATCACCGCGGATAACCGAATGATGGTCTTTACCATTTGTGAGCGCAATGAAAAGACAGGGCAGCAGAATTGTGACCTCTACTATACCACGTTCTCCTACGGCGTGTGGAACGGCATTCGCCCTGTTCCTAATGTAAATGGTCCCAACAGTTGGGAGAGTCAACCTACTATCTCGCCGAACGGCGACGTGCTCTATTTTACCAGCAATAGAAAGGGCGGCTTTGGCGGCCTGGATTTGTACCGCAGCGAGCGCCAAAGTGATGGTAGCTGGAGCAGTCCTGAAAACTTGGGATCAACGATCAATACAGCGAAGAACGAAAAGAGTCCGTTTATACATCCAGATAGCGAGAGCTTGTACTTCGCGAGTGACGGCCACCCAGGGATGGGTGGATATGATCTCTTTAAGAGCACAGATGCAGGTGCATCGTGGAACAAGCCGCAAAATCTCGGGTATCCTATCAATACTGATAAAGACGAGATTGGTTTGATGGTGACCCTTGATGGACAGCAAGCTTACTTCGCATCGAACAAGATCAACATGGCCAATGGCTGGGACATATACTTCTTTGACCTTTACGATGGTGTACAGCCTGAGGAAGTAGTCTTGGTCAAGGGGACATTGACCAAAGACATGTTTGCTTCGGACGATGAAGCCAAGGTGGTGTTGAAAAACAGTACCACTGGGGAGAGCACGATATTGCAAGTGGATGAAGAAAGTGGCGAATTCTCAGCAGTAGTAAAGAAGACAGAGGCGGATGCTTTTGTCATCAAATTAGATGCAAAGAAGGCGGCTTTTAGTGCTGCACCGTTGCGTTTGGCACTCGCTTCGTCGGGTCCTCCGGGCGATGTGAGTCGAATGGAGATTGCCTTAGAACAGTCTGATATGGCTGAAGGTGAATCGTACCCCATTCCAAACATCCTCTTTGAGACAAATTCCGACCGGTTGGACGAACTAAGCGAGCTTCTCATTGCTGAATTCGCTGAATTTTTAGCGGAAAACTCTCATCTTAAGGTCCAGATTCAAGGACATACAGACAATGTAGGAGATGCTGCTGCAAATCTTGATCTAAGTACGCGCAGGGCCAAGCGAGTTACAAATACCTTGTACGGCTATGGTATTGACGCTTCTCGATTGAGTTCCAAGGGCTATGGTGAAAGTCGCCCTGTTGCCAGTAATGATACAGAGCAGGGTAGAGCGAAGAACCGCAGAACGGTATTTGTGGTAACGCAGTTGTAAGACTTAAGAAAATGTAATCCCAAAGTTGGGAGCAAAAAAAAAATCCCGAGCCATGCGGCTCGGGATTTTTGTATCTCTTTTGGTGAGATTTAGAAGCGACGCTCTTTGATACGAGCTGCTTTACCTGTACGCTCTCTTTGGTAGAAGATACGTGCACGACGTACTTTACCGCGCTTGTTCACTTCGATCTTTTCAATCGCTGGCAAGTTCACAGGGAAGATACGCTCTACACCTACGTTACCGCTCATCTTGCGAATAGTAAAAGTCTCAGTAGCACCTGAACCTCTGCGTTGCAATACTACACCGCGGAAGAACTGAGTACGTGTTTTCTCACCTTCAGTAATTTGAGTGTAAACAGTGATAGTATCACCGGCACTAAATTCTGGTAAGTCTTTTCTAGAAACGAATTCGTCGTTTACAAACTGAACTAAGTCCATGTTTAAAATAATTTACATTGCTGTGAGCCAACATTCACATCTCTTGCCAGAGGTTGACACGCAGTCCCTTTCGGGAGGGCAAAAGTAATTAAAAATTCTTTTTTAAAACTGCTCGCGACCTGCAAAGTGGAAATCGCCTTCGATCTGAGCGTTTTCGTCACTATCAGAACCGTGTACAGCGTTCTCACCAATGCTCTTCGCGAAGCGTGCACGGATGGTTCCTTCAGCAGCCTCAGCTGGGTTTGTAGCACCGATCAATGTGCGAAAATCTTCAACAGCGTTGTCTTTTTCAAGAATTGCAGCCACGATAGGACCAGAAGTCATGAATTCAACAAGCTCACCGAAGAATGGACGCTCTGCGTGTACTGCGTAGAATGCTTGAGCATCAGCAGTAGAAAGCTGCGTTAATTTCATTGCTGAAATACGGAATCCAGCTTCAGTGATTTGGTTTAGGATTGCACCGATGTGTCCGTCGCGTACTGCATCCGGCTTGATCATCGTTAGGGTCTTATTACCTGCCATTTTATTTGAGTTTTTCTAAAATTTGCGCCGCAAAGGTACACTTTTCTCGAACCTTTGTACGAGATTGTAACAGTTATGCAAGAAATACGTTTAGACGGTTTTAAAGCCGCGGTCGATTCCGCCAAAAATATTGTCATTACCAACCATACGAACCCTGACGGCGATGCCATGGGCAGTGCATTGGCGCTGAAAAGAGTGTTGGAAAAGTTGGGGAAGTCGGTCAGTTTAATTGTTCCGAATCCTTATCCGGAGTTCCTGTGGCATCTATCGGGTAATGAAAGTGTAATGATCTACAGCGATGGGAAATTGGCTGCTAACGCAAAGATTGAGGCAGCAGATATGATCTTTCACCTTGACTACAATGCCTACAGCAGAGCTGCAGATATGGAAACTGCGCTTAGAGCTGCAAGTGCTACCAAGGTTATGATTGACCACCACCAGCAACCCGAGGATTGGCCAGATTTCATGTACAGCGATACGGGCATGAGTTCGACCTGTCAAATGATTTACGAGCTGTGTGATAAGATGGAATGGACCGGTCTGCTCGATAAGGAAAGTGCCATTTGCATTTACACGGGTATAGTTACAGATACGGGGAGTTTTAAATACAGCGCTACCAGCGCACGCACGCACGAGGTGGCTTCCAAACTTTTGGAGTTAGGCGTAGAGCCACAGCAGCTTCACAACAAGGTGTTTGATTCGCAGCCTGTGGCTCGACTTCGATTATTAGGGGCGATGCTTGATCAAATGCAGGTAAGTCCTGACGGTAAGAAAGTCTTGCTATATCTCTCGGAAGCACAATGCAATAAGCTTGGCTACCAAAAGGGCATTACCGAAGGCTTTGTGAATTACGGTTTGAGCATCAGTGGTTCCCAGTTGACCATTTTCCTTCGTGAAGAGGACGGTGCAGTTAAGTTATCACTAAGAAGTAAGGGCGATTACGACGTAAATACCTTGGCGCGCGAACACTTCAACGGAGGTGGACACAAGAATGCAGCTGGGGGTAGGATTGTCATGACTATGGATGAGGCGATCGCACATTCTAAAACGCATTTGGGATGGTAAAGTATGCCAGTATTGCTTTAACCCTTTTACTTAGTGCTTGTGCCGAACGACCAGCAATTGAGGATTCAGCTATAGATATAGATCCTGTTGAACGCCAAAAAATGTATTTGGCCCAGGAGCGTGCACAGCTCGAAACCTACATACAAAGTCACGAGCTCGAAGGCATCGAGCGCAACGGATACGGGATGTATGAATTGAGCATGGCACCAGGTGAAGGGACTCCGGCGGAATTTGGTGATGCCATTGTATATAGTGCAACTGTTTATTTGTTAGACGACAGCGGGGTAGGGCAGTATACGGATACGGTGGAACTGGGCCGAAGTGAAATGGAAATAGGCCTGCACGAGAGTCTAAAAGGAATGAAAAAAGGGGAAAAGAAACTAGTTCTCATCCCCTCGTTTTTGGCGCGTGGCTTAGCGGGTGATCTTGATAAAGTCCCTCCGCAGAGTCCTTTGCGTTATGATATTCGTCTTATCCAGGTAGGCCGCTGATCTGAGCTGCACCGGCCGGATGGCTGTTCAACATTTCCATCACAACAAAAATGGTGGTAAAGTGACCGTTAGCAGCATCCACACCTTCGAGCTCCATAACAACCTTGCCATTGCTTTTGGTAAAATGAGCAATCTTCATGTAGTTGTACTCGTCAAGGTAAACTCCTTGAAGCGCACCACCTTCAAAGTTTGAGGTAAACTCATCGTAACGGAAGTGAACATTGCCGTTCTCCATGTTTTCCTTGGTCATGTACAACTCACTGTCCTTGAATGTCAAGTAAACGTGGTCGTTTGAAGCGACGATATCGGTGTTCGCCTGCGTATCGTGATCGTAAACTTCGTAAGAACTTACTTCAAAGCTTTTACGATCCATTTCAATCTGTGCAGAACGGTCGGCAATACTTCCTTCTGGGGCTTCACAAGAAGTTGTGGTAAAGCCCAAGGTTAAAAGGACGGCGGATAACGTAACTAACTTTTTCATAAGCATGAATTATTCGTTGATAGTGTAAAGTTAACACAAAATTTACATTGAGAAAAATAAAAGTTTACAAATAATTAACATTAGAAGGTGAGGACTTAACATTGAGAATGTCGGACTTCATCCGGTGGCATTTCGGCAGAGAAGGATTACCTTTGATCCCCATTTTAACTCAGAATAGACATGTTAAAGAAAATCCTATTGTTAGTTGCTTTAGGTGCAATTACAGTGAGCTGTGGCGCAACCAAAGTGACCGTGAATAATGAAACCATCGAACTTGAAGATGGTATTTATGCAAAATTGACTACAAATAGAGGTGAAATCTTGATGGACTTCCACGAGGATTTAGCACCCATGACGGCTGCGAACTTTATTGCTTTGGCAGAGGGAAATCACCCACGAGTAAAGGAAGAATACAAAGGGAAGCCCTACTATGATGGTATTATTTTCCACCGTGTCATTCCTAAATTCATGATTCAGTGTGGTGACCCATCAGGTACTGGTTCGGGTAGCCCTGGCTATAAGTTCCCACAAGAGATTTCTCCTGAATTGCGTCACGATAAAGCAGGTGTAGTAAGTATGGCGAATGCGGGTCCTGGAACCAACGGTTCTCAGTTCTTTATTACACACAACCCAACACCACATTTGGACGGTGGGTATAACATCTTCGCACAGGTGATTAGCGGTCAAGAAATTGTTGTAGCTATTGGTGATGAAGAACGCTCGGCTGGTGACCGCCCGGTGGATAAAGTAGTTTTGGAAACTGTGGAGATTATCCGCGTAGGAAAAGAGGCCAAGAAGTTCGATGCGCCACAAGTCTTTGAAGATGGTGTGAATGGTGTTGAGGAGCGTAAAAAAGCAGCGGAAGCGGCTATCGAAGGCGAAATCGACTCTATGTATCCAGAAGCACAGAAAACGGCTTCAGGATTGCGTTACATCATTGAAGATATGGGTAGCGGTGAAAAACCAGCGCCAGGTCAAGTGGTAAAGGTGAATTATGCTGGTTACCTCATGGACGGTAAATGTTTTGATACATCGGATAAAGAATTGGCTCAGGCTAATGGTGTTTATGATCCACGTCGTGAGCCGTATGAGCCAATCGTTGTTGAGATAGGTCCACGCGGTCGTGTCATTAAAGGATGGCAAGAAGGATTGTCGTTATTGAATATCGGCGGTAAGGCCAAGCTTATCATTCCTCCGTACCTAGGTTACGGAGAGCGCGGCGCTGGTGGAGTTATTCCTCCGAACGCTTCGTTGGTATTTGATCTTGAAATCGTAGAATTTGCTAAATAAAACGGAGGAAACTCCAATTGATATGGTTAACGGTATTTACGCCAAAATCACTACTCCGAAAGGAGCAATTACAATTAAGCTTGAGCACGAAAAGACACCAATGACTGTGGCGAATTTCGTAGGTCTGGCAGAAGGAACGCTTGAAAACACAGCAAAGGAAAGCGGTGCACCGTATTACGACGGCCTCACATTCCACCGAGTTATCGCGGATTTTATGATCCAAGGCGGAGACCCAACGGGAACAGGTGCGGGTGGTCCTGGATACAAATTTGAAGACGAGATTCATCCGGATCTTACGCACGATCGTCCTGGAACACTTTCGATGGCGAATGCGGGTCCTGGAACGAACGGTTCTCAGTTTTTCATTACCCACGGTGCAACGACTTGGTTGGACGGCAAGCATACAGTTTTCGGCTACGTGGTCGAGGGACAAGATGTGGTTGACGCAGTAGCTCAGGGCGATGCCATGGAGACTGTAGAGATTGTACGTGTAGGTGAGGAGGCAGAAGGCTGGAATGCTTCAGATATTTTCACTACTGCACGCAGCAAGGCAGAAGAAGCAGCTAAAGAGGCAGCGGAAGCAGCTAAGGCTGCAGAGGCAGAAGCTTTAAAAGAGTACACAGAAGGTGCTCAGAAGACTGAAAGTGGTTTGATGTACCTTATTGAAGAACAAGGAACCGGTCCTAAGCCAACGCAAGGGCAGAGCGTAAAAGTGCACTATGAGCTCAAACTAGTAAGTGGTGTGGTTGTAGACAGCTCGTTCCAACGCGGTCAGCCTATAGCCATTAACATTGGCGTGGGCCAAGTTATCCCTGGCTGGGACGAAGGTATCATGCTATTGAACGAAGGATCAAAGGCTACGTTGGTAGTTCCTTCTGAACTAGGGTACGGTCCAGCAGGTGCTGGTGGGGTTATTCCTCCAAACGCAACCTTGATTTTTAAGGTTCAGCTTGTCAAAGTGGGCTAGAATAAGAACCAGACTGTATAAAAAACCCGGAGCGTGAGCTCCGGGTTTTTTTATGCTTTCAATGGAATTAAAACATTCGATCGATCATGCGCTCAACCAGTTTCTTTTTACCCGGTGTATACGGTGCACTCAGCACTTTATTTACTGGAACGCCCCATTGGTAGTAGGCGGCGCGTGTGTTGCTGAACTCTAAGAATCCATGTTCACCATTAGTTTTGCCTAGACCACTATGCCCAATTCCGCCAAAAGGCAGGTGATTATTGGCTATATGCATTAATGACATATTTACTGCTGTAGCACCAGCTCTCGTGTTATCCTGTATGCGTCGAATGTTGCGCTTATTCTTGCTGTAAATGTAAACGACTAATGGGTGCTCACGCGTCGCAATTTCCTCCAACGGTTCTGCTAAATCACTAAACGTAAATATGGGCAGCAGTGGTCCAAAGATCTCTTCACGCATCATGGCTCCATCTTTAGGTGGATCAATAACTACCGTTGGTTCAATCTTTCTCTTTTCCTTAGACGCAGCACCTCCAATAAGCACCTCACCAGGCTCTTTTGCGGCATCATCCATGATGGAGCACAACCTGTTCCAATGACCCTCGTTCACAATCTGAACGAAGTCATTACTGTCCATAGGCTGGTCGCCGTAGTAGCTTGTGATGGTCTCAACAACGCCTTTTTTGAAATCCTCCAGCTTCGCTTCATGCACATAGACGTGGTCAGGTGCAATACAAATTTGTCCGGCATTGGTGAATTTTGCCCATGCCACTCGCTGCCCTGCAGCGTATGCATTGGCACTGTTATCTACGATGGTAGGGCTTTTACCCCCGAGTTCAAGAGTAACCGAAGTCAAGTTCTTGCTAGCCGCAGCCATCACAATCTTTCCAACAGCCGTTGAGCCGGTAAAGAAGATATGGTCAAAGCGTGTATCTAACAATTCCTTAGCAACCTCTACACCGCCTTGGGCCACAAAAGCCTCTTCTTCAGTGAAGATACTCGCGACTAGATCTGCCATTACAGCCGAAGTATTTGGAGTATGTTCTGAAGGTTTAATCATTACTGTATTACCTGCTGCTATCGCATTCGTTAAAGGGTGCAACGTTAGAAATATTGGGTAATTCCAAGGACTGATGATTAAAACGTTTCCTTTAGGTTGCACCTGCGTGAATGATGAAGAACCGAAAAGAATGATTGGCGTTTTAATTTTTTTTGGCTTAGTCCATGATTTGAGATTCTTAGAAATGATTTTAATCATATCCAACGTTGGAAGAATTTCTGTCAATCGGACATCCACATCGCCTTTACTGAAATCTGCCTTCATGGCCGCGACGAGCTTCTCTTGCCATGGGCCCTTTAGAGCCTTGCGTAGTTCAGCGAGTTTTTGAAGTCGGTATTGGAGTGGTTTCTGTGCCAATACTGGGGCGTGGGTACGTTGTTTAGCAATTATAGCGTCTAGGCTCATCGTTTTTCGTATAAATTATCCGGTCCGTCGGCCGGGGAACTGTAAAACATCATGTACGGCTCGCAATAGAGCAGGTTACCCCACAAGGTCGGTACATAGGGTTGTGAGTTTAACGTAAAAGTGGTCCAACTGTTCGCCAAAGACCAAGTGCCACTCACAGTTGCTGTATCGTTCTGATTCAAGTCAAAGGATCCGTCGGCGCGAACGGTAAGAACAAACCCTGAATAATCGTCCTCACTCTCGTAGTAACTCCAGCTTGTGGAGCGCACAAAACGCCAATCCCAGATGCCTACAATTGCGGCAGCTAATTCAGCAGAGTCCATGGCCGCCACAGAATGACAATCGTACATGCCGTCCATCGTTTGGTTCCAAGCCGAAAATTCGGGTTCTTTCTCACAGCTCGCCAAAACGAGTCCAACTAGTAATAGAGCATATTTTCTCATCAAGGGGTCAATCTATTCAACGGATGATATGCAGCAATTTTCTCGCCAAGATGCTTGGCGCTAACGTGCGTGTAAATTTCCGTGGTGGTAATGCTCTCGTGACCTAGAAGCTGTTGCACAATGCGTAGGTCAGCACCACGTTCAATAAGATGGGTAGCGAAACTATGACGAAGTGTATGGGGCGAGATATTCTTTCGAATACCGGCCATAGCTGCAAAGCGTTTAAGTTTCATGAAAATACTTTGACGAGTAAGGGCAGCCCCTCGGTTACTAAGGAATACAGTATCGCTATGATTGGCTTGTGGTGCAGTGAGAATACGTTCATGCTCGAGGTAGAGCTCTAGGTATTTGATAGCTTCCTTGTGAATAGGCACTAAACGTTGTTTATTTCCCTTTCCAGTTACGATTAAGTAACCTTCTTCAAGACGCAACAAAGAGCGTTTTAGTCCACAGGCTTCGCTCACGCGCAATCCGCATGCATAAAGAAGTTCAATAATAGCTTTATCACGCGTTGAGAATTGACCGTCGAGGGGAATAATATCGAGCAGATTTTGCACTTCTTTTTCACTCAACACTACTGGTAAACTGCGGGCATCCCGTGGGTTTTCAAATAAAGCCGTTGGGTTGGCCTCGACCAATTCTTCTTCTTGGGCCCAATTGTAAAAGCCGCGCAAGGCACTAAGGATCCGACTCTGGGATTTTGCACTTTGTCCGCTTTTGTGCATGTGTCTCAATAGTTCAGATACTTCTTCAGCGCCTGATTTCAATGGATTTTTACCCGTGATTTCCGAGAACTTATACAAATCACGTTCATAGGCTAGGAGCGTGTTCCCGCTCAATCCGCGCTCGAATTGCAGGTACTCCAAATAGCTATTTATGATTTCCTTTGTTTTCACTTCTTAAATTTCGTGTATCAAAAGGTAACTTTGCATCATGCGTATTTTACTTCTCAACGGTCCTAACCTCAATCTTCTTGGCAAAAGAGAGCCTGAGGTATACGGTACAACGGACTTTCAACAGTTCTATGAAGAATTGGCCGCTGTTTATGATGATGTAGCAAGCTTTCACTACGAACAAAATAACGTTGAAGGTGAGCTTATTAACATACTTCAAGCTGCTGATAACGACTTTGATGCTGTCATTTTTAACGCCGGTGGATATACACACACTTCGGTAGCTATTGCAGATTGCATCGCAGCTATTTCTACCCCTGTTGTGGAGGTGCACATCAGTCATCCTGCGGCGAGAGAAGAATTTCGTCACAATAGCTTGATTGCCGGAAAATGTATGGCCAGCATTAGCGGCTTCGGTCTTGATTCTTACCGATTAGCCGTTGAAGGTTTGCTAGCTCAAGAAGATTAGCCTCTTAATTCAAGGATTTTACGGACGATATACCCCATTTCTGAAGCAATGGTGCGCAGTGTATTATCGTAGACATCTGCTTGCTCAGAACTGCCGTCGCTGTGTTTCGGATCCACAAAAAGAAGTGAGTGTCGTTGTTTTGCTCCAAAGACTACAGGGCAGGCTTCGTTGGCACTATCACATACCATAATGGCGTGGTATCCTTCCTGCGCATTATTCGGATGATGGTATTCTTTCGAGAAGAGCAGTGGCGCATTCTTTTCATCCTCTAGTGTGTGGTGAAAAATCTTCCAAGCACGTTGTCCGTACTCTTGAGTTTCGATCGTAGTGAACCCGTGTCTAGCGCAGCTTTCTGCCACAACGGGGTAGAGTGCAGTTCCTTCAGTACCACCACTGTAGGTAGCTACATTTTCTAGCTGGTAGAAGTTACAAGCGCTGCGAAACATGATTTCGCACAGATGACTTCTTCTGCTGTTGTGCGTGCAGATAAAGTTTACTGCTATGGATGTTTCTTCGCTAAGGTGCGTGGCGATGCCGTCTAAATTTTCTTGACGTTCTACTTTGGGTAGATCACTAAATAATTGTTCCAATTCCATTACAATGCCGCTTTTAATATGGTTTTAACGTCTGTAGATCTAATGTCCTTGTGCTCTCCAAGGATAATCGTGCGCTGAGCCTCCATGGCCGCAACACATTGCTCAGGGAAAGATTCTGGACGTTCAATCTCGTAATCACTCAACGTAGTTCCAATACCCAAGCTTCTAAAGAATTCTTCTGTTTTATCAATGGATGCTTTTGCAACGGCTCTGTCGTCACCCGTCAAACCGAGAACCCGACGACCGTATTGTGCCAATTTCGCTTCTTTTTTATCCAATTTATGGCGGTATAAACTCGGCAATACTATTGCTAAGGTACGCGCATGGTCGATGCCATAAGCTGCAGTGATTTCGTGACCTAT
This sequence comes from uncultured Schleiferiaceae bacterium, assembly GCA_965655745.1. Lineage (GTDB taxonomy): Bacteria > Bacteroidota > Bacteroidia > Flavobacteriales > Schleiferiaceae > UBA10364. The sequence goes on from CBFHHP010000001.1 coordinate 55,278, forward strand.
AGCGTGGATAGACCAATCTGTCGGTACCCCTTTCTGTATGATTCCGTTCAAGGCCATATTGCAGCACCACATGAAATTAGCTGCTACGTCATATTGCTCAGGGTGCGCCATTACCGTGTCTGAAATCTCGATTAAGGTGCTGAGAATTCCCTCTGAGATGCGATCCTGCAAGGTTGCAGCGGTAGGGTAGGTCATGTATTGCTCCATAACGTGCGTAAACGCATCCACTATACCATTGGCCAGTTGTCGCTGTGGTAATGAGGCTACGACACTTGGGTCACTGATGCTGAATACGGGGAACAAACCCGGTCCGCCCATCGCGCGCTTTTGTCCGATTTCTTTACGAGAAATCACTGCGCCTGAGTTCATTTCAGACCCTGTCGCCGGAAGGGTCAAGACGGTTCCAAAAGGAAGTCCAACTTCAGTACGAATTCCTTTGGCAAGAATGTCCCAAGGTTCTACTCCTTCATAGAGGGCTGCAGCGGCTAAAAACTTCGTACCGTCAATCACAGAACCACCGCCAACAGCCAGCATAAACGTGATTTTTTCACGTTTGATAACCTCTAGTGCTTGCATAAGGGTACTGTATTGAGGATTCGCTTCAATACCTCCGAATTCTACGATTTCAAAGCCCTGTAGTGCTTCAGTAACCTTTTCATAGATACCATTTTGTTTAATAGAGCCTCCGCCGTAGAGCATTAATACCTTGGCGTCTGCCGGTATAAGACGTGGCAATTCTAAGTGTTGGTCTTTACCGAAGTAAAGTTGTGTTGGAAGGTGAAGATTGAAGTTATTCATGAATGCTAATTTAAGTAGTCAACAACTTCAAATGATTGAAGTTTACAAGCGTATGTATCGTTCTTTCTTATCGTCGTAGATGGTCTCTATCGGAATAAGAATACCGGTTTCCTCTACGTTTCCGAAATCGGCATTGATAAATGTTCCGAAGGTCATCATCTTTGGGCTTAGCCCCATGTACTGTTTAATTAGTGGAGGAATGCTTTCACCGAAGGTATTACAGACCTTGTTCAAGTTCCGTTGCCCCATTTTGAATGATTTCGCAAAATCTTCAGTATCAACGGGGAACAGCTCAGGATCTAAATCAATTACTGGTACATCGGCTTCAACGCTTGGTACCATCAGGCCTTCTGTGTCGGGAAAATAATGACGTAAGAAGTTAAGCACATAGGTTCGAGCTTCGCGGTTGTAAGTAGGGTACATAGTAACCTTACCGTAGAAGTGCTCGATGTGGTCGTACTTCAAGCAGATGGCACCCAATCCATCCCAAATATTGTCTAAAGCGAACATCCCTTTTCTTGGGTCATTGGCAGGTTGGTATTTGGGCTGAACCCAACTTCTCCCTAACTCAATACTTTTCGGTAAATACTCAGCAATGAATCGTTCGCTAAAGTCAAAGTAATGCCCCATGCTGAGGTCGTGCTTCCAATCTCCATGCGCAGCAATGACTGCACCGTCGATGAATCTGTAGCCACCTACAATTTCTTCCTCTTCTGGGTTCCAGACAATAAGCTGCTGGTAACAGTGTTCACTGAGGTCAAGCTCGTCAAGATCTACCTCTTTGCCCGTTCCGCCGTCGGCAGAGGCGAAGGTGATTTCTCTTAGTCGACCTACCTCGCGCACTACATTTGGCGCGTTGTGAATGTTGACAATGTAAATTTCGTTATCCAGCTTCCCTGTTGTGCGAATGAAACGTTCCTTCGTTAGTTCACTCTTCATTAACGAGGTGTCTACAGGTGGGGCGATGTAACTTAAATCGATCATTTGGCAAATATACCTCAGAACGGGTTGATGTGGTTATTTATTTCAAATCGTACACCTTGGATTTTATATCATAAGCCCAATCTTGATCTTTCTTTGAACGGTCGAAGGACTCAGGAAGAATGGGTTGACCATATTTAACCACAATTGTTTTACCCTCTTGCTTGATAGTTTCTTGAGCCAAAAGCAACATTTCAATGTTCATTTTGATGCCTAAAAACTTTCGCAAACGTGCAACGAAATAAAATCGCTTTGATAGTCTGCCTGAAATATGCACCGGTACCACCGGCTTGTTGTATTTTTTAGCTTTAGTAATAAAGGTTTTCTTCCATTCTAGATCTCGAATTACCTTATATCTAGTCATTCTGCTAACAAGTCCCGCTGGAAATATGAATAATGCATTATCACCGGCAAAAGCTTGGTCTACAGCTTTAATGCCTTCCCGAGCTGTCGTTCCAAATTTATTGACACCTACAAATATTCCTTTCAATTGTGGAATGTTCATCAGTAGATCATTTACAAGGAACTTTACATCATTTCTATGGCTGTCAATAGCAGACATAACCGCTATTGCATCCATACCGCCTAAAGGATGATTCGCTGCGAAAATGACTCCACCTTCCTTAGGGATGTTTTCAGATCCTTCTATACGCACGTTAATGCCAAAACGCTCGCACATTACCCTACAAAAATCGAAATTCAATGTGTTTGGGTAACTCGTCATGATATCATTCAAGAAAGATTCATGAATTATTGTTTCGCTCAAGTACTTTATCAACCATCCTGGAATAAACTTATAGGCGGTAGGGTTCTTTTCCTTAATTAAGCGATCTACATCGACGAATTTATCTCCTTTATTAGGCATTTAGGATGGTTTTGGGAGGCTAATATAATTTATTTCTTGATGTTGGATTCGTAGACCTCAATCCACTGCTCGGGTGTGATTTTTTGCGCCAGTTCTGCAATAAGGTCGTAGGGAATATCATTCATTCGCTTCAGTCTGAGGCAGCTTTTACCCATATCTAGTTTGAACTTTGAATGCTTAGGGTACTCCCCAACAAACCAATCATAAATCTCGGGCATTGCATAGACTCCCATATGGTAAAAACCAATGAAGTTTTTTTGATTGCCCACCGAGATAAAGGGTAGCGGTTCCTCAGGTTTACAATGATACCCGTCTGGGTATAGGCTGTGCGGAACGGCAAACGCGGGCATTCCATAGCCTAGGCATTCCTGAAAACCTTCAGGTAGATTGTTTCGTAGAATTTCAAGTATCCTTTCAAAGGATTCGCGACGGTCTTCGGGAAGTTTAGAGATGTACTCTGATACTGAGTTGGCGGGAATTCTCATAAATAAATTATTTGCTCAAATTTATGAAAAGTCTAGTCGTTCGACCCGAGGGCAGAGATAGCGGGCAAGGCAACACCGTTAAAACTGAATAGGGCCTGATTCTCATAAGGACTGCCGTCTTGTGCCTGCGGTCCCTTGTAAGCTACTAATTCACCGCCCCAATACATCAAACCAGTGCTTAGACTGTCCGTAAGGTTTCGCAATTCTTCTAGAAAGGCTTTTTGACCGGCACGTGATGGCGGGAAGGCACCCATGATTTGGTCAGCGCTACCAATGTGATTGTTGGTCCAATCTGCCCAGCCTAAGGTAAATGGATAACTAGATTCAACCAGGTAGACAGGTCGTTCGAATTCGCTCGTAAGATTAAAGCAACTGCTGCGTAAGTCTCCAAGATTTTTGCCGTGCCATTTGGGGTAATAGGATAGGCCTATGGCATCAAAATCGAGGCTGTCAATAGTACGGTAGAAGATGTCGGCATTTTCAAAACCGGCGTAATGAATGAACGTCATCACAGAATCATCTGCTTCTCTAGCGCCTTCGAGTCCTGCCTGTAAGAGCCTTTGAAAGTTGCCAGAACCGTCTCTAGCGCCAAAGGGTTTCATCATCCCGTGGTTGATTTCGTTTCCAATTTGAACGTATTCTGCATTGGTAGCCTGAATAACTTTTTTAGTAAAAGAGCGAACGCTATCTAGTAGGTCCGTATCTGAAAGGTTTGCCCATTGTGTAGGAATGGTTTGGGCACCAGGATCTGCCCAGGTATTGCTGTAATGAAAGGTGAGCATGACTTGCATTCCTGCATCGTGAATGCGTTGGGCATAGGGCGTTAACTCTTCTAAAGAACCATCACCACTGTCATTGTTCCATACTTTTAAGCGTATCACTTTCAATCCTTGCTGGGCGAGGTAGAGAATAGGATCAACTTCGTTCGAATCCGAATCTCTGAAAATCCAACCTTCCGCTTCTACTTTCGGCAACTGACTGAAATCTGTTCCGGCCCAAGAAGGTCGATGTTGCGGTTCAGGTTCAGGTGCTTTTTCACATGCGGTAAAGGCAGTGAGAAGGAGTGTAAATTGTAGGAATTGTCTTAAACCAAGCATGTACAATTGGTGTTATCCGTACAAATTAAGACTTATGTTCGGACTGTTTAAAAAGAAATCGGAAAAAGAGAAACTGGAGGATCGCTACGATGCCCTAATCAAGAAAAGCTACGAGCTTAGTCATTCGAATCGTGCTGAAAGCGACAAGGTTGCTGCCGAAGCTGCAGCATTGCTCAAGAAAATCGAGGAACTTTAAGCTTCCAGTGGTCTAATCCACTTCTTTTCAGCATAAAAAGTACCGAAAGGCAGTAGGGAAGCGATGAAGAATTGAACCACGCGAAGTGCGCTAATACGGTAGTTGATACTGAAATCTATCAGGGTGAAGACGTAGAGCACCGTTAACACCCCGTGGGCCATACCCATGATCTTGTTTGGCCATAAGATGTCAAGCCCGTATTTCAAGGGCACACAAATGAATAGAAGGATGAGGAAAGAGGTGCCTTCAAGAAATGCCACCCATTTGAACCTGGTCAAAGGATTATTCATCAGTCGATTGTTTATCTACTTTATTTAAGAATTTCAAGGCCTCATTATTGAAGATTTCCGGTTGTTCTACGTTGACAACATGACCACAATTTTCGATTACGTGAAGCAGGGCACTCTGGTGCGTACTTACGATTTTACGGATAGACGGTAAAAACATGTGGTCCTCACTACCCATGATGTAAAGGGTAGGAACTTTTGCATCGTTAAAACGGAAATACCGCAATAAGGGATTGACCTCGGCAACGAGGGTAAACCACCTTTTAAACTCTTGTTGGTACAACTTGCGAGCCTCCTTTACGAATAGATTGCGAGCCTCAACATGCTTTTTCTTTGGCATAATGACCCAAGCAAAGAACTTGTACAAAATCATGTAGGGCAGTACACTTTTAAGTGCAGCACCCGTTCTCATCAGTACTTGGCCTCGTTTATTGAGCTTCATCACCGCCCCGCCCATTATCATGCTGATTGTGCGCTCCGGGAAGCGTTCTGTAATCTCGCGAATGACGATGGTCCCTAAGGAAATGCCTATCCAGTGTGTGCTTTGAATTTTAAGATGGTCGAGTACTTCAATGACTTCATTCCCAATGGTGGTGAAGTTGTACTGTTTTAGTTTCTCGTAGAAAGGTGCTTTGCTTTTTCCGTGCCCGCGCAGATCGACCAAAAGAATGTTGTAGTTCTCTCTAAATGAACGCAACTGCTTGTACCAGATCGTAGATGATCCACCTGCTCCGTGGACGAAGGTCACCCAAGGGGCTTGGTGTGAATGAAGGTGTGTACTGTAGCTAAGCATCGTTCGCAAATAACGGAATTTTGGTCAGTTGCGTTCACACAAATCAGAATTAAAATTTAAGAGTTGTTCGTTCTGTTAATTTGCCTTTTCTTTGTCGCATAACAAGAGTGTATCGAGAAAGGTGGAGGGAACGGCCCTGTGAAACCTTAGCAACCCTCAAATCTATTGAGAAGGTGCTAATTCCTTTCCGCTAACAGCGGAAGTAGATACTGGCAGAAGTACAAGATTCTCTTCTTTCTCGAAATGCTCACAACTATTTCATCCAATGAAAGTAAGTTTAGAGCGTATAGACGACGGTTTTGGCATGTTGGCCAAAGCTGGTAATCATGAATTAAGATTAGATACCGCTGAAGAGTTTGGCGGCAAAGACGGCGGGTTCCGCCCTATGCAGCTAATGCTCATTTCCCTGGCAGGTTGCAGTGCCATTGATATTATTCACATTTTGAAGAAAGGCCGTCACGAAATCCGCAGTTACAGCTCCGAGGTTGTGGCCTCGAGAAGAGAAGAAATGCCTCGGATTTTTGATAGTGTGGAATTGGTCATTACCGTAGACACCGATGCTTCGGATGCGGTTTTGGAACGTGCGGTGGAATTGACCAAAACGAAGTATTGCAGTGCTTTTGCCGTCCTGGAAGCTAGCGTGAAAGTGGGTCTTAAACTTCAAAGAGCATGAAAGAACTAGGTTTCGAAACCAAAGCGGTACGGGGTAGAGCTGGCTACCGTGGCTAAAAGTTCTCCTTTAGGCGGTATTCAGGGTTCGGACAGCTTGTTTGAAATCTATACGGAAGGCTACGGCGACCACCCCATGGTCATTCAAGGAGCCGGTGCAGGCGCTGAGGTCACTGCCCGAGGCGTCTTTAGTCATGTTTTAAGGTTAGGTTAAATTCAAGCCCCCTGATACTTTGAGCACCCATTATTTGGGATGTGCGTGCTACTTTTGATTTATAATATGATGATGACACTCGCAGAATTTCGCACCTTTTTAGACCACGTTGATTCCCTAGAATTCATTCAGGTAGACGGTACATCCGTAGCGCCTCATTTTCACATCACAGAGGTAGGTCAGTTGGACCGATTTTTTATCGATTGCGGCGGTACTGCAAGAAAGACCTCAAAGGTGAACTTTCAGATGTACATCGATGTAGATTTTGACCATCGCTTATCTATTGAAAAGCTCGCAGGTATTGTGGATGCTTCCATCAATCAATTAGGCCTAAATCCAAATCTTGAGCTTCAAGTAGAATTTCAAGGAAAAAGCATCGAAAACTACGGATTGGAGTACGAGCAAGGAAAGTTTATTTTTCAAGCGCTCCAAACAGACTGTTTAGCCAAGGACAAATGTGGTATCCCAGAAAAACCTGCTAAGGCAAAAGTTGCCTTAGGTCAAAGCGCTTGTGTTCCAGGCTCAGGTTGCTGTTAGGTACTGCACGCCTTACAGGTCCCTTTCGCAGTAATTTCTAAGCTGTGCATAACCACCCCAGGGAGGGTGAAGCCAATCTCGCTGCTGAGATGCAGGCATTCCACAGTTCCGCAATCGTTGCATTTAAAGTGAATGTGGTCGTGGGTGTGTGCATGTGTCGTACATCCACCACAAAGCGCGTAGTAGCTTTCTCCATTTTCCTCTAGAGCTTTATGGATCAGTCCTTTGTCAATCAATGCGAGCAGTGTTCGGTACAAGGTCGTACGGTCAAATTCACCGAGTGCTGCTTGCAGCTCACCGTAGGGCTTGGCTTGATGACCGTCGCCCAACGCTTCAAGAATGGCCAAACGAATTTTGGTCACCCTGAGGTCGTGGTTTTTTAAAGTGGTAGCAGCATCCATAGTTAGAAGTTTTGTACCCAGCTCAAGGTGAAATTACGCCCTAAAGCGTCTGCAAAATAACGCTGCCTGTTCAAATAATCGCGGTAAGAGGTATTGAAGATGTTTTCAATGCCTATTCTAAATTTTGGTTTGAAATTAGCACCCTTAAGCGTAGCACCCAGGTGGAGGTCGAAAAGATGATAGCTCTCGGGTGGCGCAATAAGATCAAGGCTGCTATCCCAGTTCCACTGTTGAGCCGTATATCTGTGCATCACGGATACATTTACATTGCGCCAATTCTTCCATTGAGGAACTTCGTAGCCCAAGTTGTTTTGGACGTTTAAAGGCGGCATGAAATTTAGCGGCAAATTTTCAGAGGTATTCATCCCATAAACGTACCCCCAAGTCGATTCAAAATTCAAGCGCTCGCTGAATGCGTATTTTATGACGGCATCACCACCCAATAAACGCGCATCGCATTGCTCGTAGGTAAACACCGGGAAAGCACCACGTATGGTCAATCTGAAGGTTTGCTGAGGTTGTAAGTAAATGTATCCGTCAAAGAAATGGGTGTAGGCCCGGACATCCAAATGAAGTTTCTCACTTACTTTACCCCGTAGCTGTAGGGTAGATTTTAGCCCCGATTCCTGTTTCAATTCAAGGTTCCCTTCTTCAATACCACTCACACCTTGGTGTAGTCCGAAGGCGTACATTTCGTTAATCTCAGGCGGCCTTTGGCGCAACGAACTCTCTGCAAGCACTTGCCATCTGCTCCCTAAATTCCGGCTAATGCGACCCAAGAAGCTAAAGTTGTGGTAATTGTCATCAAAGTATTCCACTACCCGTGGAACCCCGTTTGACCACCTTGCGATACTTCTAAATGTATAATCGTATCGACCGCCGAATTCCAAATCATACGTACCCATCGAATGCTCTACAGCCACAAAGCCGCCGTTGGTGAATGCGGTGAAGTTGGGTAGAAGGGGAGTGATGCCTGTTTCTGGTAGGTTCCAGTTGTTCCTGCCTAAGAATTGATAGCCGGTTTCTAGCCACTCGTTCGACCAAAGTACCTCGTTTTGAATGCTGTACTGTAATAATGATAGGGCTGGGATATCACTTCTGCCGCTGCGGCGTACATCGTATTCCCGTCGCTGATCGCGTTGGCCGGCAAGATGCCACTCTAAAGTTCCTAAGTCTGTACGTTTTTTAAGACCAGATTTCAGCTGGTGGTGCTGCACCCATTGACGCGGTGCTTCGATCACGTAGGAGAAGGCAGAATCTGTAAAAAACGGTACTTCGCGAGAGAAGGCGCTCTCGAGATCAGTTAAGTTGCCAATGTGACTACCGCGCATGATGCCATATTCCGCGCTGAAGTAATTGTATTTTCCTTCCCATTCAAGGGTATTGTTCCACTGCTTGTGCAGTTCAGCGTTCGCGTGTGCTTGTCTTGTGCCTGTATTGTTTAAGAAATACTTTGGAGCATGACGGTCGCCGTAATGCTTCAAAGTGCCTCCTACACGCCATTGGAGCGTTTCTAAGCCCTTGTAGAATTGTCCGTTGACGGTGCCGCCGCGACCGTTGCTCTCAGTAGTTGAGCGGATTTTTCCATGAATGTGCGGATCAAAAGGAATTGGGCCCGATTCCAATATCACAATCCCGCCCATGTGTGTCCCTGGGTAGCGCATTGCAGCAGCACCGCTAACTACGCTCACCTCGCTCGCACTATTCAAATCAATCTCGGGGCTGTGATCTGCCCCCCATTGTTGACCGGTATGGACTACGCCGTTGTTAACTAGGGTCAGTCTATTGCCCGACAATCCGTGTACCACAGGCAATCCAATATCCGCACCATTACCAAGCATACTCACACCTGCCAAACCACTCACTGAAGCAGCAAGTGACTTCGCTGCACTGTTGTCAAGGGTTAAAATGCTAAGGCTTTGCTCATTGATGGCGTACTCGTGCTCATCGTGCACGTCCACCTCGTGAAGCATGTTTTCATGATGCTCTAAGGTCAAGGAGAGGCTGGTATCGGCATAAAGCTCAATCAATATTCGCTCTGAGGGGCAGCCTATGTGTTGCACTAGGGCGTGGTAGGTGCCTGGGCAGAGGTTTTCGAAAGAGAATTTACCACGAGCATCTGTCCACAGTTCTTCGCCTAGCTCGGTGATGTAGATGCTCACGTCTTCCACGGGACTTTGGTCGTGCGCATCTGTGACCCTTCCATCAAGGGTCAAAAAACAAGTTTGAGCGGCCACTGAAAGCGACCACCCAAAGCTTAGGAACAATATGTAGAGGAGTTTATTCAACAGTTACGTCAAATACTACCTCGATATCAGTTTCACCACCTGCGTTGGTGATGTCGCCACCGCTAACGCCTGTTGCAGTTTTCGCTGGCTCGTGACGCAAAGTAATCGTGTAGCTCTCCATTCCAGCATCGCCGGTAGTCAACTCAAACGATAAACCAACTGGGTTACCGTCGTTGTCCTGATCTGCGTATGCGAACATAGAAGCACCTGTAGAGGCAAAGAAAAACTGGTGATCTTCGGCTTCGTCAAAAATCTCAGCAGTCAATTCCTCTGCTGGGTCTTCACTTTCGTTAAACAAAGTAATTGAACCCGCGTAAGTTGTATTTGGAGCCAATTTGTCTACAGTAATTATTGGCGCATCGCCACCGTCGCCGTCTATATCTTGGAAGTTCAAAGTAACTGTTGAGCCGCCTGCTTCTAAAGCAACGTTTAGAGTAGTAATCAATTCTTCTTCATGAGGATCCGTTGGATCGTTTGGTTCACAAGAAAAGAGACTGACTGCGAGCAGTGCTACTGGTAGTATTTTCAAGGTTTTCATCTTTGAAGTATTTAGAGCGAAGTTACATGAAATAATCTTTTATGCAACAATGTTGCAGAAATGAAAAGAAAATAAATTGCTGCATGTACATTGGCGTAACATTTGCATTAAGTTTACCCTAACCAATTTAAAATCAAACATATGAAACGATTATTTGCAGTATTAGCTCTTGCTTTTCTTTCTTCTTGTGTTATTGTCGATCCGGGTTATGTCGGGGTGAAATCAACCTTAGGGAAACTAAAGCCAAAGGCCTATCAACCTGGCCTAATGACCGTGAATCCTCTCATTACTAGAGTGGTAGTAGTGCCTACTAGAACGGTGAATCTTGAGGTTCGCTTAAACCTTCCTTCGAAAGAGGGCTTGAACGTACTTGCAGAGATCTCTATTTTATACCATATCCAGTCGAGCCAGGCACCAAACGTTATCCAAACAGTAGGTGAGCGCTACGAGGACGTCATGATTCTTTCTGTATTTAGATCGGCAGCAGCAGATGTTTGTTCGCGCTACATGGCCAAAGACATGCATAGCGGGCAGCGTGCGGTAATTGAGGATGCCATTAAATCCCATATGGACAGTCTTTTAATTGACCGTGGATTTGTGATTGAAAGTGTGCTAATGAAATCTATTTCATTGCCACCGGGATTGTACGAAGCTATCGAAAGTAAGCTAGAGGCAGAACAGATTGCTCAGCGCATGGAGTTTGAACTGCAACAAGAGCGCCTGGAAGCTCAACGCAAGAAAATTGAAGCCCAGGGTGTAAGGGATGCACAACAGGTATTAGCCGAAGGCTTATCTGACGAAATCATCAAATGGAGATCGTTAGAAGTCTTAGAAAAGCTCAGTGCCTCACCGAATGCGAAGCTCATTATTACAGACGGTAATGCACCAGTGTTAATCAACGAGGACGGGAAGTAATTTTCATCAAAAAAATCACTTTTAGCCGGGTCCAATTTTGGATCCGGTTTTTTTATGCCTCAAACCTACCCGAATCACTGAATTATTCAATCAATCAAAACACTCAATCAAGTAATTTCAAGCTAGTATTTGAAAAAATTTATGTTCGGAATATTCCGAACACACGTTTGGAATTACGTGTAATTCCAGCATCCCAGTGTTTTCAGTATCTTCACGAAGACACCAAATCAAAAACTAAACTAGGATATGATTAATGACCGAGGGTTCGATTCCGTCCATCACCAGGTTACGATTAGGGGTTACGGCAGGGGTTACGATTTTCAACCCTTTTCGACAGTTGTCGCCCTCACTTCGCATAGCCAGCTTCTGTTACGTATTCATTGTTCGGAATATTCCGAACAGACGTTTGGAACCACGTATAAATCTATAATCCTAGTGTCTTCAGTATCTTCACTAATGGATCAAAATAGGATTTCATTCTCAAATTAAAGAAGGGTCAAGGATTTGGTTGCCATACTCTGCGTCGGTTAATTATTTACCGAACACTTGGTTTTTACCAATTATTAGGTGTTTAATGAACCTCATATGTGTTGGAATTACACGTGATTCCAAACGTCTGTTCGGTAAATACCGAACATTTTGCCTTTCAGCAACAAGCCTTCATGTTTGAATTTGAACCTTAAATTCTAAATATGATGCATGGTAATTCAAAGTATCCATTAGAGCTCAAATTTGCCGTTTGTTGCGGTGAGGAGCTAAAACACTTTTCAAAAAGTGACATTCGAAAAATTCCGAGAGCAACGCTTTCTGAATGGCGAAAAACACCGATTTCAAAGTTTGTTAATCAATTCGAGAATGGGGCCGAGCACCCAACTGTGATTAAATATCTATCGCGGCAGGATGAAGAATTGGAACGTAATAAGCAGGCCATAGAGTCCTACATGACCTTCGTACGCTTTGTAAAAGACGCCATGGGTGTCAAGAGTTTTACACGGATGTTAGGCGAAAACAAGGAAAAGTTCGTAGAAGTGGTCGAGGGGCTTGAAGGGTTGGTCACCAAACAGTATTTTCTCGAACATGCGGGTATTACCAGAAATAGATATTGGGTCTGGAAGAATATCCTAGAGATGAATTGTTCCTTAACCACAGATAAAATATGTGCTAGACGAACCCCGAATAAGATAAGGGACGCTGAACGTAAATTATGTCGAGAGTTAGTTATGGCCGGTGGCGAGAATAAAAATGTTATTTATGCGCATGCCATTCGTAAGGGTCAAATTGCCATGGGACGAGGTACTTTCTATTACATGGTGAAAGATTTAACTACCACGAAGCAAATGAAAACCTATAAGCCACAACCCATCAAGATAAGGGCTGAAAATGTCCATGATATATGGCACGCCGATGTTTCAATTATCAAAACTATCTACGGTGAAAAATGGTATTTGTATTGCATCGTTGATAATGCATCTAGAGGTATTGTGAATTGGCGATTGTCCGACAAGCTTAGGAAGTCCATATCAGCTGATGTATTGAGAGAAGCATTCTTGAAGTATAATCCTGACAAGCTCATTTATATGACGGATGGTGGTAGTGAGAACCGTAAAATAATCGATACTGAACTGCTCTATATGTATTTTAAAGTGACCCATTGGATAGCAGGGAAGAGTGTCATGGCTTCAAATTCTATGATCGAGCGCGTTTTTCATACGTTAAAAAATGAGTTTGGTTCGGTTCACGTTGCTCGAGACGGGGTACAGTTAGAACAGATCCTCAGTTCGACTATCGATGCTTATATGAACAGGCCGCATTCCGCCCATGGGATATATACACCGTTAGAAGTTCTTGAAGGTAGAGATAACTGGCTTGATGTGAAGAAAGTCATTGCGGATGCCAAGAAGAAAAGGGTAGAGGCAAATAAAGTTGCTCGCTGCGAAAACTGTTCATGTTCGGTCGAAGAAGGCTGTAGTGAAGGTGTCGGTGAAAACGGTAATGGCCAAAAATAGGTTAGATCCCAGTCGTTCTAGTGGCTGGGATTTTTTTTCGCTTCGCTCAAAAGATCCCTGGAGGGGAACCGTCCCAAAAACACATGAAAACCAGTCCGCCTCCGGCGTTCTGTATTTTTTATACCCATCCCGCTCACTGAAGCGAGCTTCGTTCGCGAATGGGCATAAAAAAACCAGCGTAAAACGCTGGTTTTCAGGTGTTTTCGGCGGAGAGAGAGGGATTCGAACCCCCGGTACCTCTCGGTACGCTGGTTTTCAAGACCAGTGCATTCGACCACTCTGCCATCTCTCCGATAGGAAGTAAAGCTACTTCCTGAGTGGGCGGCAAATTTAAACAGGAATTCGTGTTTTGCAAGGGCAATTTTGCAATTATCTTTGAGGATGATGAAATCTTTCTTTAAAGTCATATTTCTACTTGCACTGACTACTTCAACTAAAGCGCAGGAGTTGCGCTTTGGATTGCAGCCTATCCAATATGTGAGTGAGACTCAAGGTCCTTATGTGGACTTTTTCAGTACGCTTGACGCAAGCACCATTGCCTTTGAAATGGATGCGGATTCAATCTGGCATGCACGGTTTAAGGTGGCTTTGTCCTTTGAGGGTAAGGTAGATGTAGTTCGATTTGAATATACCAGTGAAGATTCCGCCTCGAGTGCGCCCTTAATGTTGCAAAAGAGTACGTTCACTTTTGATGACACTAAAGAGATAGAGAAGAGACCGTTGGAGATCTTTCTATACGACGAGGTGTCCAATAGTGACTGGAGTTTTAGCGATACTCTCGAATATGTTGCTAGCGATTTTTGGCTGTCGCAGCCGGTGTTGCTTGATGATGTAGAGGAGGTTCCTGTGAACTATGTGAAACGAGGAGTTTCTGTAGTTCCGGTGGCGTCTTTAGGACTGCCGGTATTTGAAAATGAATCGACTTTGAGCATGTATACAGAAGGCTTTGTAGCCTCAGGCAAATACATTCTCCAGTACAAATTGACGGATGCTTACGGCAATATTATTCCTGGGACTTCAGGGTTTGCACGTTGTAATACAGGGAGTACGCCGGTCTACAATAAAATTGATTTTTCATCCCAAAAAAGCGGTCAATATGAATATTCCATCGTAATGTTAGACAGTACTGGTCAAGCAGTTGCTGAGCGCATTAGCCCTTTTTACTGGTACAACGACAAGGCGGATGAAGCCGCGTGGAACGGCCCCGAGGTGAGTGTTACTCGTGCGGTATTTGAAAATGGCTGGGGCCTGTGGTCTCAGGTCAATGAATACTTACGTATGATTGCGCCTGTAGCAACTATGTCAGAGCGCCGCATTATGACCAACTTAAAAGATTCCAAGGATACGGCTAGAATTGCATCGTTCATCGTGAATTTTTGGACGGATAAAAATGCGATGGATCCGTTAGGAGAGTGGAAGGGCTATTTGGTAGTGGTCGATAAAGTAGACCAAGAGTTTGGAAGCAGAACTGTACCAGGCTACAGGTCTCAGATGGGCCGAGTTTTCCTCCAATATGGTGCGCCTTCACTTGTGGAGGAACGTTCGTTCGACGGTCGTAACTATCCGTACCAAGTTTGGCAATACGATCAATTAAAGAGTTCAAGTACCCCGGTGCAGCAGAATCAGGTGTTCATCTTTGTGGACCAGGAGCTCATAGGCCGTCAATACACGCTTATTCATAGTTCTGCTTTGGGTGAGGTGAAGGATCACAAGTGGCAGTATCATTTGACACGCCATACCAATGCAGGTCCTGATATTGATGCGACCTCTACCCAATACAGCAGGGATAACTTTGGAGAGCGAATTTCTAATTCAATCATTATTGGTAATCAAGGAACGTGGTTCGATAGATTTTAAGCTCGGATGAAAGAAAAGATTGCGGTTGCCATCCTGAATTGGAACGGAAAAGCCTTATTAGAAAAATACTTGCCAGGCGTTATTGAAGATAGCAAGCCACATCCGGTATATGTCATTGATAACGACAGCAGTGACGACAGCGTTGCCTATGTTGAGACCCATTTTCCAGAGGTTAAGATCATTCAGACCGGTGAGAATTTGGGGTATGCAGGCGGCTACAACGAAGGTTTGAAGCCCTTGAAGGAGAAGTACGCAGTGCTGTTAAATAGCGATGTTAGAACAACTCCTGGATGGTTGGAACCCATCATGGGACATTTTGAGAAGTATCCTAATTGTGGGGCAGTACAACCGAAGATTCGTTGGGATCGTGAACCTGAGAAGTTCGAATACGCTGGGGCTTCTGGAGGATTTATCGATGCTTTAGGCTACCCATTTTGCCGCGGACGGGTTCTTCATGAGCTTGAAGTGGATGGTGGTCAGTACGATGATGCCCGTCCTGTTTTCTGGGCGACGGGCGCTTGTTTAGCTGTGAATATGGAGGCGTTTGAGCGAGCAGGTAAGTTAGACCCTATGCTGTTCGCTCATATGGAAGAGATTGATGTTTGCTGGCGTATGCAGCGAGCTGGTTATGAGGTTTGGGTGGAGCCTAAATCTGAGGTTTATCAT
Organism: uncultured Schleiferiaceae bacterium; assembly: GCA_965655745.1. Lineage (GTDB taxonomy): Bacteria > Bacteroidota > Bacteroidia > Flavobacteriales > Schleiferiaceae > UBA10364. The sequence continues at coordinate 70,871 of CBFHHP010000001.1, forward strand.
CTTGGCGGGGCAACATTAAATGCCGATTCTCCACGAAAAACCTATTTAAACTTCCGCAACAACCTGATTATCCTCGTGAAAAACCTTCCGCAGCTTCGTGCCATGGGGATTGTGTTTGCACGACTTATTTTAGACGGCATAGCAGGGGTGAAGTTCGTCCTTGAAGGAAAACCGAAACATACCTTGGCCATACTGCAAGCGCACTTTGCCTTTTACGGAAGGTTCACTAAAATTCAGCGTACAAGAATGTCGTATAAAGGGTTGCCCTTGTTGCCTTTGAAGAAGCTGAAGGGGACCTATGCGGGGAGCATGGTGTGGCAATTTTACGTGCGCGGTCACAAGCACTTTTCTTCGTTTTTCAAGTGATTTGATTCATTTGTGAATCAAAGTGGCTCAATTTGAGCTATGATTTACACCCTTGTTAGTGAAAATCTCAGAATTCAAGATTTATTAAAGTCGCGGAGCGGCGCAATTCCTTTAACTTGTCGCTATACAAAATCAAAACTATGAGACGCTTAGTTCTTCTTGCTCTGTTGGTAGTTAGTTCAACCTTAGGAGCGCAAACACTCACTCAAACCATTCGTGGTACCGTGGTCGATTCTGAAAGTAAATCGCCACTTCCAGATGCCATGCTTATCTGTGATAATGTACAGGCATTCTCTGACGAGTACGGACAGTTCGAAATGGATGTAGAGATTGGCCGCAAGATTGTGGCCGTTCAACTCTTCGGCTATGAGCCTACTTCTGCTGTTGTAGAATTAAACTCAGCTAAGCAAGCTGTGATTAGAATCGCTTTGACAGAGAGCACGGTAAAGCTTGACGAGGTAGATGTTGTTGCAACACCCCGCGGTGATGTAAAGAACGAGATGGCCGTAGTGAGTGCCCGCAAGTTCTCTGTAGAAGAAACGAACCTCTATGCGGGTTCTCGTGGGGAACCGGCTCGTATGGCAACCAACTTTGCGGGTGTTCAGGGTTCAGACGATACTCGAAATGACATTGTTGTTCGTGGTAACACGCCTGCAGGTATCCTGTACCGTTTTGAAGGAATCAACATTCCCAACCCCAACCACTTCGCCATTCCAGGGACTGGCGGTGGTCCGGTAACTATCCTTAACAATAAATACATCCAGAGCGGTGATTTCTATACAGGCGCTTGGCCAGGGGAGTACGGAAATGCTATTGCCGGTGTTTTCGATCTAGAGATGCGCGACGGTAATAATGCCACGCCATTTGAAGGAAGCTTTCAGTTCGGTCTCTTAGGGGTAGAATTGATGGCTGAGGGTCGTTTAGGCAAAGAGAAGCCAAATGCACCGTCTTACCTTGTCCTGGGACGCTACTCAACATTGGGTATGGCGTCAACCTTGGGCATTCCATTGGGTACTACAGCTATTCCAAACTATGCAGATGGGGCCTTTAGAGTGACGTTTCCGCAAAAAGACGGTTCGAAATTTAGCTTGTGGGGTATGGGCGGTACGTCCAACCTGGTTATTGATATTTCCGGAACCGACGGTGACCCAGTGACCGATGGTTTTGAAGGTATTGGAAGTGTAGATCGTGACCAATTCTTTGACACACACATGGGCGTAGTGGGTGCAACGCATTTAAAGCGTTTGGATAAAACGAGCTACATCAAAAGTGGTGCGGCGGTATCTCGTTCTGCCATTCATGCCCTGAACACTAAAGTATTCCGAGGTGTAGACACGGTGGCGGCTGATGAGTTCTACTACCGCGTAGATTCCGCACCAAAAATCTTGAACTATTGGTACTACGAGACCAAGATTCATGGATACAGCCATTACACGAAGAAGATCGATGCTCGTCAAAGCTTTAAGGCGGGTGTTAATGTGGATTATGTGATGGTTGATTATTTGGATTCGACCAGAATCGTCAACGGATTAACCGGTGAAATTTCGCCTTGGGAATTCCCTTGGGGCACAGACGATGGTGGTTTCTCTTCAGACGGATACGCTGTAGTACAACCGTTCGTGAGCTACAAGAACAGATTGACAGATAAGCTCACGATGACAGCAGGTTTAACTGCGCTGTACTCGAACATTAACGACAATACATTAAGTCCTATTGAGCCGCGTCTCGGTTTCAATTATGATGTAGACAAGCACAACAAATTTTTTACCGGTGCTGGTTACCACAGTCAAATGCAGAGTTCTTACCTCTACTACTACAGAGGATCTCAAGCCACACCTCAAGCCATTGCTGACGGGGTATATGGAACTGAATACAACAAAGGTATGGGACTCACTAAGAGTGCGCACCTTGTAGCCGGTTGGGAGCACAACTTTGATTACCCAGTACGCATTAAACTAGAAACCTATTACCAGTACTTGTGGGACGTGCCTGTGGAGATCGTACCTTCTTACTTTTCTCTAGTGAATGGTGGTAGCGGATTTGGTCGCCTTTGGGCTGAACCTCTTGAAAACGAAGGGCAGGGACGTAACTACGGCTTAGAATTTACTGCCGAGCACTACTACCGTAACGGGTTCTACAGCCTGTTTACAGGATCCATCTTCGATGCTAAGTACAAGGGCTCTAAGAATATTGCTGCTGCCGGCACAGGGTCTTCAGACGATATTTGGGTGAATACGACCTTCAACGGCCGTTATGCATTCAACTTCATCATGGCAAAGAATTACCAAGTGGGTAAATATGGCGTCTTTAACCTAGGGACCAAGGTGAGTTCTATTGGTGGACGTTGGTTTGGTGATATTGATCAGGACGCTTCAGCGAGAGGTTCAGAAATTGAGTTTATCGACGATTTTACATTCAATTCCAATCAATACCGCCCGTACTTCCGTCTTGACTTTAAGGTGGGGTACAAGTGGAACTTCTTGAACCTAGCACACGAGTTTGCTTTGGATATTTCGAACATTACCAATAACAAAAACATCTTGACTTTAACCTACTTGCCAGAGACCGGTGAGGTAGCGGAGAATTACCAGTTGGGACTGTTCCCGGTGTTCTACTATAAGATTGACTTCTAATTGAGAGAGAGAAAATAAAGAAAAAGCCCGGCGCTGCGCGCCGGGCTTTTTTTTATCTATTTGCGATAAAATCTATGAATGACACCGTCGATCTCAATGGAGTAGAAGCCGTAATGTGAAGCATAGGTGGCTTTCGCATCATCTGGCAACTCTATATCAGGGTTGTGGTAAATACCTTCAAACTCCAATATTCCTGAACTGTCAAATTTGATACCATTAAAACTGTGTGCATCTAACTTATTCAGACTAAACCAAGCTCCTTCTCCTAGTCCGCCAAGCCAATGAGCCGAATCAGGGAGAGATGACGGTCGCGTAGGCTCCTCTATTTCACCATGAATAGAATCATCCGGTAAAGTACTAGTATACTTGCTCAATGAGCTTTCCAATAAACCTGCTCCTAAGTCAGCTATGCTGTGTCTGCGAGATTTATCCATAAATTGGAGGGTTCCCCCTTCAAAACTGTAAATGCTATCTTCTGTGCTGGCAGCCACTACATTATAAAGGGGTGTTGGTCGATAGGTCAAGGGATATTTTAGTTTGCTACCTATGGTTCCATCTTCATTAGCAGCCTTCATGGTCTCGGTCACAAATCGTGCACAATTTGAAGCACTTTTGTCCAATCCATTATAGGGAAAATAACCACGCATCACCATTTCATCCGCATATGCCTTGGCTTTTGCAAAGTTGATGGTTTTACTTACGGAAAAAATGAGAGGTCCTGTACCGTGCGTATATTTGGATTTACTGTCCAACTCATGTGCTATCTCTTCGACATTTGTTAGATTTCGATCGTCGTCAAAAGTCGCTTTGAGTTTTAGTGATAGCTGAGGTTCTGAATATTTACATCGCGCTCTCCCAAACCCGCGTGGTGTTATGTACCGTCCAAAATCGTAATAAAGGACTTCAAATGTCTGAGGATTAATGAGGCAAATAGCTGCATGTCCTACCCGCATATTGAGGTTTTTAACTAAACCTGTTCTTCGCAAAAAAATTGCTAGACTTTCGTCTGCGCGCGCCGTGCATTCTGGCCAAGCGATAACAATTGCGGTATCTAGAAAGGACATATTCTAATGAATAATAACTTACCAAAAATACACATATTGAGCATTGAAAGAGATAAGTTAAGAGATCAATTTAAGTATCTCTTCATAGTTTTTTGCACAATATGTTGCACCACAAGTACTTAAGTCCTGCTCTGTTTTGCTGGTAAGAATGCCAAAAGCCGTTCCTCCCGCATTAATTGCAGCGGTAATACCACTGGAAGTATCCTCAAACACCCAAAGCTCTTGGGTTTGTAACGACTCTTGAGTTAAGCTTTTTAGGCAGGTGAGAAAAATTTCTGGGTCAGGCTTTCCTTTATTCACTTCCTCTGCGGTATGTACGGCCTTAAAGAAGTGACGTATTCCCAAAGTATCAAGCGTAAAGTCTGCATTGGCCTTGTTGCCCATAGTGCCTACTGCCATGGGAATATTATTGTCTAGGAAGAACTGTAGCAATGGTAGCAATCCTTCAACAGGCGCGATGTGCGGACGGTAAATTTCTCGGTACAAGGCCTCTTTTTCATCTCCAATACGCTCGCTCTCTTCAAATGTGATGTCGTTGCCAAAGAAGTTTTGGCAGACTTCAAAATTGGTCCCGTGCAAATCTTTAATGATGTCGTCAATGGAACGAGGCGCACCGTACTTTTCACAAATGATTTGCCATGCCTTTAGATGGAACTGATAGTTGTTGATCAATGTCCCGTCCATATCGAAGATGACCGCTTTTGGAAGTTCAAGCGGCATTATGGAAGAATGAAAATGGTGAATTCGTCGATATGTAGTTGATCGGAAGGCAATTGGGTAAATGTCCGCATAGAATACGCACCTTGATGAATCTCTTGTCCTAAAGCTACTGGATCCCAACACTCCGTTGAAGGCCCACGGAATAGTTCATTGCCCCAGCGGTCATAAACCGCGTATTCAGTTCTTGTTGGAAGTGAGCTGCTCAAGCAGTAAGCGTCATTCACACCGTCACCGTTAGGCGAGAACGCTGTAGGAACGTACATCAGTAAGTTGTCTAGACAATCTACTTCAAGCACTCGCTGAATGGTATCCAGATTACCACAACTATCGATGGCTACCAGTGTTAACTCGTGCGATCCAGCGAACGGAAAGAGTGTATCTAAAACAGGATCAGTGTAGGTCTGTTCTCCTAGGGTCAAAGAGATGAATTGTGTATAACCAGTGGCTGTAAGGGTGTAATTAGGGCAGCCAAATCCTTCATCGATATAAGGCTCGGAAATCACTCTATATTTGAAGGTGTCTTCATGTTCACAACCGTTAATATCGGTACTCAGGTAGGGGTAGATTGCAGTGGAATCGAACAGGAGTTCTGTTGCAAAGGTATCTAAGGTAATCCAATACATGGAGGCAAGATCGGGGTCATTAAAATCGATGGTAAGTGAATCACAATAAGCGGTATCACTAGTTATTGGCGTAAACAGTGAACCATTCACCAAATAAATACTATCGTGGAACTGACAATCACCTAAATCTACAGTTACCCAGGCCCATCCTGGATCATAAGCGGTAGTACTTGAAGTAGTATCTCCTGTAGACCAAAGGTAGGAGAGGTCAGGGCTAGCGCCTTCTACCTCCAGGACAATGGGTTGACCGGCACAAACACTCGCTGAATCGGCTTGAATTGGCTCATAGGCAGTCCCGTAGTAGTTAAAGTCAAAATAGATTGAATCTTTATACCCTCGTCCATCTTCTACAACTACTTTGATCTCCACGGGGCCGTTGTAAACCGGATCAATGAGTGCATGTATTAGAGTGTCGGCAGCATTTGAATCGACTACAGTGCCCAAACCTTGAAGTAGCGTTGTACTCACCACGTTGATGCTATCGACACAGCTTTGGTAGTGGAAGTAAAGCGGTATAGGGGATCCGCAAATAGCACCTAATTGTATGTCTTGAACAGGTAAGGCAGAAAATGGATCGAGGATCTTAAAATCGTCGTCAAAGCCACTAATATATCCGTAAAGTCCGGTGCTAGCATCACCTGCTAGGACACCAATATGAAATGGAGTGATACAGTCTAACGTAAAGCTATTGGTTAAGATATTAGAGCCAATATAAACCCCTGTCCAATTCGGATCGTAAGTACTTTGCTGAAAAGTAATGCCCGTATAGGATTGTATGGAGGATCCATTGTAATTCAGATTTGGGATAGCGCTTGTGGGTATGGTAATAAGTGCTGAAGTTGAAAGCCCCGAGGCTCGATTATATACAACTCGTGTTGATCCTGTACAATCTACGTGTGGTAATTGAGCCATGCCTTGTTCTGGGTTGTTGTTGTTCGCTCCTGTGGTAACCTGATAGACGTAGATAGGATGATTTGAGTCAACAATAAACGGTTTACCTGGAGTGGATGCATTCCCGGCCATTGAATAAGTGCCAACATCTCCTTTGGCTCCGTTGGTCATAATGTTAATTCCGTCGACAGTAATTGTGGTAGAATCCTGCGTAGCAATGTACATGAAGTAATCTTGAGGTGTGCTGCCTCGACCCCTCAGTACAACGTGCTTTACACCTAAATGCTCAAGAGGTGTAATTTGGTCAATTCCTGCATCTGCGTTATTTGCATTTATCGCGTTTAAATGATTGCCTCCAGCCGTTACTGCGATAGGCTTGGTTGAAGTTACTCTCGTTCCGAGTAATTGATCATTATCAAGCATACTACTCACCCAACTTTGCCCTGCATTCAATGTGAAAATGACACTGTCACGACCATTATCAAATAGATTACCGCTACGTGCCTTAATTCGTACATCGGTGCTGTCTTCAAGTGCAACTATACTTACGTAATGCAACCCGTAGTAATTTGAATAAGTGCCCGTTACGGTGGATAGTATTAGAGTTTGAGATGCTAAATAAAATTCATCACCGATACCATTAGTTCCTTTACCTGTGATGATCTCTTGATTGTTTTGATGACGAACCCTTTGGGTCACTGTAACCGGCTGAGTGGCTTCCACAAACAAAGCATCCTTGTAGCGTTTTTGGTTGGTCCAGGTCAAATTTCTAGCCCCGTAGGTGCTTTGCATAGCATTGTTGATGCCGCTAAAGGTTACCGTCGTCAAATTGCCTTGCGTAACAGTGAGTGTATTAGAATAACTGGTATCACTGTTGTAGATCCAAACTGTCGAAGATTGCGTACTTGTACTTATTTGTAAATCTATAGTATGCTGCCCACCCTGCCATTCTAGTAGAGGCGGAAAGGCAAAGTAAGTATCACTCTGAGCGAAGCTTGATGTGCTACAAAGCATTATAAACCCTAATAGTAGGAGCCTGTATGTTCGTGATACTTTCATTAATGAATGACATGTATTGCGCCCGCTTTGGTGAACGGGCCGCATATTGTTTCCGTTTTGATGGTGTAATAGTATACCCCTGGGGCTATATTGGTATTGTTCAATCGACCGTCCCAGGCCTGGCTCATAGTATTGGTATGGTACACCTTAGTTCCCCATCTGCTGTAAATGGCGATGTCAAAGAGGTCAAGGTAGTCATCACTTCGAATGGTGAGCCTATCGTTGATTTGGTCGTTGTTGGGTGTGATGAAGTTAGGTACCGTTATTGGGTCATAGTTCTTGCCCAAGTGTTCAAACCTAAACTCAATAATCTCCTCACCTCCAGAGCCGTCACGTACCGTAACAGCAACTACTACATCGCCGCTGAACCCTTCCTCAGGAACTACTCGAAGTACGGTGTCTTGTTGATTTTCATCCAACAATACCCCTTGGCCTTGGAGCAGTGCTGCAGAGATTACCCTGATACTGTCTGAACAAGAATTAAAACCGAAAATCAGCGGTATCGTATCAGCACATTGCTTGGGCAGTTCTATTATATCAGTCGAAGAAGGGTCTGTTGGGTCGTAGAGTTCAAATTTATCGTCAAAACCACTGATGTACCCGTACAATCCCGTTGAGGTGCCTTGCCCCGCAATAATCCCGACATGGAATGGGGTAGTACACTCCAAAGTAAAGTTGTTGGTCAATGTATTGCTGTTGATAAAAACGCCTGACCAACTGGCATCATAAGTGCTTTGCTGCACTGTTACATTCGGGTTGGAACTTACGGAAAGTCCATTGTATTCTAACGAAGCTACTGCATTGCTCGGTATTGTGACCATCGCTGCAGTGGCAAGGCCAGGAGCTCTGTTATATCTAATAAAATTTGATCCGGTACAGTTCACCTGTGGGATTTGTGCCATTCCCATTTCGGGCTCGTTGCCCACAGTACCTGTAGTGGCTTGGAATACGTAGATAGGATTGTTGCTTTCCACCACATAAGGACGTCCCGGTTGCGTTGCTAAGCCTACCATACTGTGGGTGATAGATTCACCAGCATTCGCGTTGGATAAAACAGTAACACCATCAACAGTAATATTGGTGCCATCTTCTGTGGCGATACACATGATGTAATCGTTCGGGTGGTAGGCCAAGCCTCGCAGCACTACATGTTTATTCCCGAGAAGTTCTACAGGAGTAACCTGATCTAATCCTGCATCGCCATGGTTGGCCGAAGCGTTTTTTAGGTGATTACCGCCAGCTGTTACTGCTATTGGTTTGGAGGCTGTAATTCGTGTACCGAGCAGTTGCTGATCGTCTTCCATCGTACTAACCCAACTTTGCCCTTGGTTCAAAGTGAATACAACACTATCTGCGCCCGTTGTGAAAACATTGCCGTCCGCTGCTTTGAATTTAATTTCTGTGTTGTCCTCCATGGCCACAACACTGATATAATGCATACCATGGTAGCCAAAGAATGTACCGCTAACTGTAGTCGTAATGAGCGTCTGGCTGGCGACATAGAACTCCTTCCCAAGCGCATTTCTGCCTTTGGCAGTGATGATTTCTTGGTTAAATGGCTCCACAATCTGCTCCGTCACGGTGATGGGTGCTGTAGATTCAATGAATAAGGCGTCTTTGTACCTTTTTGAGTTTGGCCAATTCAATTCTCTCGCCCCATAAGTGCTTAGAAGACCTGCAACAGGATTCGTAAAACTCAAGGTTGCAACGTTCCCGGAGGTCACTGTAATATTCTGAGAAAAGGAGGCATCGCTATTATAAACGTACACCTGAGCGCTAGGTTCGGTGGTGGAGAAATTCAAATTTATATCGTGATCGCCACCTTCCCATTCGAGAAGCGGAGGGAGAACGAAGAACGTATCGCTCTGACCTTGAGCTAACAAGGTGCAAAACAATAGTATTGATACGGCGGTAATTCTCATTGCCTTAAATATAGTGTAAGATGTACACTTAATAAGGGTTTACACGCGTTTGTCTAGTAATTGTCCGATGCCTATTTTAGCAGTGCCTAGAGAGGTGCCTGAGTGGTTGAAAGGGCCCGCCTGGAAAGCTGGTATAGGTGCAAGCCTATCGAGGGTTCGAATCCCTTCCTCTCTGCAACAACAAACCCCCAAACGCTCAAGCGTTTGGGGGTTTGTTCGTCAAGAAAGACTCTATTCAAGGTCCAATGCCAATCCTACGGTCCACATTCTAGGGGTGAAGGTGCGGTATCCAGCAGGTCTTGCGGCAACTATGTGTCTAGTATTGGTGATGTTCTGAATTCCGGCTTGAACGGTCAGTACAGGACTTACCTCGTAATTCACGGTGTAATTTGCAACGAGTGCTGCAGGTAGATCGTATTCATCGAGATCGGACACCGATTTACGTGCACTTAATGCTTGCACTTGTATGCCTGTGTTCCATTTGTCACTTTCATAAAGTACCTGAGCATGCGCCTGAAGGGCAGGAAGGTACGGAAGTACATCGCCAGCTTTAACATTGCCCCAACCGTCAAATTCGCTACTAAAACTTTCGGTGAATACTGCTCTTGTATAGGTGGCAGAGGTTTGTAGGTTCCATTTACCAAACTGTCCGGCCCATTGTCCTTCAATACCGCTAATTTGTGCAGCGCCACCATTGAAGAGTTCGCCTGTCCCTGAACCGCCTGAAGATGCTGCATCTGATCCGAGCAATCTCGCATATTCACTATGGAATAGCGTCAATGCAATGGGCTGCTTTCTATTCTGGATACCAAATTCTGTATTGAGGCTAAGTTCTGGAAGTACACCGTCCTTGCTTCCTGCCGGAGTCATTCCCTGATGAATTCCCGAGAATAGGCTCCAATTACCTAGTTCTTTACTAATACTCATTCCTGGAAGAAGCGTCCTAGTGCTGTTCGAACGTTTGCTCAAGTCGAATCCATCACGTTCTGGATCTGCGCTGCCCCAATCTGTACGGTAGCTTTCAATGTGCTCGCCACGAAGCCCTAATTGCACACTCCAAGTATTCCACGAAGCGGTAGTCCTCGCATAGGCGCTTGCCGCTCGCGCTGCGTCCAATCTGTTTCCGGCAGTTCCCGCTTCACCGGCTTGAAGGAATGATGGAGCCTCATCTGTAAGGGAATAAGTGTCTCTATGCTGAAATCTATCGGCGTGGTCGTAGTGGAACCTTGCTCCAGCTTCGTGTTTGAAGAGTACATCTCCGGCGCGCTGGCTGTATTGCCCTCTGAACTGTAATCCTTGGCTCAGGTAATAGCGGTTATTAGCTTTAAGGGTAGCGGTGTATGGTTCTGTGCTTGTGCCTTTTAACGCTCCATAGAAACCGAGATAACCATTAGGGTTAGCAAGGATGGAAGATAAACCCACGCTTGTTGAGCCGTCTGAAACGTTATCTAGTTTATACCAATTTCTATGTACCAATTGACGGTACAGGTCTGCTCGTAACCAGCCTTTCTTCAAGTTGATAGTATAGCCAAGACGAGCCATTGAACGCTCCATGGCCATGTTATCCAAAGCACTAGCAATGTAGCGTCCGTTCGGATTGGTTAAAGCATCTACAAGGCTCTGGCCTAAATAGGTTTGATTTGAACGCTCAGTGGTTCCTGCAACGAATACCTCTAAATGGTGTATATCCTTATCGTCTAGGTGCTGTATCCATTTCAAGTAACCATCGTTCAATCCGAATCCGCCATATCGCTGACCGTCAATATTGTTGAATCCATCTGCCCCGTTTCTGCCTAACCCATAGAAGAATTGGCTTCGATCGTTTAAGGTAACTTGCCCACGTGCATTCGCCATGAGTCGGCCATAGGCACCAGCAGTGGTTCTTATCTGGTGGTAGTTTTTTTCTTGCGGTGTAGCCGTGACAAAATTAATTGCACCCCCAGTACTTTGAGGACCCGTAATTAATGCAGCGCCGCCTTTGAGAATTTCAATTTGCTCGTACTTCCAAAGTACCGGAGAGTAATAAGCAGCAGGGGCAGAGTAGGCAGCTGGCGCAGTGAGAATGCCGTCTTCCATCAAAGTAATTCTAGAGGAGCGCTCTACACCCGTTCCGCGGATACCAATGTTTAATCTTAGGCCCCAGCCGTCTTCCTGTTGGGTGTAAACTCCGGGTTGCGATTGTAGTAAAGTATTCCCGTCTACGACATTGAATCGGGCCAATTCAACCATTGGGAGGACTAATTCTGAAGACGATCTATGGTTCGTTTTCGATTGTGTTGATGTGATGGTGATGCTCTCTAACTCTACCGGAGCAGTTAGGGTAGTGTCAATAGGTTCCGCCGTTGAGAAACTGACTGCAAATAAGAGTGGGGTAATCATCTGAATTATTTAGATTGATTTTAAATAACACGACAAACGTACTATCTAGAATCGTTCTAAACAACCCTTTAATGAAGGATTTTAGCAAAGATTTTAAAACTTCAAATGGCGTATGGTATTGCCGTTATTGATGAGTTGTTCAAGGCTCTTAATACCAAGCTGTACATGGCTTTCGTCGAATTTGCTTGAATTCACTTTATCCTTTTCCATGGTTTTCACGCCCTCAGGAACCATCGGTGAATCCGTTACCAGCAATAGAGCCCCAGTCGGGATATGATTGTGAAAGCCAACCGTAAACAGGGTTGCTGTTTCCATATCAATGGCGTAGGCACGAATGGCCAACAGGTATTCTTTAAACTCGTCGTCAAACTCCCACACTCTGCGGTTAGTGGTGTAGACAGTACCTGTCCAATAGTTGATGTTGTTATCACGCACAGTAGTCGATACGGCCTTTTGCAAAGCAAATGAAGGCATAGCCGGTACTTCGGGTGGGAAATAATCGTCGGATGTACCCTCGCCACGTATGGCGCCGATAGGCAAAATGAAATCACCGATGGAATTTCGTTTTTTCAGTCCGCCGCATTTCCCCAAAAACAGTACTGCTTTTGGTTCTATGGCTGACAATAGGTCCATAATGGTGGCAGCATTAGGAGAGCCCATTCCAAAGTTGATCATCGTAATTCCCTGGTGCGTGGCACTGCTCATGCTCTTGTCTCTACCTTGAATCTCTGCTCCTGTAAGCTGGGCAAAGAGATCTACATAGTGCTGAAAATTGGTCAATAAAATGTAGTTTCCAAAATCTTCTAAGGCTACTCCCGTATATCTTACAAGCCAATTATCGACGATTTCTTTTTTTGTTTTCATAGGTTTTTAGGTAAAGTAAAACTGAAGGGCAGCAAATCCTGCACTCCAGTAAATTCAAGGGCATCGGAAGTTCTGTTCATCAGGAACAATTGATAAGGATTTTCTTGCCTAAGCTCAGTTTCGTGGAGTACTTGTCTGCACGATCCACAAGGAGCTGCCGGTGACCGTTGCTTTTCACCTGTCATAATATAGATGGCTTTAATACGCTCCTTCGGGAATGCTGCCTTGGCCGCGAGGACTGCGACCCGCTCTCCACACAATCCGTCTGGAAATGCTGCATTCTCTTGATTGGTGCCGACCACAGTGTGCCCGTTATCTAACAGGACAACACTTGAAACGGGGTAATTTGAATAGGGGGCATAGGCCGATTCTAAGAGTTCTTCGAGTTTCTCCTCAATAGCCTTTGGTACAATCGCTGAGGACCTCCAATCTTCGTGGAGCGTGTAGCGAATGGTTTTCTCTTGTCGCATGCGTTAGGTCTTATTGCCATTAAGATACCTCTTTTAGAACAAAAAAAGGCGCCCCAGCCGGGGCGCCTTTCATATACAAACTCAAAAGCGTGTTTACTCAAAGCTGTATGTGCTGCCGTAGCGCAACATCTGTCCAAGGAAGTCCATAGGGTAGGTGACTTTCACATCAATGATGCTATCACCTTCCATAACAGGCTCCATTTCAGGATTCACAAAACCGCTATAGGGTGCAAGGTTCAATGGTTCAGAACGACGCAATACCTCTGCATGAAGTTCTTGGTCAACTTTAACGCCGTATGTTTCAACAAGCATTCTACCGGCTTCAAAATCACCCTCGCTCTTAATGCGTTGGATCTCGCGAAGTAATTCTCCGAAATACCCGCGAAGCTTGTCGTAATCATTTATCACGAAGTAGGTCTTACCGTCGATGACTTTGCGCTCGATGACATTCTCTTCTTGTCCGCGCTCAAAGGCCCAAGAGGCTACCAGTTGACGGTTGCGCATGTGGTCTTCTTCGATATCGTCTCCAGGTAAAATACGGCGTAATTGCAACATCATACCGTTTGAGATGTAGTTGTCAAACTCAGCGTAGCCGGCTTCTTTGTTTTCCATCAGGCCAATCTCCTGCATCTTGTCGTCTAGGATGAAATACAATGCCACAAGGTCGGCACGAGCCTCCTCCAGTGTTGAGCTGTAGTTCTTCAAGGTTTCTTTTGGTGTACCCACGCCAGGATTGATTTTACCTGAGGCGTGACCCACCACTTCGTGAAGGGCGGTATGCATTTTAGAACCTAGTTCACCGTATTTCTCAGCGCGCTCATTGTGCATGGTAGAGAAGCCAAATTCTTCGGCCATCCCTTTGCCTGCACTTGCGTGGTAGGCATCTTCAATATTTCCAAGAGATACAGATTTAGAACCGTGCTCTACACGGATCCAGTTGGCGTTTGGAAGGTTGACTCCAATAGGCGTAGAAGGAGAGGCATCGCCTGCTTCACCAGCTACGGTAACAATCTTGTAGCTGACACCGACGACACTTTCTTTTTTGTGCTCGTCCATAATTGGACTATTGTCCTCAAACCATTGAACGTTATCGGCAACAACAGCCATACGTGCGCTCGCATCAAAGTCTTTTACCTGAACTACAGTCTCGTAAGAACCTCTATAGCCCATAGGATCGTTGTAGACCTCTACAAAGCCGTTGATATAATCTACATCGCCGCCGGTAGTGCTTACCCACGCAATGTTGTAGTCGTCCCATTTAGTCAGGTCACCGCTTTCGTAGTACTCGATCAAGAGGCCGAGTGCCTTTGCCTGGTCCTCGTTTTCTGCTACTGCTTGAGCCTTCGCGAGGTGGCCCATGATTTCTTTAATGCTATTTGCATAGCGTCCACGAGCGCTAAATACTTCTTCGTAGATCTTTCCGTTTTCGTGGCGAGAAAGACGGCTGTTTAGACCGTGGCTTACTGGACGTGCAGGATCAGCATCTTCTTTCGCAGCATAAAAAGCCTCAGCCTCAGCTTGCGTAATGTCCGGTGCATAGAAGTTTACGGCAGAGGCTAGTAATAGATCTACGCCGTCTGCACGGTTTACTTTTTTTGCATCAAAGGTTGGGTCGAAGATGGCGCGCTGCGCTTCTTCAGAAAGCTCGATGCCAAGGTCAGAAAGGGTTTGAATGAACCAATCCTGGTCAAAATCAGCAGCAAACTTCATGTTGCTGTAGTGGTGGTGAATACCGTTGGCAAAGAATACACGCTTGGCGTACACTTCGAAATCTGCATAAGCGGCAGATTCCTTATCCACGCTTTCGCTAGAAATAATAGCTTCTAGTGCACGACGGATTTCTAGGTTGTGACGGTAATTACAGTCCCACATAATATCGCGCCCTGCCAATCCGGCCTGAGTAAGGTGGTAGGCATAGATACGTTGCTGTGGAGTTAGGTCGTCCCACGATGGGATTTGGTAGCGGAGTACTTTGATGTCTGCAAAGCGGTCTACCTGCCACTGAAAGTCGCTGTGATCTGTTTCGGTGTACATTTCTTCTTGAGGGTTGCAGGAGCCAAAGGCAATAGTTGCCAACGCTCCCATGAACAATAGTCTTTTCATGTTTTACTGGGTAATTAGAGCGTTAAGATAAGACAGAATTACAGCTTTTCTTCAACGCCGTTAGGAAAGGTATGGAGGTAGAGCTGTTCTACCTTTGCACGTGCCCAAGGCGTCTTTCTCAGGAACTTCAGAGTCGATTTTACCGAAGGGTCGTACATGAAGCATCGCACCGGGATACGAAGGGCTAATTGGTCCCAACCCCAATATTGGACCAGCGCTTCCACCATGTGAGCCAGTTTTACGCCATGAAGGGGATTATTCGCTTGGCTCATTGTGATTATTTTGGAAGGTCCACGCAACAAATCTGCTCACCTTATTGCCCTGTTCCATCTCCACTACCTTGATTTCGGTAGGGTTGCCTTTACGGATGAAACGCTTGAAGTTGCGCACGTGGTCTTTTTTAGAAACTAAACAGGTAAACCACTGAATTTGCTGACCATATTCGGCGCTTTCTAGGGCCAATTTTTTCAAGAAGGCCTCTTCACCGCCTTTATACCACAACTCATTGGCGCTGCCACCAAAGTTGTGGCTGGCCTCTTCTTTACCGTGTAAATTTTTGTTCTTGCGCGTGTTTGCAGCTAGGGCTTCACTTTTGGTCTTGTAGAACGGTGGATTGCAGACGAGAAGGTCAAAAGTCTCTTTTTGCTCGATGATGCCTTGAAGCAATTGGCTCTTGAACTCTTGTCTTCGGATGCGCGTACCCATCATATTGGCATTCATACGCACCAGTCCTTTGGCGTAGCTAATGGCTTCTTTATCGACCTCTGAACCTACACACTCCCAGTTGAACGCTGCCGTAGCGAGTAGGGGATAGATCAGTGAGGCACCTGCACCTACATCGAGCATACGAACCCGTCTTCCGTCGATCTTAGGCAGTAGATCTCGAGCGTGTAACAAATAATCGAATCGTCCGGGAACGGCAGGGCAGAGGTGTCCTTTTTTTAGGGACCAATTCACATTAAATCGCCACTTCAACAGCGCCTTATTGAGCAAATAAACGGACTCAGGATTACTAAAGTCAATGCTCTTGCGTGCAAACTTCCCTGGAACTATATGAGCTTCTAACTCCGGTACAGCATTCACCAGTTGATTGAAATTATAATTGTTCAAGAAGGGATTCTGTGGGTGCACGAGCGCTACATTTTAATGTTGCGAAGATACCAAAGCGAATGTAGATTTCGTGGAACCAATGTTGATTACAGCGTTGGCAAAAATGAACAAGGGCAGTGTGAAGGCTGTTTTTATTGTTTTATATTTCCTTGCTTAAAACAAAAACACATGTTTAAATATCTAAGAACGATTGGAATTGTTGCAATTTCAGTCTTCATGGTAGCTAGCTGCTCTGGCCCTGGCGAGATCCATGAATATTCGGTAAACGATCTTGAGTTTAGCCTCGAAGGTCCATTATTTGCTGGCCCAAACAGTGGCCAAGCTGAAATCTATGTTGACTTAGCGGAAGCTTTAGGTGAGGCTTATGTCGATGGCATGAGAATTAGCGATGCACGTTTGACATCTGCCACAGTTACTCCAAACGATTCGTTGGGATTTGCCAATATCAATGCATTCATTGTTTCTTTCGCTAGCGACAATGAGGATGTTAGCATGCAGGAAGCTGCTGTTAAGAATCCATTGGATGAAGGCGCTACTGAAGCTTCACTAAATGTAGCTCCTGAGGCTGAATTAGGAGAAATCATGGAAGAAGGCAAGGTATATGTTGTACTTGATGCTGACCTCGCAGAAGATTACTGGGACGGTAACCGTGATTTTAAATTGAATTTTACACTTGAATTAACCATAAAATAGAAGACCATGCTTCGCAAACTAACATTCTTGGCAGTTTCAGCTGTCATAGCATTTGGAACATTAAGTTTCGACCTACCACAAAAATCAGAAGATCCAGGAGATCGTCTAGTAGGTATTTGGGAACCGTCAAACGGACGTTCACGTATCAAAATTGACCGCATTGGTAATAAGTACTACGGTCGTGTAGTTTGGCTTATTGAGCCGAACGATGCGGATGGAAATCCAAGAACAGATATCAACAACCCTAACCCAGATTTGCGCAACGTGCCATTGAGAGGATTCCGCATGTGTAAGGATTTCGTTTACCAAGGCGACGACCAGTGGTCTGAGGGTACTTTGTATGACCCAAACAATGGATCAACTTACCAGGGTACCATCACAATGCGTGATATGAATACTTTGGATATGCGCGGATACATTGGTGTAGAGGCTATCGGCCGTACAGATGTGTGGAAGCGTTTGAAAATGCCTTCTAGAAAGAAAAAGTAATCCATGATGCGCAACTTTTTGAAGTTAACGACGGCGGCAATCGTCCTTGCTTCAACGCCAGTCTTCGCCCAAACAGACGGGACTGCAGATGATGATATAGATTGGAGCTTGTACGAAGACCTCGGTTTTGAGGACGAGAGTATGAAGCGTTATGCCAATGCTAAGATTGAGGGTTTGTCCCCGGCGAAATTGATCTCTATTGGCTACGATTTCCAAGGTCCGTATTCGATTGCAGCAGGAGATCTTATAATGGCAGACGGAACTACTCTCGAGGGTGGTGACGCAATGCAAGTGAATTCTACTGCGGGTATCCGTGCAGGATTCAATCTTCCTGTAATTAGCCAAACCAACCTTGTTTGGCAGATGGGTGCCAATTATTGGAACACTTCGTACAACTACGCTGAAGCACCAACTTCTTCAGACAACCCTTTGCACCAGTCGCTTTCAGAGCACGGACTGCGTACTTCTGGTATAAGTACAACAATCTATAAGCCTCTGGACGATACACAGTTCATCTTGTTCCAGGGTTCAGCAGATATGAGTGGTACTTACGGTGCGTCAGCGATGCCAGCGCAGTACTTGAAGTATTCTGCTGCGGCATTGTGGGGTAAACGTCCTACTGAAAAGAAGCAATGGGGTGTTGGTTTAGCACGTACCTATCGAGTAGGTGAGTTAAACTATATCCCAGTCATTCTTTACAACAAGACGAGCGCGAACAACAAGTGGGGAACTGAAGCGTTGTTCCCGGCGCGTGTGCACGTAAGAAGAACGATTAACCCACGTAACATGCTATTCTTAGGATACGAGCTGCAAGGACAATCGTTCCGTATGTATGAAAACCTACCTGGGTTTGAACAACTGAGAGATGAAGGCTTGGAAATCCGTCGTGGTGAAATCCGCGTGCGTGCGGTTTACGAGTTTTCTTTGAAAAACTTCATTTGGATGTCTGTTCAAGCGGGGTATCGGATCAACTACCGTTACGATGTAGATCGCTTGGTATCTGGACCAGATATCTACCGTGCCTTTGGTCTTATCGACGGCACTCCAGCATATGCACAGATGAATGGCCTTACAAACCCATTCTACGTGAATATCAGCGTGAATCTAGTAAGTCCATAATTTGGTCTTAATTGAAATAAAAAGCCCCGCCAACTGGCGGGGCTTTTTTATGCAATTTAGTTTCGTCTTGGTCGCTTCGGGCCTCTTTTCTTGCTGCGCTGTCCGCCACCTTCAGAGGGCTTATTGCCTTGACCCTGTGGTCTCGGCTTTTTATTACGCGGTGGGCGTTGTCCTGGTTTCTTCGGTTTTCTATTTTCAGGATCGGACCATTCTTCGGCAGCACCGGATCTGAATGGGTGGTCTTCTACGAGTGGAATAGATGCTTTAATGAGCTTTTCAATGTCTTTGAGGTATTCACGCTCATCAGCTGCGCACAGCGAAACGGAGGCGCCAGAGGCATCGGCACGTCCTGTTCTTCCGATACGGTGTACATACGTTTCTGCAATGTTGGGCAGTTCATAATTAACCACGTGTTCTAGCCCAGAGATATCAATGCCACGAGCAGCAATATCTGTAGCTACAAGCACCTTGAGTTCACCGGCTTTAAAAGACTTCAATGCTTTCTGACGTGCACCTTGGCTCTTATTACCGTGAATGGCTGCAGCTTTTACCCCTTTCTTGTTGAGAATACGAACAACTTTATCACAACCGTGCTTTGTGCGTCCGAAAACCAATACAGAGCCTTCCATGTCCTGAAGTAAGTGAAGGAGCATCGACGGCTTTTCTTTTTTAGCTACATAGTAAACTGCTTGAGTCACGCGTTCCGCTGTAGGCTTTTCGACAGCGATACGAACCTGCTTGTAATTAGGTCTAAGAATTTGACTGCTAAGCTCAATAATAGTCTTGGGCATGGTCGCCGAAAAGAATAAGCTTTGACGGCGCTGTGGTATAATCTTTAACAGTTTACGTATGTCATGAATGAAGCCCATATCCAGCATTTGATCTGCTTCATCGAGAACAAAGTGCGACAAGGAATCAAGATTGATAAATCCTTGGTTGTGTAAATCTAATAATCGCCCAGGAGTTGCTACCAGATAATCCACGCCCTTACGCAGCTGATCAATCTGAGGGTTCTGTCCTACACCTCCAAATATGACTGCCGTTCTAATGGGCGTACCGGCACTGTATCGCTTCGCATTTTCAGCTACCTGGAGGGCCAATTCCCGCGTCGGTGTAACCACCAACGCTCGGATACGTCGCTTCTTGCTTTGTCGCTCGAGCAAATGCTGAATAATCGGAATAGTGAACGCCGCAGTTTTTCCTGTTCCGGTTTGTGCCGTTCCAAGTAAATCGTAATCCTCTAAAAGAAGGGGAATGCTCTGCGCTTGGATAGGAGTAGGGTGAGTATAGCCTTGCTTTTCTAAGGCGGATAGGATTCTAGAGTCGAGTCCTAGTGAATCAAATGTCATAAAGGTTGTTTAGGCTGCACAAGTGTTGTATTGCGCGACAAATGTAGTCTATTCCTAATTGGTACTTAATGAACCTTAATGACCTCGTCTTTCGGTAGACGACGCCTCGGTCCCCAGAACCCGTCATCCTGACCCTTGCCGCAGCCAATCACCATATTGATTTCAGCGCGTCGCGGCAGCCCCAAGATTCGTTTAACACGAACTCCGTCAAAACCTTCCATAGGACAGGTGTGGAATTCCTCAGAAGCCATGCTTAGCATGAAGTTCTCTGCGGCGAGCGCAGCACTCTTGTGCACGGTAATACGCTGCTGTGCATGGCCTTCTGCGCGATAAATCGGTCGGAATAATCCAATAGTGAATGAAAGGAATCGGCGGTACAAACCCAAGATGCCCAATCCATCGTTCATGTAAGAGAAGGGCATGAGTTTGGTGTAATAGGTCAACCTCAATTTGATTGATCGGGCATCGCGCCCTACGCGTTCGGCATCCTTAAGTATGAGGTGTTTGTGCCATTGAACGCGGTGACGCCATTTGTCTCTACGAGTGACAATCACCACGAGCTCCTGTGCCGTACGAGCTGCACTTTGGTTCAAGCACGCATGGATCAATTTCTTTTTCTTCGTTTCATCACGCACCCAATGAAACTCCCACAGTTGCATATTGCTGCTGTTTGGAGCTAATGAGGCGTGTTCTAAGGCCTTTTTTACGATTTCCGATGGAACGGGCTCGTCGGCCTTGAATTTTCTGTTAGAACGGCGGAATTGGATGATTTCGTCAAAGGTCATGTCGTGGGTATTAAGGCATTACTCGGCCCCAGTTGGCCAAATGGTGGTGCCCATCATGCTGCGAAGGAAGGATGTTTTTGTATTTCACTTCACCATCTTTCAACACCCAAAGCACACTAGAGTTTTGCTCCTCGATGTAGTACCCTCCACCAGGTAGTTCTTCGACTAAGCTTTCTGTGAAGGAGAATATTTCATTTTCAGCGAAGAGTTCAGGATAGATGCGTTCGAACGTTGCACTACCGAAATGGTAACGGACTACTCCAGAAAATTGTGGGGCTACTTCGATTGGGTTTTCAGCAAGTCGGTGCTGGCTCGGGCGGTCTCCTTTTAGGGTTTGGCCACCATTATTGAAGAAAATGATGGTAGAATCGGATTCAATGTCTACGTCGTGTTGTGACATAAATGGCCCTTCAATAAGATCGATCACTTTACCTGTAGATGGGCGGAACTGCATCACCCAAGAACTGGTGCGGGAGGAGAGGAAGACATCGCCTTTCTGCATGTACGGTCCATCCTTTAAAACCGGTTGAACATCATTGATATGCAACGGATCTCCAGGTGAATCAGATTTGATCAACAAATGTGTGAGATCGTTTTCGATGAGAATTTCCGTAACACTTTTGTGATAAAGAATGCGTCCAGTTTCTGCATCGAATTGAGTAATCGTGTTGTCTATGAACGGAAATTCTCGTCCGTCAATGCTAAAGCTGGCGCCATAGTAGATGTGTTCGCCTTTGTCTTTGCTGTAGGTATTGGCCCAAAACGTATTGTCTAAACCCATGTTTATGGCATGGTGGTGCGCAATGGTATCTTGCTTCCAGAGGCGTTCACTGTTTTTATCAATCTTAATCAGACCTGTGACACCATTCAGCGAATAAATGAGACTGCTGTCCGGAAGCATCAAGGAATGCATGATGCGGTTGTGAGGATTGGCTAGGCGATCTACATTCCACGTTTTAAGCTCTTCACCAGTCCTAAGGTTCTTAATAGCGATCGTGCGTTTCCAATTGGCATTAGCATAACTGATCAAGACCTTGATATCTTCTTCAAGCTCATTGATAGGCTCGAAATTTTCAGGAGAAGGAACGTACACCAGCGGTAAGCGCTCGACAGCTGCTTTTGCAACCATCAAACGGTCCGGAAGTGTAGTGAAAAAGGTAATGGAACGACTCACTCGATGCGGCACCCACTGCTTGCCCTTGGTAGTTTCTCGAACCACCCATCCAAAGGCACACAGAACGGTCAATACAAGTACTGTATTCGCAATAAAAATGGGGACCTTACGTAGCATAGGTTAAAATATGTTGTCCTTCAATGAAAGGCCCAAAGGTAGTGGAATCCCAGTTATATCTCGAGGATTAGACCAATGGTCGGTAACAATCTACCTGTATCGCTCGCAATGGTTTTGACCAAGTACGAACCAGGAGTAGAGGGATCCATCAATGGTGCTCGTGTTTCTTCGTCTCTTTCCACTGTCAGATAGGGCATTAACGGTATGTCAGACGATGTGAAATTCTGTAAATCCAAGAACCAAGTCAGGCTGTAGTTTTTCTTGTTGTAGGTCTTGTCTAAACGTACGTCAATGACACTATAGCTCGCCAATCGTTCACCCATGACATTGTTTACATCAAACACTCCGCGTTGTAGCACGTCCCAGTTGGTCGCTGTAGCGCTGACTTCAGGATTAAACGGCGTGTAAGGCGTGCCTGTTGCCCAACGGTATTTGGTTCCAATCTGCCAGCCTTTGCCCCAAACTTTACCCAATACGAGGTTGATGTTATGTCGGTTGTCCCAGACTGTTGGTGTCCAATCTTGGTTGCTGTTCAAACGTGTATCGCTAAACCCAAAGTTGTAGCTCATTGTCCACCAGTAGGTTCCTTTAAGCTTTTGCTGTAAAAACAACTCAAGTCCGTAAGCGCGACCTTCAGCCACCGAAGAACTCACCTGATCTCCTACAGCAACATAGGCACCAATTGCCTGAGAGAAAGACATCTGATCGTCCCACAAATACGGCATGTTGCTGTAGTATTTGTAATAACCTTCCAGTGAGAAGCGGTAGGTCTCACCGTTCTGAAATTCGATACCGGTTGCTGCCTGGTTTACAATACCGGCATAGCTGTACCTCGACCAATTGTTGGCGGCATTTGCCAAAACAGTGATGGCTGGCGGCAGTTGCGAATAGCGTCCCAGATTCCCTTGAATGGCCCAATCCGAATTAATATGGTATTGCGCGCTCATACGAGGGGAGAGTTGCGCCAAAGGATTAATGGTGGTCAAGTTCAGGTTGTGCATGTCCAAACGCAGCCCTGCACTAGTACTCAATCTATTGTCCAGGTAGTTTTTAGTCAGATGTGTAAATGCACCAAGGCTCTGGAAACTTACCTGCTGCTCGTAATCCGCGGTATCAATGCGTGCTACACCCAAAGCATTGTTGTAGCGGACGTTCCACATGTCAAGATTGTTGTCTCTGTGCACAAAATTCAATCCGTATTTCCACTGCCAGCTATCACTCACAACATGATGTGAAAGATTGAAACGCGTATTGGTTTCACCGCTCTTGTAGTCCAGTTGACGGTCCGATTCAGTCCCCGTATTCCCCACAAACTTTTCTGCTTGATTGCCTACACGGTCTCTACTGAGCACATATTCCCACCGTCCGTTGTCTTTAAATACTCGGTAACGCGCACCAAGCACTTCTGTTCGCTGTTCCCCCTCAGGAATGTATCCAACGTTGTAGAGTAGGGCGTCACTGCCTTCCTCTTCCTTCGGTATACAGGCGGTACTGGTCCCAACCACCAACACCAATTATGGTGAGGTCCTTGTTTTCACTGATACGATGACGGATGCGAAGCTGCGCGTCCTGATAGGCCGGCAAAACTGGAATATTGAACAGACGGAAATAATGTTGAGAGAAGCTGTTTCGACCGCTTAGGGTCACTGCGGTATTCTCTCCGACAGGGCCTTCAAAAGTGATCCCATAATCGGTTCCCCCTTGTGTTGCACGGATGCCCCAACGATCCGTTCGAGCATTGCGTCCTTCGAGCTTTAGAACTCCAGATAGCGCATCATCAACCTCTGCTGGAAACCCACCCGTAATGAGGTCCATACCTTGAATATGATCTAGGTTGATTAAGCTTACTGCACCACCAGAGGCACCTTGAATGCTAAAGTGATTTACTGTCGGTAGTGAAATACCGTCCAACAAGTACCTGTTCTCGTTAGGAGCGCCACCGCGCATTGCAATAGCATAGCCAAACGAGGGTTTTGGAAGAACTCCCGGGAAACTTTGAATGACGCGGCTGAGGTCAAGCACTGCTCCTGGCATGCGCATCATCTCAGAACGGTTGATGTTCTTTATACTCAGCGGGGTCTCAGGAGTTCTGTGAAAAGCATCGGCGCGCACTGCAACTTCGTCCAACGATGTCACACGCTCTACAAGCAATTCAACATAGGTAGGTTTGGTGGAACGAACCAAAACTTCGTGAAGGGTCTGAATTTGTCCTTGCGGGCTTAGTGCACGCACATTGTACAAGCCTGTAGGCAGCTCAGTAAATTCGAAGTAGCCGTTTTCATCGACGGTGGTAACTCGCTTGAATTGCCCTTGGATAACATCAACCTCCCAATCTGTTAAAGGACTAAGGTTCAGTGCATCAAGCGCCTCTCCTTGAACTGTTCCGACGCCTTGTGCGTAAGAAGAAATGGTTAGAGAAAAAAGTAAGGTGGCGGTTAGGAAAGCACGCTGTACTCTCATTGCAAAGTCTTATTTGAGACAAAAGTACAACCCACCGTCTTATTTAGACTCATTTTAATTGGTAATTGCGTGCGGTATTATTGCCATTGAGCAACTTTCTGCCACGGACCAGCATTGATACACGAAACGCCTTCCTTCTGCAGTTGGGCTTGAACACCAGCTGCACGGGCTCCGCTACGGCAACATAGCACTATGGTAGACTCTTGTTTTTTAAGCTTGGCCAGTTGGCTGCCGATTTTTTGAACCGGAATATTCACTGCGCCTTTCGCGTGGCCAACTTTGAATTCTGCAGGAGTTCTAACATCAACGATCAGTGCTCCTGAAGCCAATAATTCTTGGATTTGTGCGGATTTTTTACCGCTGCCGAAAAGCATGCTTAATAGTCCCATGTATTGTAAATTTTATCCAAAGGTACAGGGTGGCATTTGAGATGGGTGTGACCCAACACACAGTTTAAAGTAGATGATCCGCTGCGACGGATGCCACCTGGATGTTTTGTTTGGTATTCATTTGGTACCCTAATCCTAGTATCCAGCCCTTGACCATTGGGATTAATTTGTGTGAACGGTGTTCCTCATTTTCGTTGTAGTCTACATCGATAGTAATGGGCTGGTACACGCCGTTTTCTTTCAAGTATTCCGCGACCTTGATGCTGTCCTCGGCTTCTTTAAATAGCCTGGTGATCATGTCGCTAATGATGGGTTCGCGCTTCTTGGTGAGGATGTAATGCACGCCTTTCCCAGGATGTCTAAACGCAACCACAGTGGCGTAAACACTTGAGCCACCTATATTC
This sequence comes from uncultured Schleiferiaceae bacterium, assembly GCA_965655745.1. Taxonomy (GTDB): domain Bacteria; phylum Bacteroidota; class Bacteroidia; order Flavobacteriales; family Schleiferiaceae; genus UBA10364. The sequence continues at coordinate 96,054 of CBFHHP010000001.1, forward strand.
TGCGAGTCCGTGCCTACACTTAAACTCACCTCCTTGTGCTTGCGTAAGTAATCTTTAGTGTACGATGCTAAATCGTCCACAGGGGTTCCATCAAGTTTCCGATATTGCACGTCCATGGACCTAAAGATTAAAAATGTTTAGCAGAGCCGAAAAAAAACAACTCAATACTTTGTTCTTTCAACGCTTTACACGCCACATGAGTTCACACAAAAGTGTGGGTGGTGGTGGAAAACGATGGGAGGCCTATCGCACCGGGGTAAAAGGGGTATATTTTCGCATGCTCACGCTTCCCAACGTTGGGCTCGCTATCGACATTCAGCATAAGGATGAAGAAATACGTCGCCTTATTTTCGACCAATTTGTAGAACTCGCTAGGTTGCTTGCTGCGGAGTGGGGCGAGGAGGCAACGTTTGAGAAAAACACAACCTATGGCAGTGGTGAAGCCATCTCAAGAATTTCCGTTTATCTTGAAAATGTCTCGTTTTTTGATCAAAACCATTGGCCCGAGATCATGAACTGGTACCAGGAGAAACTCCTTGGTTTAGACCGCTTTTGGGAAACGGTAGGGGATATTGTAAAAGAACTCGCCCGTTAATCAATCAAAGACTTCAGCACTCTTAGTTTATGAGTGTGCTTACCGAGCTCTTCATTGTAAATGCCGCTGTGGTCAAGCGTATCTATTCTCACTCGACCTGAGGCGTGAATAATCTTGTAATCTTCCATCACGATCCCTACATGAACAATGGCACCTTCGGCATTGTCAAAGAAAGCTAAATCTCCCGGTTGGCATTCCTCCAAAAAACTCAAGGTGGTTCCTTTTTTGGCCTGTTGGGAAGCATCCCGCGGTAGATATATGCCGTTCATCCGGTACACCATCTGAGTAAACCCACTACAATCAATGCCAAAAGTGGTTCTACCGCCCCAGAGGTAGGGGGTTCCGGTGTAGGAAAGAGCAGTTTCGATCAGAGTGTTGCGGTCTTTTGCGCTGTTTTGTAAGGGTCCGTTAAAGTGAAATTCGTGACTTCCAATTTTAACTTCATTGCCCTTCATTCCTGGGAAACAGGCGCCTTTGGTTAACGAGAACACACGACCGTTTTTATCTTTGATCTCACCTGCTGTGGCACTGTTAAAATACTTCGGTGCGGTGCGAATGCGCTCGTATTCCTCCTCTGAAATAACGGTACACATCTGAGAGTCCATCCAGCCTTCATAACCGTCGTGCTGAAGACGGATTTTTATCCACTTTGGCTGTCGTTCGAGTATTTCAAATGCTTCGCCAAAGAGCACTACATTGACCATTTCACTTCGGTCTGTAGGTTCAGCTCTCATTGGGGTAGAAGAGAGGAAAGCAAATGCATATTTGGCTGTGCTCATAACTCAAAAATAGGGCAGGGAGTAGAGGTGGACATCATCAGGCACATTATTTATACACAAAAAAGCCCCGATAACTCAAGGCTAACGGGGCTTTCGTGGTTTATTCGTTGCTTACAGTCGCTCAATAACTATTGCAGATGCACCTCCACCGCCATTGCATATGGCTGCAGCACCAATCTTTCCTTGGTTTTGTTCTAGGACGGAAAGTAATGTGTTTACAATACGTGCACCTGAGGCGCCTAATGGATGGCCCAAACTCACCGCACCGCCGTTAACGTTCACTTTTGACGCATCGAGCCCGAGGATTTTCATGTTGGCCAAGCCAACTACAGAAAACGCTTCGTTAAATTCAAAGTAATCGACATCATTTTGATCTATACCGGCCTTCGCTAGTGCCTTAGGTAGGGCTTTAGCTGGAGCTGTGGTAAACCATTCGGGCTCATGTGCTGCATCCGCATACCCTGTAATCTTGGCAATCGGATTCAAACCCATCTCCGCTGCTTTATCTGCACTCATAATGACCATGGCACAAGCCCCATCGTTGATGTTGGATGCATTTGCCGCTGTAATGGTACCGTCCTTTTTAAATACTGGACGTAGGGCAGGCACCTTGTCGTGGCGCACTTTGGAAAAGTCTTCGTCAGTATCCACGATTACATCGTCTCCACGTCGCTGAGGAACTGCTACAGGAACAACTTCCTGACCGAATTTTCCAGCTTCCCAGGCGGCTGCACTGCGGCGGTAGCTTTCCAATGCGAAAGCATCTTGGTCTTCACGACTGAAATTGTGCTCTGATGCACATAATTCGGCACAGAGTCCCATGTGTTGGTCGTTGTAAACATCGGTTAACCCGTCGTTGACTAAACCATCAACCAATGGTGTATTGCCTAATTTTACGCCATTACGGCTGCTCATCAGGTAGTGAGGAACGGCACTCATATTCTCCATACCTCCAGCGATGATGATATCAGCATCGCCTGACTTAATACTTTGTGCGGCCATCATGATGGCTTTCATTCCTGAGGAGCATACTTTGTTGATGGTGGTACAGGGAACGTGATCTCCTATACCGGCGTAAATGGCGGCTTGACGGGCTGGTGCTTGACCAATACCTGCTTGGAGCACGTTCCCCATGAGTACTTCTTCGACATCTTTAGGTTGGATTCCTGCTCTTTCAATAGCTGCAGAAATAGCCGTTGCACCTAGTTTGGGTGCGCTTATCCCGCTCAATGCACCTCCGAAACTCCCGATCGGCGTTCGAACTGCACTAACGATGACAACTTCTTTCATAAGTTCTGTAATGTATTTGGTTCTGTGCTTAAAAACACACCTCTAAACTACTAAATTGGACCCTAGAAACGGCAAGAATTACATGAAAGCACCGAATTGGTTTAGAATAAGTGAGCAGTGGTTGTATTATTCCCTCATTGCCATGGTCTCTAGTGCATTGATTTACATCAGTATACCGAGCGGTGCCCAATTCAAGTACGATTACCGATTGGGTCAAATTTGGCTCGAGGAGGACCTGGTGGCTCCACAGGATTTTGTGCTCCAAAAGAGCGACGAAGAATTGCAATCTGATCGCAAATTCCTGATTGAAAATAAGGACTTTTACTACGACTATCATTACCGAGTGGACGAGTGGCTTGCCAATGCCAACATAGATTCCGCTCTGCATAGTGAGCTCGAGCTGTGGCAGAAAAGGGGAGTGGCGCCCAACAAGCCTGCTTTGAACCATCGGTTGTACCTCGTCGACGGCACCCGTATTGATCTCTCGGGCGCATGGACACCGTCTTCTTTGGTTGCGAATTATGGATTGCCCGAGGCGTTGGTTTTACAGCCAACGTACAGCCTCAATGAATCTAAAACCGACAGTGCACTTCAGGCGAAACTCTCGCTCTTGCCAACCAATAAAGGGCTGGTTACTCAGGGTACGGTCATCATTAGCCAAGGGGCCACGGTGAACCAGCAGAAGTATGAGACCATGAAGGCACTCGAGCGAAGCTATGACAGAACTCAGGGCGATTCTAGCATTCATTCGAAGTTGGGTTCGCTGCTGTACCTATTGCTTGTCTTCATTGGTTTAGCATGCTTTTTACGGTTGCATTATAACGCCATTCTGGCACACAATTCATCCTTGAATTTGTACATGTTCACTTTTACCTCGGGGATGGTGCTTGCCTTGCTTTTCGAATCCATAAATTCGGTTAGTGCCTTGGCCGTCCCACTCCTTATAGTCCCTGTAATTATTCGAAGTTTTTTCTCGGACCGATTGGCACTTTTTACACAAACCATAATGTTGGTAGCACTTTTGCCTTTTGTGAGTTCTTCGGTCCAATTTGTTACTGTTCAGTTCTCCGCCGGTTTAATTACGCTCTTTCTCATTCGCGGTATTTACAAACGCAGTCAATTGGTCCAAAGTACCTTTCAGATTATGGTAGTACTCTTGCTGGTGCATTTGAGTATTCATTTGATCAGAGAATCCGATTGGACGACGCAAAGTTTACTTCCAGTGACTTATTCCCTTGGTGGAACGCTTATTCTACTGTTTATTTTCCCGTTGATTTACTTCTTTGAACGCACCTTTGGTGTGGTCAGTGATTTAACACTGCTCGAACTTAGCGATACCAACAGCCCGCTACTTAGATTGCTCTCCAAAGAGGCTCCGGGTACTTTTCAGCACACCATGCAAGTGGCTAATCTGGCCGAATTCGCTACGGAGATCGTTGGTGGAAACACATTGTTAGTGCGCACGGGAGCATTGTACCATGATATTGGGAAGATAGCCAACCCACAATATTTTACCGAAAACCAAAGCTCCAACACTTCGCCGCATGAAGAATTGAGTTATTTGGAAAGTGCTGAAATCATCATTGAGCATATCAATGATGGGATAGAATTGGCCAAGAAATACAAATTACCGGACATCGTCATCGATTTTATTCGGACCCATCACGGTACATCAAGGGTTGAATATTTCTACCGCAAATACAGGGAAGATCATCCCGATACGGACCAATTCGATCAATTTCATTACCCAGGTCCTAAGCCCTTCTCCAAAGAGACTGCCATTGTTATGATGTCTGATGCTGTAGAGGCCTCCACGCGTAGTATTCCGGATAAAACTGAAAAGAACCTTTCAGAGATGATTGACAAGGTCATTGGGCATCAGTTATCGACGGGTCAGTATGACAACGCTGAAATCACCATGAAGGAAATCAATACCATCCGCGAGGCCTTTAAACGCTTTATTCGAGGCGTTTACCACGTGAGAATTTCATACCCCGAAGCGGAATAGTCAATTACTTAGAATTATTTCATCAAATTGTCTTGCGCAAAAAGAATTCTAGTATAAATTTGCGCACCCTAATGGAAAGGTGGCAGAGTGGTAATGCAACAGCCTGCTAAGCTGTGATCGCGTAAGTGATCCCAGGGTTCGAGTCCCTGTCTTTCCGCAAAGAACAAATGTTCATTGAAATTGCATCGTTCGGGAAGTGGCGCAGGTGGTAGCGCATCTGGTTTGGGACCAGAGGGTCGCAGGTTCGAGTCCTGTCTTCCCGACAAAGCCAAAACAGGATCCTTCAGGATCCTGTTTTGGCTAAAGCAATTTTTAACTGATTACCAACCACGGTAAAAGGGTTGGACTCGTAGCTCAGCTGGATAGAGCATCTGCCTTCTAAGCAGACGGTCACAGGTTCGAATCCTGTCGGGTTCACGAGAGAAGTAAAACCCAGAACGCATCGCGTTCTGGGTTTTTTTATCTCTTCCAATTATTAAAGTCACTTGAAGAGGTCAGAATATGGTTCAAGAAGAAAAGTTCAGACATCGTTAATAGAATAATCTAATATCCAAAAGCGTCTTAGGTGTAACCATAATTGATACTTAAAATCAAATTTTCAAAAACGGAAAGAACAACGGCTAACTACCTGGTAAATTAACAGACTTGAAGAGTGTACTTCTTTCACTGACTTGACCACGATTTGACCAAATTTTACACTTCTTCAGAGTGTCGATTGGATATTTTTTTGATTAATTCCAGGAGGTGTGTATCCAAAAACGGAGGTTCTATTTTGTGAAATTTGAATAAAACCATATTCAATCCTTCGTCCCAAAAAGCTCTTAAATCACTGTAAATCAAAAGGAAACGTTTTAGCTGTTGATAACTTTAAGGCTAGAAGTGTTCGATTTATCTTTTTGAGATTTCTAAATGGAGCGCCTCAGAAATGAATGAGCTGAATAAACATTGAAAATCTTTGCTTTAGCAGGTACTTTTTTCAATATTAGTGGCTTGCTTAACTAAAATGCTACAATAGCTATGAAAAAACAATTACTAACTCTTGTCCTTGCGCTCGCATCGACATTGTGGTCGGTAGAATCTGTGGCTCAATGTACGGTTCAAACTGGACCGTTAACGGAGTCTTTTGATTCACAATCTGGTGGTTCGTTTAATTCACCAGATTTACCGTCCTGTTGGAATTATTATAGTACGAACACGTATCCTTACGCTTACGTACGTAATTATTCCACTTACGCAAATTCAGGAACAAATGCGATTTATTGGTATCGTTCAAGCTCTTCTTCATACAATGGAGATAGCGCAGTTGTAATGTCTCCGAAATTCGATTTGTCAGCTGGAAATTATGAAGTGAAGTTCTCCACAAGAGCTACATCTACTTCATCATTCTATAACAATGTATACTACGTGGGTGTTGCAGATTCTGCAGGTACGTCAAGCTCTATTACTGTTGTAGATACATTTACTATCTCATCTACATCGTACACAGAATATACCGTTGATCTCAATGCTGCATCGGGTGTTGGCGCAGGTGACTCACGTGTGGTATTTATGATGACCTGTGATGGTTCTACTTATGGTTATGCATTGATCGATGATGTTAAGATCCGTATTAAGAACTCTTGTAACGACATTTCAAACCTATCAGCTGTAACATCTGCAAATGGTGTTAGCTTGTCTTGGGATGGCGATGCTGCTCATACTTCTTATACGATAGAATATGACACCGCCGGTTTTACACCAGGAAACGGAACCACAGTCACAATTACATCGGATTCAACAGAAATTACTGGTTTGACACCTGTACAGAATTACGATTTCTACGTTACAGGTAATTGTTCAGCTACTAGTTCAAGCTATGCTGTCATGGCTTCAGCTTTCTCACCGTGTGCAGCCTTGGCAACACCATGGTCAGAGAATTTTGACAATGCTCCGGTTGGTTCGTCGAGTAACTTAACATTGCCACAATGTTGGGATTATTTTACGGATGGTACAGGTACATACACTTACCCATATTACTATGTAAGCAGTAATGCTACTTATTCTAAGTCAGGCAACTCATTATACGGTTACCACTCTGGTTCATCAAGTACTTCAGCCGGTTATAGTGACACAACTTTCGCTATTATGCCAGAAATTCAAGGATTGGACTCGGCGACGAAACAACTCAAGTTTTGGGCACGTGACGGTAGTAACTTTACTCAATATGATGGTAAGATTATCATTGGTGTTACTGATGCCAATGGTAGTCCAAGTTCATTCAGATCTATAGACACAGTTTATGCCAATACTGATGTCATGACGGAGTACACTGTATACTTAGACGGTACACAGTCTGGAGAAGTAAGGGTTGCCTTCGCTTGGTTTAGAGAGGTGGGTACATATGATTACGTTTACATTGATGATGTAAGTATCACAGATATTCCACCATGTCCAGAACCAATCAGCTTGTCGTTGAATTCTACAACGAGAACAACAGCTGACATTTCATGGTCTTCATCCTCTGCGGCATTTGATATTGAGATAGGTCCAATGGGCTTCACTCAAGGAACGGGTGCCACCTACACATCGTCTACAAATAGTGTTACTGCGACAGGTTTGATGCAGAACACGTACTACGACGTTTACGTTCGTTCAAACTGTACTTCTACGGGTGATGGAACATCCTCTTATGTAGGGCCATTTACGTTTAAAACTGAATGTGGCTGGTTTACTCAGCCTTATTCTGAAGACTTTAGCTACTCTGATGGTTCAGGTAGTTCAACAAATTCAGACTTACCAGATTGTTGGAATTACTACGAAACTGGCGGTAATTCTAGCGGTTACGCTTACGTCGACAGACAAACAAGTTCATTTGGCTATGGGAACCAAGCAACGGATAGTGCATACATCTTCCTTTCTTCAGG
>CBFHHP010000002.1:0-6894 GCA_965655745.1 uncultured Schleiferiaceae bacterium
TTTGGTTTAGCTTTTTTGATTCGTAAATGGCTCAAGCCTTCGTGGTTCCCCATATTAGTAGTAGTGGCGTTGCTTCAGAGCTTTTCACGAATACACCTTGGCGTGCATTATCCTTTGGATCTTGTTTTTGGCGGCCTGTGGGGAATACTTATTTCCACTATTTTAGTACGCATCGATCAACAATTCTCATGAATTCCATCCCAGCTTTAGTAGCAGTTTTTCTCGGCGGCGGTATTGGCGCATCATTGCGTTACGGTAGTACGAAGGGAATGCTTGCATTGGGAATGACGGAAAGCCGCCTACATTGGGCCACGTTCATTATTAATATCATGGCCTCAGTTGCCTTGGTCTACGCCTACAAACTCACCTCTGAGAAAAGTACATTGCAGCTCTTCTTAGCTACGGGTATATGCGGTGGATGGTCCACTTTCAGCACCTTTAGTTATGAAACGGTCCGATTGATCCAGCAAGGCAGAGAATGGGAAGCCTTGGCGTACGTCTTAAGTAGTGTAGCAGTTGCCTTTGCGGCGATCTGGTTATTGGTGAAGTAACCTATCGTATCAGGTTTAAAACGCCCGTTTTTGAAATAAGATCGTCGTTCTGAGTTTTTGAAAAAACAGACCAAGAATATGTCCCAATGTCTGCCGGTGTTCCGTTGGCATAGGTTCCGTCCCAGCCTGTATTAGGGTCGTCGGTAAAGAAGATTTCTTCCCCCCATCTGTTGAAAATTCTTAGTTCGAAGGACTTGACGCCAACCACTGTTGGTTTAAAGACTTCATTTGTGCCATCGCCGTCGGGTGTAAAGGCATTAGGTACAAAAATAAGTGTTTCCGGGTTAATCCTGATCATTGCGTTAGAAGTATCGGGACAATCAAAGGTGTTGATCACAACATGTTCAACCTCAAACCAGCCTGTATCGCTGTAGGCGTGATTAAAGGATCGAAGGTTGTAGTAAAGACTACCGTCGCCCATGGAGGTGATGATATCATCCGAAGGATTGGCTCCTAAATCCGTAATTTCAATAGAACTTGTGTAGATCACAGCAGTGGTCGGATCTGCAGCGAAATTAGAGGTTGGAGATGGATAAACTTGAATATAATCGTCATAATATAGCGTGATAGTATCCGTACATCCTTCTACGAAGTAGACTGTGAGGGTTAAATCGTATGCCCCTGGAGCATTGTAAGTATATACAGGAGCGCTATCATTACTCAGTACTCCATCGCCAAAATCCCAATTATAAATAACTTTTCCATCGGTAATCGTGCTGTCCCAAAACTCAACCGTGAATGGCGCGCAGCCAATCTGGTTAGCAACATTAACATCCGTTTCTGGTCTGCGATAGATTCGTACTGTATCAATATAGGTTTTTTCGCAATCTTGTTCTGATATAGTCAACGAAACTATCTGATCACCCCATGTAGAAAAACTGACGGGAGGAGGAATCCATCCATTAAAAGAGGCAATAGACCCGTTTGGTCCAAAGTCCCAAATAGCAGTGGCTTGACCTCCATTTGAACTTTGGTTTTGAAAAGTGATTAGATTTTCATCAAAACATACCGGTCCATTGTAAGTATATCCGGCATTTATAGGATTATACAATTCGTAGATGACCTCGGCGGTATCTGCACACGGCCAACCAGCGTTAATTACGAGTTGAATAGTATACGTTCCGGTATCGCTATATGTATAGGTGGGATTCTGTCCGGTTGATGTGGCCCCTGGATTGTTTGGGTCGTTCCATATCCATAGATAATCAGAGGCATTACGTGATTTTTCCGCCATCGTTACGGTCGTACCATTACAATACGTATTTGGCTGATCTATTTGAGGTGTCGGGTCACTTACTACATTGCTTTGACAATTCGTTAGATTAAACTGATAATCTCTTCTTAGTGTTGATAATAATACCCCATTTGAGTCGTATTCTGAGGCACAAACGGCAAAGACGTATTGACCGGTTCCCGTTGGTGTTCCAGTCAATAAACCTGTGTTTGGATCCAATGAAATCTGCGCATTTGAGGGTATTGGGTAGCTTGAGGTATACGGGAATAAAAAGGGAACAGTAGTATAAGGAGGTGGTCCTGGAGGGTTAGGCGCCGGATTATTCTGGCTACCACCTGTAAGAGGTTGGCACAATGAGTAGTATATAGAATCACCATCGTCCTCCAAAACAGAAAAGTCTATATTCAAGCTATCGTCTTTACATAATACTATTGGGGGGAACGATTTAAAGCGAGCCGAGCCATTGCATTTAATATCCTGAGGAGGAATTGTTATATGGTAGGTCGAGCCCCAAGATCCTGAATTACCCACATTGGTAATAGTATTGTTTCTGCAACAACGCTGGTAGACTATGGTATAGCCGTGTGTGCTTGGTTGAAGCGTGACGTTAACTATATAGGTAGCTTTCTCTGTACAAACATTCGGGGGAGATTGTAAACAAGGATTGGCAACTACTGCTGGAATACCTACAATCTGGCCCCGAGCAACATTCAAGGTTTGTACTGCTACATTTTGTGCAGCACCGCCATAAATAGTTATGGGTGCACTTTGATCAAACGGCGCTCCAGAGGAGTTACAGTCGCGGTAAATGGTAAGCGTGATTTGGTACACATTCCCGTTGGTATTCGACCCTACACAGCGGTACGAGATTTCTCCACCGACCAAATGCGCTGCTTTGGAAGGTAGGAGTAGGGCGAAAAAGAATATGAAAAGGTAGACCTTACGCATTGGTGTAAATCTACCAAATATTATGCCCAATATTATCGGCGGAACTGCCCCAAACTTTTGAAAGGGAATATGATTTTGTGTCCGTTGTCTGTGAGCCATTTTCTGGATGATGCGAACCTAGTTACCAATGCAAAATCTCCACCCCAGCCGCCTAAACTTTTGGCTGCACCAGGGTATGATGAGAAGTGCTTCTCTTTAACCTTTGGTAGGCCCAAATGTTCGGATAGTATACTTTCATGCTCTTGGATGACTCGTTCAAGGTCATCTACATTAGAAGCGTTGAGAAACGCATTGGTTAGGGCATTGAATGTTTCAATCTGCGCCAGTGAAAATGGTTTGCGTTGCACGAGGTTCAAGCTTTCAGAAGTCAATTGCTTGTTTCCGAGGTAGACAAATCCAAGGTCGTCGGTAAAATCAAAGTCAATGGTCGCTGGGCGTACAATACCTTCTTCATCTTGAAGTTGGTAAAGGATTGGACCATCTGCCGTGGCGCAGGCCAGATCATATCCACTACCGCCGTGGACTGTTCTGAAATGTTCGAGTGCGTTTACCCCAGCACATTGAGCAAGAAGGCTCGTGAAAGTACTTGAGGAACCCAGGCCCCATTCGTTAGGAAACTCCAATTGGGTGGTAAATCGCTGAGGCTGATCAAGCAGATCTGTATTTTTTAATACAACCTGAAGGTTTTCTACCAATCGAGAGGCCACATCAGTCTCAGTGCTTTCAATGATTTCAAGAGTTTTAGGCACTAAGCGGGCAGAAAACCACGTGGTACCATCGTGGGCTATAGATTCCCATACAATGGCTTCATCACTAGATTCCGAATCTACTAGTAAAGTTTGACCCTTAGTTGTAGGAATAGCGAGACCCTTTGCGCCTTGTGTTATGGCGTATTCTGAAGTAAGTAAAAGCTTTCCGTTTGCGCGGTAATTCAGCATGGTCTCTTTAGCCACCAACCTTTGGTACTGGGACTCCACGCAAATTACAGAAGTAATTCACAACTTCGCGGTGATGGGGGACCTTATCTTTGAAGTAATTGGCCACCATGACCTTCTCTTCGGGAGTGGCTTCAAGTTGGTTTAAGATGTTCATCAGGTGCATCTTCATATGCCCTTTCTGAATACCAGTTGTCACCAATGCTCGGAGTGCAGCAAAGTTCTGCGCTAGACCGCTTACGGCTACAATACCCATCAATTCCTCCGCATTCGGCTTGCCCAACATCTCGAGTGCTTTGACCACCAAGGGGTGCAATTTGGTCAAACCACCAACAACCCCAAGGGCTAATGGAATTTCGATCCAGTAGGTAAACGTCCCGTTTTCTATGCTACAGTGTGTAAGACTGCGGTATTGACCGGATTTAGAAGCATAGGTGTGACAAGCTGCCTCAACGGCTCTAAAATCATTACCGGTAGCGATAATAAGTGCATCTATACCGTTCATGATGCCCTTGTTGTGCGTTGTCGCACGGTAAGGCTCCGCGTTGGCGATATCAATGGCACGTTTGAATTTGCGGGCAAAATCTTCGCCTGTGGTGCCTTCGCTTGCTAAATCACTAACAGGACAGCTTACCGAAGCACGAACGATACACTTCGGCGTGTAATTACTTAGGATGCGCATAACCACCTCTAGCTTATCTTCGTTGAGGTCTTGGTGAGCCGTTGTGAAGGCTTCCAAGCTTTTGGCCATTTCTTCGAGGTTCGAATTGATAAAATTAGCCCCCATTGAATCACAAGTTTCGAAACAAACTTCGATTTGGTGATAGTGGTCAAGATCAGCCGTCTTATCGACCAAAGTGATAGCGGTAATTCCACCACCACGGGCTTCCATATTGGCAGTGAGCTCTTTTGTTGAGGCGCGAAGTTGTTCTTCTAAGGCATTAAACTCATTAAATAGTGGCGAGGCATCACCTTCATACATGAAATGGACGTGGCCAATTTTTTCTGTGCTCACTACCTCAGTTTTAAACCCGCCGCGGGCCATCCAGTAGCTCGCGCTTTTCGCTGCAGCAGCAACTACTGAGCTTTCCTCTATAGCCATGGGTAAGGTGTAGAGTTTGCCGTTGATTTGGAAGTTAGGAGCTACACCGAACGGCATGTAATAATTCGTCATGGTGTTTTCGATGAAATCGTCGTGCTTCTTCTGCACGGTTTCATCGTTATGCCAATAACTTTGGAAAAGTTCGAGGGTTGCTTCTGGATTTTCAAAGTTGTTCTGCGTCAGCCATTCCAGCTTGGCAGCTTTGCTGAGTTTAGAAAATCCTTTAATGGGCTCTTTCATGACGTTTGGGTTTGCGTTTGCAAAGTTAACGCCTTTCTATGACGATTGTTCTCTCTGGTCTAGGTAACCTTGGATGCTATTAAACAGCAGGCCACTGCCTCCACCGTAATGGTGAATGATGTGAATGTCGTGTGATTCACAATAGTTCGTCCACTGCGCTACGAATTGCTCTTTTCCACCAACCCCAATTACTAAAACATCGGGTTTGCCTTCCAAAGCATTTTGTACCTGTTCAATTTGCGCAATACCCGAGCACTCCCAGGATGCTCCGCGTTTTAGAATGCGCACGAGAATCCGGAGAATCTGCTCATTGGTATTGAATGCCACAAATTTGATAGGGGTATGGAGCATTAGCTAAAATTCATGGGAACGTCAATCAGTAACAATCGACTCCCTGCTTCTAAACTTTTGATTTGGATAGTATCTGTCTCCCAGAGTCCTAGAGCATCTCGTTTACTCAGTTTTTGACCTTCGATTTCGAACGAGCCGTCGATAATGAAGGCGTATACACCGTTGTTGGAGCGCTTTATACCGTAAGACTGTGAAGCGCCGTTGTCGAAAGTTCCCATATTGAACCAAGCGTCTTGGTGCACCCAAATTCCTGCGTCATCTGGATTTGGACTGAGCACTTGATGTAAGGTGTTGGCTTGTGAGAGGTCTGGTAATACGATTTGATCGTAGCGTGGAGCAACATCCTTTTCGCGCGGGAAAATCCAAATTTGAAGGAATTTCACCTCGTCCGATTTACTCGCGTTGTATTCACTATGAAAAATACCTGTCCCTGCACTCATGGCTTGAATCTCTCCTTCACGAATGACTGCCTTGTTCCCCATGCTGTCTTCATGTTCTAGGTCTCCTTGAAGAGGGATAGAAATGATTTCCATGTTGTCGTGGGGATGCTTTCCAAAACCCATTCCTGGTGCTACAGTATCGTCGTTTAAAACACGCAATAAACCGAAGTTCATTTTCTGTGGATTGTAATAGTTGGCGAAGCTGAAGCTATGGTGACTGTTGAGCCAGCCGTGGTTTGCGCTACCGCGTTCTTGGGCTAGATGCAATACTTGTTTCATAGTGATGTGCTAATTAGTTGTTATAACAACAATCAAAGATTCAAAAAAGTTCGTGGAAATTCCAAATTTTAAATCTGGCGCTCTATTTCAAGGTCAATTTCACGCTGAAGTAGCGCTAGTTTTTTGGAGTATCGAGATAGTTCTGTTAAACGACGTTCAATCTCTTCTCGATTGATTTTTTTACTCTGATCACTCACCCGATTCAAGTGCTCGAGAACATTTTTAGTCTCAAACTTCATTTTGTTGATTAGAGCAAATTCATCTTTTTTCAAAGGGTGCATAACACTCTTATTTGTGGTTGGGTTTTCATTTACAAAAATCGTGCAATAAATAGGGGGTATAGCATCCCAGTCAATAACTTTTGAACAGTTAATGATTTGATAAACAGTGTAAAAGGTGTTTGTTGTAATTGTCGCACATCTTTAAACTGGTAACCAAAAATCTGTGGTTACCAGTTTGGTGTTGGCTTCTTCGAGAATGAAGATGTTTTGTAACACATTGGGTATAAAAAAAGCCCCTTGGAGTCCCAAGAGGCTTTTGCTGGTGGTGATGGACGGAATCGAACCGCCGACACATGGATTTTCAATCCATTGCTCTACCAACTGAGCTACATCACCTCCGTAAGAGGACGGCAAATATAAGTGGGTTCCCCGATTTGGGAAAGGGTTAACGAAAAAAAGTCAACTATTTTTGCGGTCAATCGGTAAATTGCCCGCTGCTAAGGCGAGAATACTATGAATCCAATACTTTTTGATCTAGGGAACACTACAGCTAAGGTATTGGACACCAGTACCAATGAAATCCTTAGGTTCTC
>CBFHHP010000002.1:6943-11856 GCA_965655745.1 uncultured Schleiferiaceae bacterium
TATGGATATGCATCTGGCTCAACTTCTTTAGGCTTTGACCAAAGTCAGTCTATTCGCCTATTGAAGGAAGATGATGTGTGGCCGTTAGCATCCAAGTACAAGAGCATGTCTACATTGGGAATGGACCGTTGGGCGCTGTGTAATGCGTATTTTCTTGAAGGTCATCAGAGCTTTCTTTTGGTTACTATGGGCACTTGTATCACCTACAATGTTGTCCAAGAAGGATTGTTTTTAGGCGGCGCCATTTCGCCCGGCTGGGAAATGCGATACGAGGCAATGAATACGATGACAGCGGCGTTGCCGCGCGTCCAATATTCTGAGACTTCAGCGTTGTTGGGTTCAGATACCGAAGGTAGTTTGCAAGCCGGTGTAGATATAGCTTTACAGAAGGAAATGGAGGCTATGATCGACGACTATACTGCTACTTTCAAACTAAATCGAGTCCTTATTTGCGGAGGTCATTCAGAACGTTTGCCTAAGCCCTTAAAAAACTACATATTTGCACCCGTTAATTATGAACTACATGCCATTAGGCGCCTCTACGATTATTATGCCGAAAACGGTACGCTTTAAAGCTCTTCTTTCAGCCACACTTTTTGCGCTGAGCCTAGTGGTACCAGGTAGTGTAGCTGCTCAGACCAACTCAGTAAGTCCGTTGAGTATCAACGGTTTTGGTGAAACATCCTTTGGAATTACTCCAAATTATCTCGCTATGGGTGGGACAGGTATTGCGAATGTTGACCGCTTCTCGATCAATATGCTGAACCCTGCGGGGTATACCAACATGGATTTTGCAACCTTAGAAATGAGTGGTGCACATCGATCTTTCAGACACAGAATTACGGACGAGGACATTGATCAGACGAATTTCAACACATATTACGATTACTTTGGGTTTGGCTTCAAATTCAACGATTATTTCGCGGGCTCTTTTTCTGTAAGCCCATTGGCAGCCAAGGGATACAGTATCAGCGTGGCCGATTCATCGGACGATTTTGGCGTGTATGAATACCGTTCAATTGGTAAAGGCGGTTACGATAAGTTCACTTTTGGACTTGCTGCACAGCCATTTAAATGGATTTCTGTGGGAGCCAATGCTAAATACATTTTTGGTGAGATCGACGAAAGCAACAAAACGATCATTGCTGATCCGGATTTCTTGTCGGTGAGTAATTCGCGAAGAACAGGTATTAGTGATTTCACTTTTGATTTAGGAACGCAGCTTAAATTTGAATTTGGTGAATACCGCATCACGGCCGGTGGCGTTTACGCTTTAGGTCAAGATCTAAATGCGCGTCAAATCTCTACACAATACACCTTCATCAACAGCGGGATCGCTGAGTCTGTAGTTGATACACTCTTTTACGACTTAAGTGAAAAAGGCCGCGCCGTACTACCGTCTAGTTACGGTGTGGGTATTGGTTTTACCAAAAACGTCAATAATTCTCCAATCAACGCTTGGGACATATTGGTGGATTACCGCGTAACTAACTGGGACGAATTCAGATCATTCATTCCAAACGGAGGTATTGACCCCGGAGCAACAATGCTCAACAGCGAGCGTATGAGTTTCGGAGCAGCGATTGTGCCTGCTTACTGCTTCCCAGTGCTCGGGAGAAGCCGAAACTACTTTGTGCTAGCACGCTACCGTGTTGGTGCATTTCAAGAAGTTGGTCAGTACCAATGGGACGGCGTAGGTTATACATCACGTGAGGTGAATGCCGGAATCAGCTTCCCAGTAATCTACAGATCTTTAGCTCCTGGTGAACAAAAGGCAAGCTTTTTGAATATTAGTATAGGGAGAGGACAAAGATGGGATGGCAACTCATCAAATCTCCGTGAGGATTATTGGAATTTTAATTTAGGCATCACTCTCAATGATAAGTGGTTCCAGAAATTTAGATATAGATAAACAACAATTGATTATGAAGAGAATAGTATTCCTTCTTGCCGCAGTTATTTTGACTGCAAACGCAAATGCCCAAAGTAAATGGGGTGAGTCGGTGGCCGATTCTGTGACGTGTTACGAGAGTTACAATATTTTTGGTTCTTTCTACCAAAGTAAAGATTACATCAGCGCTTTCGAGCCTTGGTTAAAGGTCTACCAGATATGTCCAGGGGCAAAAAAGGCTACATTTATTTATGGCCCTAAAATTGTTGAAACAAAAATCCAAGCAACCACTGATCCAGCGGAACGCCAAGAGTTGGTGAACATTTTGGTGGAGTTATTTGACAACCGCCTTAAATATTTCCCAGGTAAAGAAGGTTATGTATTGTCGGAGAAAGCATCGAAGTACATCAAGTACAACAAAGACAGCGTGGAAGCTGCGGCGGTACTTTTTGAAGAAGCATACGCGGTTGCAGGTAAGGATATGTCTGCTTCTCAGTTGAATGCCTATTTCCTGACGAACATTAAGTTGTTCAACATCACCAAAGATGTGGACGCCTTGTTCTTAGTGTACAACAATGTAATCGAAGCATTGGAATACAATTCTATGCAATACAGCAATGAGATTTCCAACCTTAGCGCCAAAGCAGATTCAGTAGAATTGTCTTCGAATGAAAAGAAAGCTTTAGCACGCGCTCAAAAGACATTGCCGAACTACGATAAAGTTCAGAGCAACATTGAGAAGGCGTTGTCTCCATTGTTAACGTGTGAGAAACTTGCCGTTATCTACAATGAGGAGAAATTCGACGAGCATCAAGACGACGTGGAGTGGTTGAAGCGCGCAGCAAAGATGCTTCAGAAAGAGCGTGAAGGCGAGGACGGCGAAATGGCAAGCTGCACAGATAACCCTGTATTCTTGTTGATTGCTGAGCGTCTATACTCTCTAGAGCCATCAGCAAGTGCTGCACGTTCTATGGCAAAACTAGGTGTTCGCAAGAGCGACTGGGCGATGGCTAAGAAGTACTACACGGAAGCTATTGATCAGGAAGAGGACTTGCGCAAGACTGCAGACGATTATATGGGCTTAGCTTATGTAAACAATAAGATGGGTGCGATGTCATCAGCGAAGAGCAACTGTTTGAAAGCAGGGCAGCTTCGCAAGGACTGGGGGAACCCGTACTTGTACTTGGCAACATTGTATGCTGATGCTGCAGGTCAATGTGGTTCGAATGCTGTTGAGAAAAATGCCGTGTACTGGGCAGCAATCAACAAGCTAAGCTATGCACGTAGCATTGATCCAACCATTGCAGACAAAGCGTCTAAATTGATCGCTGCTTATAGCGCAGCAGTCCCCGATAAAGGTGTAGCGTTCCAGCTTGGCTTTAAAGAAGGTGATCAGATCAACATCGGATGTTGGATCAATGAAACAGTAAGTGTGAAGTTCTACTAAACACGAGACAATAAATTTTGTGAACTCCCCGAGGCGTGAGCCTCGGGGAGTTTTTTTTCGCCTACATTTGAAAGGATATTTGACTGCAGTAGCATTGTACAGGAACCTTCAACATATTGTTTCTTTCGCCCTCGTTTTGCTTGCGTTTTCTTCGTGTAAGAACGACGAGAACGTTGTTGAGGAAATCAATGCTCCGCTGGTCAATTATCCCCTGAACGAGCAACGTTACGCCAATATCATTTACAGCGATAGTGGCATAAATATCCTTGAAATAGATGCTGCCTTAGTGCAGGATTACGGCAATATGGAACCGCCTTATGTGTTTTTCGGAGGCGGATTAAACGTACGCTTTTACAACGGTCCGGAAATGAGTTCGACGGTGATGACGGCAGATACTGCGCACCAAGACAAGAAAAGTGATTTATGGGCCATTGGTGGTAATGTCATTGTGCGAAACGGTAAGGGTGAGCGAATGCTGACGGAACTTCTGTTCTGGGATAAGAAAGAGGAACGCTTGTATACGGACAAGAAGGTGACCATAGAAACAGAAGGGCAGTTGATTACCGGTCTTGGTTTCGAGGCCGATCAAGAATTTAATAATTACCGAATCTTTAAGGTTCAAGGTGAAATCACAGTAGACGATGAATAAAGCAATGCGCGTAGTAGAACTTCTATGGCTCGCGGTGGCAGCCGTGAGTGCTGTTGAGGTATATATGGGATGGGGCGATTGGAATAGAACCATCAAGTTTTCTCTGTTTTTAGGGGCGGCTGTTTTTATGTATTTCTTACGCCGAAAAGGCCGTTTAAAGCAAATGAATAAATAGTGCAAATCACCACTATCATCATAGCGTCCATTTTGTTTTCGGCCCTGTTCTCGGGGTTGGAAATGGCGTATTTAAGTATCAACAAACTTCATGTCGAGCTTGAACGTCAGAAAGGCGGTTGGAACTACCGCGTTTTGGGTTATTTGGTCGACCGGCCAGCGGCATTCATTGCGGCAATATTGGTCGGAAATAATGTAGCGCTGGTCCTATACGGGAACTATATGCACCAGTTCATGGAGCCTTATTTTGAGCAGTGGTCTGCATTCGACTACCTGGTTCTGCTCGCGGAAACTTCCATTTCAACCATCATTATTCTCGTCTTTGCAGAGTTTTTACCAAAGACAGTTTTTCGGCAAAACGCCGAAGGGCTCATGAAGGTATTGAGTGTACCTGCGTACTTCATTTTCTGGGTACTTCGAGCACCGAGTGCGCTTCTTTTAGGTGTGAGCCAATTCTTCTTGAAGTACATATTTAGAATTGAGGCAGAAGAGGAGAGCAATGACTTTGGGCGAGTAGAATTGGACCATTATGTAAGAGAACGCGTGCCCAATACTGTAGAGGGAGATGAAGAGGTTGATCCAGAGTTAGAAATCTTTAAGAATGCATTAGAATTTCCGGAAACCAAGGCTAGGGAATTCATGATCCCGCGTACGGAAATAGAAGGGGTTGAGGTAAATACCAATTTAAAGGAGGTACATGCTATATTCATTGAAAGCGGCTATTCCAAACTTCTTGTGTATGATGAAAATGT
>CBFHHP010000002.1:11919-16171 GCA_965655745.1 uncultured Schleiferiaceae bacterium
CGTGCTGCGTCCGGTGAGTTTTATACCAGAGAGCATGAAGGCAGACGAAATTCTGAATCTATTTACCAAGGAAAAGCGCAATATCGCCATCGTTTTAGACGAACACGGCGGAACGAGCGGCATAATCACCTTGGAAGATGTCATTGAGGAGATCTTCGGTGAGATTGAAGACGAACACGACGCCGAAGCACTATTAGAGAAAGAAGTACGCCCCAGCGAGTGGTTGTTTTCGACCCGTTTGGAGGTGAGCGACATCAATGAAAAGTGGGGATTAAGCATTCCCGAAAGTGAGAATTACAACACCTTAGGAGGGTACATTTTAGATGTGCACCAAAGCATCCCAACCAAGGGTACGGTCGTACGTAGTGACCAATACTTATTTATCGTAGAAAAAACTACGTCCAATAGGCTCGAAGAGGTGCTTGTAAAGGCCATTTAATTGGCTCAAAATCTTATATTCGCAAACTCATTACAATATTTGTTTACAAATGGCAACAATTGAACGCATAAGACAACGCTCAGGATTATTGATCGTTGTAGTTTTTGTAGCACTTCTAGCATTTTTATTAGGCGATTTATTTCAGTCGGGAGGTTCTACGTTTTTCGGAGATCCAAATGTTATAGGTTCAGTGAATGGTGTTGAACTATCACGTCAAGAGGTTACTAAGAAAATGGAAGAACTAAGAGCAGGGAATCCAGAAACATATGCCAATACCTCTAGCATACAGTTGGCGAATTTTGTTTGGACCAATTTTATGTCTGATGCCATATTGGGGCAGGAATTAGATGCCGCCGATATGAGTGTTTCGGATCAGGAGATTTATTATGACATCATTAACAATCCAAATATTCGTCAAAGCTTTGCAGGTGCGAACGGTCAATTTGACGAAAACATGTTCAAAAGCTATTTGGCACAGGTACGTGATAACAAAGACGTAACTGAACAGAGCGCAGAAATGTGGACACAGTGGTTGTCCTTTGAGAATGCTGTTGTTAATCAGGCGAAGAACTTCAAATTTAACAACGCTATCGAAAAAGCAGTTTTTATGCCGAAAGCATTGATAGAGACTGAATTTGCTCGTAGTGATGCGCAGCACCCAGCACAGTACGTATATGTACCATATATCGACGTAAACGAAGACGAGATTTCTGTTTCAGAAGCGGATGCGAAGAAGTACTACAATGCACACAAGGACGAGTTTACTCAGAAAGATGGTCGCAACATCGAGTACATCAGTTTCCCATTAGCACCTTCTCAGGGAGATCGTGATGCTCTTCAGGCGGAACTGGCAGCGCTCTCACTAGAGTGGTTCTCTGCAGAAGACGACAGTGTCTTTGTAAACTTGCACAGTGATGTTCGTTTTATCCCTGAGTATTTCACTATTGAAGAGTTGATTGGTACAGGTATTGATACACTTGTTGACGGTCAGGATATAGGTTTCCAAAAAGGACCTATTGATTTAGGAGCTTCGTTCTCAGTCGTAAAGATCGTTGATAAGAAAGTTTTGGCAGATAGCGTTCAGGCGCGTCACATTTTGATCCCTTTCGCAGGTGCTACCCGAGTAGACCCAAGTGTCACTCGCACACCTATGGAAGCAAAAACATTGGCAGATAGCCTTTTCGCGTATATACAAGACAATCCATCAGCTTTCGAAGATGTAAGTAAGGAGTATTCTTCGGACGTTGTTGCCAAAGAAAAAGGTGGTGACTTGGGATACTTTGGCCGCGGCATGATGGCCAAGCCATTTGAAAACTTCTGTTTTTTCGGTAAAAAAGGAGATTTAGGTTTGGTACCAACACAGTTCGGATTCCACATCATTGAAATCACTGACCAGAAAGGAGCTAATGAAGCATATAAAATTGGTCAAGTAATGCGTAAAGTCCTTCCTTCGGATGAAACAATACAAGCATTGTATGGACAAGCATCTACCTATGCAGCATCAGCACAAAGTGCTGACGATTACCGTGAATTAGCCATGGAGCAAGGATTGTCTTTGCGCCCTGCAAGAAATCTTGCGCAGTTTGAAGAGGTAGTTCCAGGTTTGGGTACTTCTCGTCGCGTGGTTCGTTGGGCATGGGATGAAGATCGCGAGATTGGAAACATCGGCCTCTTGGAAAATGACGGTAAAGGATACGTCGTAGTTATTCTTACGGATAAACTAGAAGAAGGAACGACTCCTTATGAGTCTGTTGCTGCTCAATGTCTAGAAGCAGCAAAGAAAGAGGCGAAGAAAGCAATCATAACAGAACGTCTTGAGGCCGCCCTAAGCGGTGCTGCAAGTATTGAAGATGTAGCTGCAGCTGCTGGGAAGCAGGTACGTAGCTTGAACTTTAAGGTGGGCCAGGCGAATATTGCAGGTGTAGGTAATGAAGCCAAGGTAGTGGGAGCCATTTGTGGTATTTCATCGGGTGAATTAAGCGGTGTTATCCTTGGAGAGAGCGGTGCATTTGTTGCAATCACTCAGCCAGCACAGCCAGCGCCTGCGGTAGATTTCTCTAACCAAGCACGTACAGCACAGCAAGGCTTGAGAAATCTAGTAAGTTCTCAAGCATATAAAGCATTACAAGACAAAGCAGATATTGAGGACAAGCGTCACTTGATGTTCTAGGTATCGTCTTCACAATATTAAGAAACCACCCCTCGGGGTGGTTTTTTTATGCTCTAAGAAAGTCTGTTCTGCCGTTCACCATCTAGTTTGATAAAGATGAACAACAACAAGGTAAAGCCCCACAGTGAAGAGCCTCCATAGCTGAAGAATGGCAGTGGAATACCCACGGTTGGAAATAGCCCAATTGTCATGCCGATATTGATGACCCAATGGGTGAAGAAGATACTTGCGACACCATAGCCATAGAATCGACTAAAATTATCTTTCTGACGTTCAGCAAGCCATACAATACGGCCAATAAGTAGTCCAAAGGCCAGCATGAGTAAGAATGCACCTATAAAGCCCCATTCTTCGCCAACCGTACAGAAAATATAATCCGTACTCTGCGCTGGGACAAAGTCTAATTTAGTCTGTGTACCGTTTAAGAAACCCTTTCCACTCCATCCTCCTGAACCTATGGCAATGAGTGACTGCAAGGTGTTGTAGCCTGCACCTGAGGGGTCATTTTCTAGGCCCAATAAAACCTTGATTCTTACTTGCTGATGCGGCGCTAAAATTTGTTCCATAACGATGCCTACTCCGTATATGATCGTCGCGGCGATTGTTGTAAAGAAGGCATTGTATAACAGAAAGCGACGTTGCTTGGGGAGAAACAGAAACACAAGCAATGCTAGTATTCCCAAGACGAGTAATGCGGTATTTAATGG
Organism: uncultured Schleiferiaceae bacterium; assembly: GCA_965655745.1. Classification (GTDB taxonomy): domain Bacteria; phylum Bacteroidota; class Bacteroidia; order Flavobacteriales; family Schleiferiaceae; genus UBA10364. Next base: position 15,236 of record CBFHHP010000002.1, read on the forward strand.
AAGTACTAGCCCAGCAATAGCCAACGCGACACCGGCGAGTGTTATACCGATGTAATAACCCGGCATCCCCGCTCGATACACAACAAAGACCAAGCTTAGGTAGACCAATGTTGAGCCCATATCAGGCTGTACAGCAATTAGAATACCGGGTACCCCTAGAATAGATAGCCCTAGAACTCTATCCCGCCAATTTTTCATTGTGTTTTTTGGCAAGCTTGCGTAGAACGCTAGCATCAATGCAGTGGCAAATTTTCCAACTTCAGAGGGTTGCAGACTAAATCCTCCAAGGCCGAACCAACTCCGGGCACCACCAATTTTCTTCCCTACGAACAAAACCAATATCAATAGTAGAATGCTCAATGCATACCATAGGGGCGCAAAATTGGTCCAAATCCTGTAGTTGGTGATCATGGTGAAGAAGATGATCAGGAGCCCTCCTACAATGAATAGTCCCTGTTTGCCATACTCCTGATCCAATGAGAAAATACTCGCGGATTCTTCGTTGTAAACGGCAGCATAAATGCTTATCCAACCCCATATGCAGAGTATAAAGTAGAGGCTGACTAGAATCCAATCGAACCCAACGCGATTTCTATTTTTATTTCCAAATGCCATTAAAAGTTCGCTCGATAAGTACTGTCTTCCCCGTAAATAGCAAGGTGCTGTTTGCGGTATTCTTCGTGGAGTTCTCCTTCCAACATGCGTTGCTCGAGTCTCGGTCTAGTAATGGTGTCGCTGAGATACATCTCGGTCATTAGACTGGATATAGGTGCCGCCCACCTAGACCCCCAATAACCGTTTTCAATAACGACGGCAATGGCAATTTTAGGATCATCCTTTGGGGCGAAGCTTACGAAAATGCTGTGGTCCTGACCGTGCGGATTCTGAGCTGTACCCGTCTTTCCACATTGGGAGATGTGCTCCAAACGTACAGCC
>CBFHHP010000002.1:16240-59760 GCA_965655745.1 uncultured Schleiferiaceae bacterium
GTCGTGTACTTCGGAGTGAGGAACGCACTGTCTATCTGTGCCCCGTCAACATCCTTAATGATGTGGGGCGTGTAGTAATAACCGCGGTTTGCAATGGCCGCTACCATATTTGCCAGCTGAATGGGAGTGGCTAAAAGTTCTCCTTGACCTATACCGTTACTTACAGAGGTTGCGCCTTTCCAGCCTGTATATCCTAGGAATCTATCGTAGAAAGCGACATCAGGGATGAGCCCCTTCTTTCCTGTAGGCAGGTCATTACCGAGGTACTTTCCCAATCCGAAGCTCTTAACATGGTTGGACCATATTTCTAGACCTTTGCGAGAGTCGCCTCCATGATCTACCGAACGCTGGTAAACCGAGCAGAAGTAGTTGTTACAGCTTTCTGAAATGGCCTTTCTCAAATTCATAGGTCCGCCCTTGCAATGACAGGCCACCGTTAAGCTTCCATAATGCCAACCGTGTCGACAGGTCATGGTCGTTCTTGGACTGATCACACCTTCTTGAAGACCGATCAATGCTCCCACTAGTTTAAAAGGTGACCCCGGTGGATATTCAGCCAAAATACCTCGATCAAAGAGCGGCTTGTTGATGCTGTCGTAGTAGAGTGCAGTGTAATTTCTGCTGCGCAGTCTTCCGACCAGTTCGTTCGGATCGTAATTCGGAGCCGTCACCATTGCTAGAATTTCTCCGCTTTCAGGTTCAATAGCAACAATGCTTCCACGTTTTCCGCTCATCAACTGTTCGCCGTACAACTGGAGGTCTAAATCAATGCTGCTCGTTAAATCTTTACCTGGAACCGGCAGTACATCATGTGCTCCGTCTTTCCAATTGCCTATTCTACGATTTCTGTGATCCACGGTATAAAATCGCTTCCCGTGTTCGCCCTTAAGCAGGCTCTCATAACTCTTGTCTATCCCGCTTTTCCCAGAGAGGTCGCCCATGGAATACCCTTCGTTTTTGCGAATAAAGTCCGTGTTGACTTCTCCAATGAACCCCACAACATTGGCGGCACCTGGCTTGGGGTAATTTCTAAGAATACGCTTTTGTGGATAGAATCCAGCGAACTTCTTAAGTTCGGTATTAATTCGTGCGTAGTGCTCTTTGGGCAACATTTTCATGAACATGCTGCTGCGGAAATAGCTGTACTCCTTGGCTTTTTCTAGACGCTTCTTAATGTCTGCTACTTCTAAATCGAGTAGTCTGCCAAGCTGCACTGTATCTAAATCCTTTACTAAATAGGGGCTCACCATGAGGTCGTACGTGGGGCTGTTTCCCACCATGAGTTGACCGTTTCGATCATAGATGTAACCGCGCGGCGCGTACAATTTCTCTGCTTGCGTAGCATTGCGTTCTGCCCGCGCCGCGTACTCATCATTCATAATTTGAATGTTGAACAGACGCACACTGAATATCAATGTGATTAAAACGATAACCGAATAAAATGCTGCTTTATGCTGCATAGCGTTTGGACAAAAGAAAATGTGCGATCGTAAGTAACCCAACAGTGCTGAGGGTTGACATCAAGATACGAAGTCCAAGTGCTGAAAATTGAGAAAATCCGCTGTTTTCTACAGTAAATAACAAAGAATGGTGAACAAACACCAAAAGGAAGGCTAATGGTAAGAAATTCGCCAACGGAAGCCCGCTTAATGTGTGGTTGGAGTTTTCCTCTCTGAATCCGTAAAGGAAGTTTTCAATAGACGGTTTTGCTGCGATGGTCAAAAGCGAAGCAATAGTATGAGCGCCGCCACTCTGCTCAAGACTGTCTAGCGTTGAGCCAATGATAAAAGCCAATACATAGGTCGTCATTCTCGGGGTGTTAAATGGAATCACAAAGATTGCCCACAAATAGATATAGGGGTTGCCGTAATCGGTTAATGGCAAATCCTGGATGAGCAACCATTGGACGAAAATGGTAAGAACGGCAACGCCAAGTATGCGACCTACATTCATTCCATGTTAAGTTTTAAGGTGTCCAATTCTGCTTTCCCTTTGAATTGGCATACATATACCCAATCCATATTCATGAAGTCCGTGGTTAAATTCACCTTGGCATTCCAACTCAAGTCTTCTTCACTCTGCGATGCACTATGCACAATGCCAGTCAGTACAGGGGGTGCGATTTCTGCGCGCGTGTAGGAGTAAATGCTGTCGCCTGGTTTTGGCTCAAATTCCCGTTCGATGTCGTTTAGAAATGCTGTTTCAACCGACCCGGACCAATTCAATTGTCCCAATCCTTTTCCTTCAATACGAGCGCCAATACCCCCTTTACTGTGCGTAAACGGTAAAATAAAGGCATAATTTCTTGTGCTTTCACTCACGGTGCCAACCCATCCTTGGGTGCTAACCACGCCCATTCCTGGTTGAACACCTAATCTTTTACCTGCATTAATGATGATGTAGTTATTGATTTTTTTGTAGCTGTGATCAATGACCTTGGCTGGGACATAGTCGTACTCTGAAGATGTGGCAAACTCAGGAGCAGTACTTGACCACATAGCTGCCTTTAAAATGGCATTCTCTCTGGCCAATTCACCATTTACCTCTTCCAGATACCAGTAATTTTTCCATCCATTGGTAGCATCGGTAAATGTCGCAGCAAGCCCTGTGCCCACTGTGTTGATCCAATGTTCTGAAACGGGATTCTTAAAGGAATGACGTACAACCGCCAATAGCAATAGGGCTATGAGCAACAGATTATTGCGATACCTCGATAAGAAGAGTATCAGTTGCTGCATGGCGGGCTATTTAGTTTTCTAGAACTGTCTTGAAGTGATCGATATTCTTAAGAACGACACCCGTTCCTCGCACAACTGCGCGTAGTGGATCCTCAGCAACATAAACCGGAAGGTCGGTCTTAATCGAAATTCTTTTGTCCAATCCACGAAGCATGGACCCGCCACCGGCGAGGTAGATACCGCTGTTGAAGATATCTGCTGCAAGCTCAGGAGGTGTGTTACTCAAAGCTTCCATGATAGCGTCTTCAATACGTGTTACACTCTTCTCCAATGCACGACTAACTTCTCCGTGGGTCACGCTCACCTGCTTAGGCTTCCCTGTTAAAAGGTCGCGTCCTTGAACCTGGAAAGGCTCTGGTGCTTCGTCGAGATCTTCAAGTGCAGCACCTACAGAAATCTTAATGTTTTCAGCGGTACGCTCACCAACGTAAAGGTTGTGTTGTGTTCTCATGTAGTTAGCGATGTCATTGGTAAAGACATCACCAGCTACCTTAATGGATTTGTCACATACGATACCACCCATGGCAAGTACAGCAATTTCTGTTGTACCACCACCGATATCAATAATCATATTTCCTTTTGGTTCGAGGATGTTTACTCCGATACCTACCGCTGCGGCCATAGGCTCGTGAATAAGGTACACTTCCTTGGCGTTGGCATGTTCTGCGGAGTCGCGAACGGCACGCTTTTCAACTTCAGTAATGCCCGAGGGAATACAAACAACCATACGAAGGCTAGGCGGGAAAAGTCTCTTTTTAAAGGCTGGGATGCTCTTAATGAGCTCGCGAATCATGTATTCAGAAGCCTCGAAATCTGCAATCACACCATCCTTCAAAGGACGAATGGTCTTGATATTCTCGTGCGTCTTGCCATGCATCTGACGCGCTTCCTTACCCACAGCAATTATTTGCCCTGTTCTTCTGTCTTGTGCGACAATAGATGGCGAGTCAACAACCACCTTGTCTTGATATGTGATAAGCGTATTGGCTGTACCCAAGTCAATCGCTATATCCTCTGTCATGAAACTAAACCAACCCATGGCTTGAAGGTAATAAAAATTAGTGTTTGAAGTGACGTATTCCAGTGGTAACCATTGCCAATCCATTCTCGTCGCAATAAGCGATGCTTTCCTTGTCTCGGATTGAGCCCCCAGGTTGAACGACACAAGTGATTCCAGCCTTATCTGCAATCTCTACACAATCCGGGAACGGGAAGAATGCATCTGACGCCATAGCTGCTCCGCTAAGGTCAAAACCAAAGCGGCTTGCTTTTTCCACGGCTTGGTTCAAAGCATCTACACGAGATGTTTGGCCTGTTCCTGATCCCAATAATTGGCCGCCCTTGGCCAAGACGATCGTATTGGACTTTGTGTGCTTACAGATTTTTGCTGCGAACTCGAGGTCTTCGAGCTGCTGCGCTGTAGGTGCAACCTTCGTCACAGTCTCCATATCTGCTGCGCGCTCTGATTTTGCGTCTCTTGCTTGTACCAAGGTTCCATTTAGAACAGTGCGTACGTTGTATGCAGGAACTTCGTAGTCCTTCAAGATGAGAAGTACGCGGTTCTTCTTGCTTTTCAAGATCTCTAGAGCGTTTTCATCGTATCCAGGAGCCATTAAAACTTCGAAGAACAATGTATTCATCTTCTCGGCAGTGGCTTTATCTACAACTCTATTTGCAGCAATCACACCACCGAAAGCACTCACAGGGTCACCAGCCAATGCATCGTCCCATGCCTCTGCAAGAGATCGGCGTGTAGCTAAACCACAAGCGTTATTGTGTTTGATGATTGCAATGGTCGTCTCTTCAAACTCGCGAATAAGGTTTACGGTAGCGTCGATGTCTAGAAGGTTATTGTAGCTCAATGCCTTACCGTGGATTTGCTCGAGTGCATCATCGAGGTTGCCGAAGTAGGCTGCTTCCTGATGCGGGTTTTCACCGTAGCGTAAACCTTGTTTCTGACGTCCGCTCATTTTAAGATCCAGACGGTCACCAGCGAAGTAACGATAAATGGCGGTATCGTAGTTGCTGCTTTCGTCAAAAGCCTCAAGCGCATAGCGTCTTCTTGTTTCTAGCGTTGCACCTTCCTCAGAGTTCAACACTGCAAGTGCATCTTCGTATTGTCCCATGTTGGAAATGATCCAACAATCTTTAAAGTTCTTTGCTGCAGCACGAATCAATGAGATACCACCGATATCAATCTTCTCGATAATATCTTGTTCCGGTGCGCCAGAAGCTACGGTTGCTTCGAAAGGATATAGATCGACAATCACTAAGTCGAAATATGGAATCTCGAACTCGTTCATTTGTCCTTGATCACTCTCATTATCTCTACGCGCAAGGATGCCGCCAAAAACTTTTGGGTGCAATGTTTTAACACGCCCTCCCAAGATAGAAGGGTAGGATGTTAAATCTTCAACACGCTCCACCGTGATGCCACGGCCTTCAATAAAGGCTTGTGTTCCACCAGTTGAATAAATAGTTGTTCCACCAGCATTTAGTGCGTCGACAATAGGTCCAAGACCGTCTTTGTGAAAAACTGAAATGAGAGCGTTTTTAATGCGCATATCGTTCAAGATTGTTGTGTAAATAATGAGAAAGTGCAAAAGTAGCATAATTGGTGCCTTTTTGTGCGCTTTTCTCTCTAATTTTGAGAGAAACCCACTACCTCGTGATTGTTCTCATTCGCCTCATTAAAGAAAGCTTGATTTTCGCTGTTATTTCACTGACAGTAAACAAATTGAGAACCTTTCTTTCCCTACTTGGAATCACCATAGGGATATTTGCAATCATCTTGGTTTATTCGATCGTTGATTCTTTAGAGAAAAACATTCGAGACAGCGTTAGTCAGCTCGGTGATAATGTCGTTTATGTCCAAAAATGGCCTTGGGGCGGCGGTGGCGAATACGCTTGGTGGAAGTATCTCAATCGCCCAGTGCCTTTAAGTAAAGAAAGCGATCTTGTGAGGAAGCGTTCTCAATATGCTGAAAACGTTGCATTTGGTACTTCATTAGGCGGAGCTACTGCCAAGCGCAACGGTATGGATGCAGGTGGTGTTGAGGTCTTGGGAATCACTTACGAGTACAATCAAATCTGGGATTTTGATCTTAAGGAAGGTCGCTATTTCACTGAAAATGAAATGTATGGCGGAAAATCTTATTGTATCATCGGTGCCAATATTCAAGAAGGTTTGTTTCCAGGGGGCGAAAGTGCCTTGGGCGAACAGATATCTATTCGTGGACAGAAACTAACGGTCATTGGTGTTTTTGAAAAGGTAGGAGAGAGCTTGGTCGGACAGAGTTACGATAAGATGGTTCTTGTGCCGTTCAAGTTCGTACGAACCGTGGTGAATACAGATAAAAACGACGGCAACCTTATCATGGTCAGTGCGAAGGAAGGAATTTCTCTGGCTCAATTGAAAGACGAATTAACCGGTTTGATGCGTTCTATTCGTCGCCTTCGTCCAGGTGCGGACGATAATTTTGCGCTGAACGACCCTTCGTTGATCTCAAATCAATTGGATGGATTGTTTGGTGTCTTAGGCCTTGTGGGCACCGTGATTGGCGGTTTTTCCATTCTTGTTGGCGGTTTTGGGATTGCCAACATAATGTTCGTGAGTGTCCGTGAGCGTACCAACGAAATAGGCGTTCAAAAAGCACTTGGTGCGAAAAACTTCGTGGTCTTGATTCAGTTTTTGACCGAGAGTATTGTCTTATGTCTGCTGGGAGGAGCTGCTGGATTGTTCCTAGTTTATCTCGGTGCTTTGGCAGCTGCAAAAGCCTTTGATTTCGACATATTCTTAAGCACCAGAAATATTATTGTTGGGCTCGGACTGAGCGGGGTCATTGGATTAATTTCTGGATTTATTCCCGCATGGATGGCTTCTAGATTAGATCCTGTGGAAGCGATACGCATGCAGGCTTAGAGCCTTTGCGCGACAAAATTGGCCACTGCTTCTAATAGATCGTGGTCCTCTTGGGTAAATGGGTCTAGTTCGTGTGAATCTATATCTATCTGACCGACGAGATTTTCTCTTTTGTAAATGGGTACTACAATCTCACTTTTCGTTGCAAGGCTGCATGCGAGGTAATTGTCTTGGGCATGGACATCTGGCACTTCAAAGGTTTTACCGCTTACCGCAACTTGGCCGCAGATTCCTCTGCCATAAGGGATCACCGTATGGTCCGTGTATGCCCCAACATAGGGACCTATCTCCAGTTGCTGCTTCTCGTCGTTCATAAAGTAAAACCCTGTCCAGTTGTAATAAGAGACTTCTTTGTCTAACCACTGCACTAAAGATTTTTGCAGTTCAACACCGCTAATTGTATCGAAATTTTCTAAGTCTTTTATGAGTCTTTGACTGAGTTCTTGCTTCATGCGTGGTGTTTGTTGATAGAAAAGGTTGATTAATGAGTAAATGTAGCACGGTTATTGTTAAACAAGTACGAAATTAGCTTTGTTAAGCATTCATTGCAATAACACTGAACCCAAAACAATTCTACATGAGAAAGTTTTTACTCTCATTGACTTTTTTGTTGGGAGGCCTATCCGCTTTTAGTCAAAGCACGACCACTCCAACCATCAGTCTTCAAGCGTGTCAAGGTGATTCGCTGATCATGGCTTTTGAAATTACCTCTCCTTTCAACGTTGGCAACACGTTCTCCGTTGAGATGAGCGATAATACGGGAAGCTTCAACGGTACTTTCGTATCGATCTCCCCATTACTTGCTTATGGTGTGAGTACTCTAAATGAGATTGATGTCTTAATTCCAGACAACATTCCGCAAGGTGTTTACAAGTTTAGAATGGTAAGTTCAAATCCAGTCGTGATTTCAGATACCATTTCAAACGTTATCATTGGCGCAAATCCTACCACAGGTATTACCGCATACAACTGGTTCGATAAGGCCGGTGAGATCACTTTCTGTGAAGGCGATACCGCACTTTTGGTAGCAAATCAAGCACCAACAGGTCAAAGTTACACGTACCAATGGTTAAGCGGTGGTGGCGCAATTGCCGGTGAAACCAATGATACGTTATTCGTGACGGCTTCAGGAACCTACGGTATTGAGGTAAGCTCGAACCTTTGTAACGCGACTTCGGAGGATACAATTGTAAACTCCTACCAGCCAGGTAGTGAAGTATTTGCTAATGGCGGTGCAGGTATCAACTACATCGGCATGGATTCCATCCGTATGTGTGAGGGAACTGTTGCAACGTTGGAATATTTCGCTTTCCCTTCTCCTGGGATCTTGGGGTACGAGTTCAATTGGTTAAAAGCAGATAGTGTAGATATTTTCGGTGATACAGTATGGTATTACACGGGCGATACTACAGCTGCCATTGATGTGGATACGACCAGCCAGTGGTATTTGGAGGTGACTTCTGTCCCTGGAGGTTGTGTGGATACTTCAAACGCTTTCTGGGTAATAGTTGATACAGTTCCTTCTACAGTAGTAATCAACCAACCATGGCCAGGTCAACCATTACCGACAACAACTTTGTGTTTGACAGATTCAACACTTCTAACAGCTACTGATACTGTTTTGTATGATTCTTGGGAATACCAGTGGCAAATTGCCTATCCTTCGGGAAGTGCAAACTGGCTGAATTTGGCAAACGATACGCTCCCTTGGTTGACGGTAGATACCTCTATTGTAGCAGATACAGCAGATTATCGCTTGGTATTGACCAACGAAAGCTGTGATTACATTTCGAATGAAACCACAGTGAACTTTGTGCCGTTCCCAACCATATCCATCCTGCCTGGTGATTCGTTAGGCGTTTGTATCTACGATAGTGTTTTGGTCTCTCTTCAGAGCAACGCCTTGAACTTTGCATGGAACGGTGGATTGTTTGTTGGAAAGCAGAATTTCTTGAGTGTTCCCGGACAATATGTGATCGAAGCTTTTGGTGTGAATCAGTGTAAAACGATCGATACTTTGGATGTCTACAATTACACCTTGGTGGCAACTGCTACGGCTTCTCCTCAAGTAATCAGCCCTGGAGAGAGTACAACGCTGAGCTCAACAGGTGGTACTAGCTACTACTGGTTTGCAGATGCGCCTTCGTACTACAGCAACCAGCTTGGTTCAAGCACAATGGCCATCCCATCTGTAGATACTATTACGTACTTCATTCAAGTTGAAGACATCAACGGTTGTACGGATACGGCAAGCGTACAGGTCTTCGTTAGTGAGCAAGACACCAATGTCATCATCGCTGATATTTATGGAAATCTTCAGAATGTCATTACACCTAATAGCGATGGAAATAATGATGTTCTAGACCTCGCAGGTGTGACAAACGGCGATGCATGCGAGTTCACAGTCTATACTCGATGGGGTACACCAGTCTACAACCAAGAAGTGTATAACAATGCTTGGGGCGGAACCACCGACGGTGGTGCGCAGTTGAAAGACGGTACCTATTATTATGTCTTAACCTTTGAGAATAATATAAGGGTCAAGGCAGCAGTAACCATCCTTAACAACTTCTAATCATGAGAAAGCAACTATTTATTTTCGCATTGTTGGTTGGAAGTCTAACTGCCAATGCACAGCAATTACCGCTTATTTCAAGTTATTTGAATACGGCCTACTTGTTTAACCCTGCCTTCAGTGGCATTGAGGGTAAGACCGAGATTTCAATTCTTAATCGCCGTCAATGGACGGATATTCAAGGAGCTCCTGAAACGCAATTCATGGCGTTTAACGGAAATCAAAATGATCTGAAGTTTGGATACAGCGGTTACGCTTTTAATGATGTTACTGATATTGTTAGTCGTTCAGGATTCTACGGCTCTTACGCTTGGCACGTGAAATTCACTGACCAAAACAGTTTGAGTCTTGGTCTGGGTGCTGGATATGTAAATAACAACATTAATGTAGCGGGCATTCGCGTGCCGGATGAATTGGATCCAGTTCTTTACAGCCAATTAAACAGCTCAAAATTTGATTTGAACTTTGGTTTCAATTTGAAGTTTGGTGATTTCAATATTGGTGCTGCAGTACCAAACCTATTGGCGCCTAAGGTTGACTTTGGCGATAACTTTAATAGTCCTTATCAGTACCACTACATGCGTCACTATGTGGTAAATACGGCCTACGATGTACAGCTTCAGAAAGGGTTGATGACCTTAAGCCCATTTGTAACTATTCGTGCTAATGAGGTAACCATCCCTCAGGTAGATGCTGGTTTGATGTTTAACCACAAGGAGTACTTCTACGTGGGTGCAGCCTACCGTTCATCTTATGCGGTTACTGGTAATGCTGGTGTACATGTCACAGAAAATATCAGCCTTGGCTATGCATATGACTTCTCGCTCAACACTTATGGTTTTGCTTTAGGTAATTCGCACGAGTTCATGTTGCGTTACACCTTCGGTGAGAGTAAGAAAGACAAGCGTCTAGAAAATGAAATCAAGAAATTGAAGGACCGTCAACGTCGTCAATCTGGTGACCTAGAGGATCTTTTAAATGACCGTTTGGACGAGTTTAAAGACGAGATTACCGAGCAACAGAAATCGCTGTTTGATTCAGAGAAGGAAGCCATTAAAGGCGAACTAAGTCAAGCTGCCGCTCAAGCTGCTGCTGCGGCTGCCAATGAAGCTGCGGCTAATGGAGCTACTAGTGGTAGAATGAACAACGATGCTGCTTCAGTTAATGGAGGGTTTGATCCTAATACTGGTGCCGGTGGCAATATGTATCCACAGACCTCGCAAGGTGGAGGTACAGTGAATTCAAACATCACAGGGTACAACCCGAACCAATACGCTGGAAACGTTCAGCCAGGTTCACAAGGGTATTATGTGACTGCAGGTGTATTTGGATCAAGAAATAATGCTGTGAAACTACAGAACAAGCTTCGTGCTCAAGGCGTAGGTTCAGACATCTTCCAGGATCCGAACAACAACATGTACTACGTATTCCTATTGAAATTCAATAACTACAATGCTGCTAACCAAGCGCGTAATACAGGCTTTAACGGTCAGTATAACGGAAAGCTTTGGATTAAGGTGATGTAGGAGTCGAAAAAATAATTCAACTAAAAACCCCCGCGGCCGTCGGCCGCGGGGGTTTTTTTATGTGGTTTTTTTATGGTTTTTATGCTGTCTTTCCAGCTGAATTGACCCTTACTCTTTCTCTACTTCGCGTGTAGGGAAGATCAGGTCAGGATTCTCGACCTGTGCTTCTTTAGCCAATCGTCCACCATTCAAAATGCGCTCGGCTTGTTCCAAATGACGACCGATGTGCGGTATCATCATTTCTAATCCGGTCAGGGTTTTGACTTTGATGGGAGGAGCGGCGCTCATCACTTTGGTATTTCTGAGCTCAGGGCTGTGTGGAATGATGCGCAAGATTTTTTCGATCTGACTTAGGTCAGAAATGAAGTTCTCCATTACCTTCTGAGCACTGAGCTTCAGTTCTGGATTTTGAATGCGTCGCGGTTGTAGCTTTTTAGGTGCGCGAATTTTTCGTGCCTCAGGTTTGCTCAATGGTGACATCCATCCGCGCGCTTTTTTCTGAAACCAACTAAGTGTGAGTTCTTCACTTTGCTCTGCTTCCTCCGCTTGACAGACCTTGGTGAGCTGCGGCAAATAGCCTTCATTCACGTTGTTGATGTGTTCAATGCACTCAATGGCCGACCATTTTTCGCCCTCGGGGATGAAAAACAATTCGTCCTCTTCAAGGAAGTAAAAGGCAGTTTCAAATTGCTTTTTATAATTGGCCAATTCCGCCAATCTTGAATCAATAAAGTCTTGAATCTTCATTAAACTTCTACAGGTTTTTCCAATTCAACGATGCTGCTCAACATCTGATGAACGTCTTGTAACTCGATAATGTTCTGTGCGACAAAGGTGAGTTTCTCTCCCTTTTGTTTCACTTGAACCTTACGCGGGTTGCGCTGTAAGTAACCCAGGATGGCAGAGAAAATAGGCAGTTGGTAATACTCGCTGTTGTTCTCGGCAGCAAAGTGCCCGATAAACTTACCCATCTTGATAATGAGCTTCTGGAAGCCAATATGCTTGGCCAGCCACTTAATGCGTACTGAGTATAGAAGTGCTGCAACAGACGGCGGGATAGGGCCGAATCGGTCTTCCAATTCCATTTCAAAGAACTGCAGATCTTCCTCCTCTGTGAGTTCGCCCAATCGCTGGTAAAGCTTTAGTCGCTCCTCGATGTTGTTCACGTAGTTATCCGGGATCAATAATTCCAAGTCGGTATCAATCTGTACCTCGTCCACAAAATCGGACCCCTTGTCCTTGTTCTCTTTCTCGTAGAGATCTTTGAATTCGTTCTCCTTCAATTCCTTTACAGCCTCCGCCAAAATTTTCTGGTAGGTGTCAAAGCCCATATCCGTGATAAACCCACTCTGTTCGCCGCCCAGCATATCGCCGGCACCACGAATCTCAAGGTCTTTCATGGCAATCTTGAACCCTGAACCCAGGTCGGTGAATTGCTCGAGCGCACGCAATCTTTTTCGTGCCTCATCAGTCAAGGTACTCATAGGAGGGGTGATCAACTTACAAAACGCCTTCTTGTTGGAACGACCCACACGACCGCGCATTTGGTGAAGATCAGACATTCCAAAGTGGTTGGCATTATTGATAATGATGGTGTTCGCGTTTGGTACGTCCAATCCACTTTCAATGATCGAAGTAGCCACGAGTACATCGTATTTGCCGTCCATGAAGTCGAGCATGACTTTCTCAAGCTTTTTACCCTCCATCTGTCCGTGGCCAATGGCCACGCGGGCATCCGGAACCAATCGGTTCACCATACTAGCGACCTCCCCAATATTACTTACCCGGTTATTGATGAAGAACACCTGGCCGCCGCGCTGAATTTCATAGCTAATCGCGTCGCGGATGCCTTCCTCATTGAAACCGACCAACTCCGTTTCAATAGGCTGTCTGTTCGGCGGTGGGGTAGTCATCACGCTCAGATCACGAGCTGCCATCAGTGAGAACTGTAGCGTACGCGGAATGGGCGTTGCCGTCAGTGTTAGTGTGTCGACATTGACCTTAAGCGTTTTAATCTTGTCTTTCACAGCAACACCAAACTTCTGCTCTTCGTCAATGATTAAAAGACCCAGGTCCTTAAACTCGACGCTCTTGCTCACCAGTTTGTGGGTGCCGATGAGGATGTCCACCTTGCCCTCTGCAAGGTTTTTTAGCGTCTCGCGCTGCTGGCCCGCAGTTCGGAACCTGTTTATGTAATCTACGTTTACCGGGAATCCGTCCAGTCGTTTAGTGAAGGTCTTAAAGTGTTGGAAGGCAAGAACAGTTGTCGGCACCAATACAGCCACCTGTTTACCATTAGCAACGGCCTTAAATGCAGCTCGTATGGCGATTTCTGTTTTTCCGAAGCCTACATCTCCACAGATCAATCGGTCCATGGGCATCCTGCTTTCCATGTCTTTTTTGATGGCTTCCGTGGCAGACATTTGATCTGGCGTATCTTCAAAGACAAAGCTCGCCTCCAACTCATGCTGCAAGTATCCGTCCGGCGCACATTGGAATCCAATCGCTTCGCGGCGCTTGGCGTACAACTGGATCAGATCAAAGGCAATCTTTTTCACCTTCGCTTTCGTCTTCTTCTTAAGAGTCTGCCACTGCGCTGATCCGAGCTTGTGAAGGGTAGGTGCGGTCCCGTCTTTGCCGTTGTATTTGCTGATCTTATGCAGGGAGTGGATGCTTACATAAAGAATGTCGTTGTCGCGGTAAACAAGCTTGATGGCCTCCTGAATTTTTCCGTTGTTATCGACCTTCTGGAGTCCACCGAATTTTCCAACCCCGTGGTCTACGTGCGTCACATAATCCCCAAACTCTAGTGCGTTGAGCTGCTCGAGGGTAATAGCCTGTTTCTTTTTTGCGCCGTTTTTGATGTTGAATCGTTGGTAACGGTCAAAAATTTCATGATCGGTATAGAGGTACGTCTTGGCCAATTCATCTTCGAACCCTTCATGCAATGCACCCACCGTCGTCTCATACTTTGGCGCCAATTCCAAGTCCTCGAAAATCGCGTGAAAGCGTTCGATTTGCTTCGGGTTCGAGCACATCAATACGGTTTCAATGCCTTCCTTCTCACTTCGCAATAAAGTCTGAGCTAAGAGCTGGAAATCTTTGTTAAACGCCCTTTGTGGCAATGCCTTGCTCTCCAACTTTTCTGAAGTCCATTCACTACGCCCGTATTCGACGCGGGAAAATTCTAGTAAGCCCCGCTTTAATGCATCTCCACTGATAAAAAGCTCTCCTGGGGCTGCACGATGAACCGTATCCCCAAGTTCCTCGTAACGCTCGTGGGCGAGCTCCATCAATCGGTCAAGCTTTGCTACGGCTATGGACGGAGTATCCATCCAGAGTTGTGTTTCCTTTGGGAGGTAACTCAGCAATGAGGCACGACTTTCCAAAAATGTTTTGTTCTCTACGTTGGGGACAATGCTCATTTTCGTCGCCTTGCCCACAGTACGCTGTGTTTCAATATCGAAGAAGCGGATGCTCTCTACCTCGTCGTCAAAGAACTCTACCCGGTACGGATGGTCCTTAGAAAAAGAGAAAATATCCACGATGCCCCCACGAACGGAGAATTGGCCCGGTTGAACGACAAAATCTACGCGTTCAAACTGGTATTCAAAGAGGGTCTCGTTGAGAAAATCCAGACTGAGCTGATCCCCAAGATTCACTTTGAGGGTATTGGTTTCCAATTCCTTTTTCGTCACCACCTTCTCGAATAAGGCATCGGGGTAAGAAATGAGAATAGGAGCCTTTCGGCGGGCACTTAGGTGGTTCAACACCTCCGCACGGAGCAACACGTTCGCATTATCCGTGGTTTCCACTTCATAAGGTCTGCGGTAGGATGCAGGGTAGAAGTAGCTCTTTACAGAAGGGAGCAGCTTCTCAATGTCGTTTTGAATGTAGGCAGCCTCTTCCTTGCTATTGGTGATAATGAACTGCATACCTCCCGTACGCTCGTAAGTTGCAGCAGCTAAAACGGCCGCATGAGAGCCTCCGGCCGCATTAAATCCTAAGGCAATATTCTTCTTTGCACCATGCGCTGTGGTGAGCTGTTCAACTAAAGGGTGGCTGTGGTAGCGGGATAGTAAATCTGCTATTTCCAAGTTTTATTCTTCTTCGTACCTGCGTAAAAACGCATGAGCCATATCCACCATTTCCGGTGAACCGATGAAGAATGGAACTCGCTCGTGCAATTCGCTGGGTTGGAGTTCTAAAATTCGCTGTTTACCGTTCGTGGCAGTACCGCCTGCTTGTTCAACTATAAATGCGAGTGGGTTACACTCGTACAACAGGCGAAGCTTACCGTTAGGTGCCATCGTTCCTGTGGGGTAAAGATACACCCCACCTTTGATAAGATTGCGATGAAAATCAGAAACTAAAGAGCCAATATATCTTGAGGTATAGGGCCTGCCGGTTGCCTCATCATATTGCTGGCAATACTTGATGTATTCCTTAACTCCTTTTGGGAAATGCACATAATTTCCTTCGTTTACACTGTAGATGTTGCCCGATTTTGGAATTTGCATGTCCCGGTGCGACAAGCAAAAAACGCCAATGGATGGATCTAACGTAAAACCATTTACACCGTTTCCGGTAGTGTAAACAAGCATTGTGGAAGAGCCATAAACGACATATCCAGCGGCAACTTGGGCATCGCCGGGCTGTAAGAAATCTTCCAAGGTCACGGGTATTCCTGTCGGGGTAATTCTGCGGTAAATAGAGAAAATGGTCCCCACGCTTACGTTGACATCGATGTTGCTAGATCCATCAAGCGGGTCCATCAAAACCACGTATTTCGCATCGCTGTGAATATCGTCGTCAAAGCTGATGTAATGCTCTTCTTCTTCGGAAGCTACGCCACATACTTGTCCCATGGAGCGCAAAGCTCGCATGAAGGTGTCGTTGGCCATCACATCGAGTTTTTGTTGGGCCTCGCCTTGGACATTATCCTGGCCCATAGCGCCTAGGATATCTGCTAATCCAGCTTTGTTGATTTCTCGATTAACCACTTTTGCGGCCAAGCGAATAGAGGTGAGTAGTTGCGATAAATCGCCCGTTGCGAAGGGGAAATCCTTCTGATTTTCGACGATGAATTCGCCGAGGGTGGTTGGTTGTACCATGGTCAGTGGTATTAGTTCTGTTATAGGTGCCTCTAAGTTACGGTTAATGAATGAGACGAAGGCCGTCACAAAGCACTACCTTTGCACCATGAATAATAGAGGTCAAGTACGTGCAAAAAAGCACTTAGGTCAACACTTTTTAAAGGATGAAAGCATTGCAGAACGCATTGCCAATGTCGTTCCTTTCAAAGGCGTTGAAAAGGTCTTGGAGATTGGTCCAGGTATGGGTGTAATGACCAAATACTTGCTGGACAATCCCTCTATTGAGACTTGGGTCGTAGAGATTGACGACGAGAGCGTCAGCTATCTCAAAGCACATTATAATACCTTAAGTGCCCGTATTCTAGAAGAAGATTTCCTGAGATGGAACCCTTCGAAAACGTTTGGCGACGAGAAATTCGCCTTGGTGGGAAACTTCCCGTATAACATCAGTTCGCAGATTGTTTTTAAGGTGTTGGAACACATGGATCAAATTCCACTTTTTGGGGGTATGTTCCAAAAGGAGGTCGCTCAGCGCTTGTGTTCGCCACCGGGAAATAAAACCTATGGGATCCTTTCAGTGCTTTGTCAAGCCTACTACGATTTGACCTATGATTTTACCGTGCCACCAGGTGTGTTTAACCCTCCTCCTAAGGTAGATAGTGGGGTGATGCATATGGTGCGCAAGGCCGAAGATCCGGATATAGATTTCAAGCTGTTGAAGCGCGGTGTTAAGGCTGCTTTCGGCATGAGAAGAAAAACCCTGCGCAATGCCTTGAAAGTGCTTAACTTGCCAGAAGGCTTCGAGCATCCGTATCTTAGCAAGCGAGCAGAGCAATTGTCTCATACGGAATTTGTTGAACTTTTAACTGCGATCGAAGATGGAAGAAATGAGCATTAGAGCGCGTATTGTGAAGGCCTTGGGGGAGACCAATGAGGCTGAGTTCGCGCAAATCATTGAAGGTATCCACCCTGCAGATATGGCGGAGGTGTTGGAGACATTCGTAGCAGAAGAACGTTCGGCTTTCTTTGAGAAAATCGATCCTGAATTGGCCGCAGATATCCTTGTTGAATTTGATGAAGAGGAGCGTGGTGAGCTGGTAGCCACCTATTCTGCAGAGGAAATTGCCCAAGAGTTGGTCGGGAATATGGATTCCGATGATGCTGCGGATATGCTTTCTGAACTTCCGGAGGACATGACCAAAGAGGTCCTTTCTCAAGTGGAAGATGTGGAGCAAGCCAAGAAAATTGCCCAACTACTTACTCACGAAGAAGATACGGCCGGTGCCCTAATGGCCACCGAGCTTGTTGTGGTGAACCAAAGTCTTACAGCCATTCGCTGTGTGGCCGCGATGCGTTCCCAGGCAGAACACATTGACCGTGTCCACGCTGTTTACGTGGTTGACGATAATGATATTTTAGTCGGAACATTGAGCTTAAAGAAGCTCTTGACCGCGCAACGCACGGCTCCTATTTCTGAGCTGTACCGCCCAATCGAACATACGGTACTCAGTACCACTCCTGCTGAGGAGGTCGCGAACATGATGCAGAAGTACGATCTGTTTGTCATTCCTGTGGTCAATGCCGCCGGAGAGCTTCTTGGTCGAATTACCTTGGATGATGTGGTCGATTTCATTCGTGAAGAAGCAGAGCGCGATTACCAATTGGCCTCGGGTCTAACCGATGAGGTAGAAAGCGACGATAGCGTATATGAAGTTACTCGTGCACGCATCCCTTGGCTGTTAATCGGACTCTTTGGTGGACTCATCGTTGCCCTGATCATTGGTAAAAACGAAGAGGACATTCAACTAGTTCCTGCATTGGCCTTTTTCATGCCACTTATTGCGGCAATGGCGGGTAATGTGGGTGTACAATCCTCGGCGATTGTTGTGCAAGCCTTGGCGAGCGACAGAAAGGAGAACAACATCATTCAAAAATTGACCAAGGAATTGGCTGTGGGTCTGTTCAACGGTCTCATCTTATCGCTCGTGATGTTCGGTGCAGGATTGCTCCTAGGATACGACCAGCTTATCACTTTGACTGTGAGCACCTCGCTACTTACAGTGATTGTTTTTGCTTCTCTCTTTGGAACGTTTATTCCACTGATGCTCGACAGGTTTAAAGTCGATGCAGCCTTGGCAACGGGACCATTTATCACAACGGCAAACGATGTGATCGGTCTGATCATCTATTTCCAGATTGGCCGATTGATTATCGGATACTAATGAAGGCGCTTCTCCTTGACGATACCCATCCGCTGCTAGAGCAAGATTTGCAAGCGGGCGGCCTCACTCTCGTGCGGGAGTATTCTGCGCCTCTGGAAAACTTAGCCGCACACAATAGCGATGCTGAAGTTTTAATCATCCGCTCACGCATGCGTGTTGATGCGCATTTTTTAAGCCAATTCCCTTCTTTGAAAGTCATTGGTCGCCTTGGCGCGGGTCTAGAAAATATAGACCTCACCGAAGCTGAAAAGCGCGGTATTTCGTGCCAGCGCGTTCCCGAAGGGAATGCGCGTGCAGTGGCGGAACACGCGCTGGGTATGTTGCTCAGTTTGCTAAACCATCTTCCGCGTGTTCACAGGGAAATTAAGGAAGGCAAGTGGTTACGTGAACCCAACAAAGGACGCGAATTACAGTCGCTTACTGTGGGTGTCATTGGGTATGGCGTGATGGGCAGTGAATTTGCTCAGTTGCTGAGCGCTATGGGTGTGAAGGTACTTGCCTATGATAAATACAAACAAGATTTTGCGCCCGAAGGCATTAGGGAGGTGAGCTTGGAAGAATTGCAAGCAGAGGTAGAGGTGGTTAGTTTGCACTTGCCATTGACGGAAGAGACTCGAGGGTTAGCGGATGCACAATTCTTTGCTGGATTTCAGAAGCCTATTCACTTCATCAATACAGCCCGCGGTCCTATTCTCAAGACGGACGATTTGTTAGCGGCCATGGATGAAGGCAGGGTGCTGAGTGCGGGTCTTGACGTGTTGGAGTACGAGAAATCGAGCTTTACGAGCTTGTTTGAAGACGAATTACCTCTGACTTTGCAAAGACTGCTGCAGCGTGAAAATGTACTCTTGAGTCCCCACATTGCGGGTTGGACCAAAGAGAGTTTTGAGAAGATGAGCCGCGGTTTGGCAGCCAAAGTGATGGAGGCGTTAAAGGCTTATTAGAAGCGCTTGAAAACGAATTGGACCGTATCTGGCGTTCGTTGTTCCAATAAGATATCTAGACCTTCTGTTTCGCGTGTTTCATCCGCTTCATTGGTGTGACGGATGGTCAGCAGTTCAACAGAAGAAGTGAGCTCGAGGTCGAATTGACCAGTGAGTTCAGCTAACATTTTAGGAACGATAATCGCGTCATTGTTGATACAGAACATGGCTCTTGTGGCAGTGTTGCGCATCAAATTTACCACGACACCTTGCTCGGCAAACAGGCGATATACTGCGCTGAGGTGGTGCTCGGCGATAAAGGCCAAATCTTTGGTGCTGAGCTGCAGAAGGATCTGGTCTTTCTTCAAGATGAAGTTGGCAACCTCTGGTTCTGGGCGGTCTACTCCACCTATGGTAGTGCCTGAGAGCGCAGGGTCTACAAAGCTCTTAATGTGCAATGGAATGCCCTTCTTCTTTAGCGGCTGGATGGTCTTCGGGTGGATGATTGAGGCGCCATAAAAGGCCAATTCAATGGCTTCATTAAACGGCAATGCATCAATCTTTTGGGTATTAGCAAAGGTCTTTGGATCTCCGTTCAGCATTCCAGGAACATCTTTCCAAATCGTGAGGCTATCTGCACCGAGGCAGAAAGCGAATACGGCGCCGGTATAATCGGATCCTTCGCGACCTAGGGTAGTGGGGCGCCCGTTTGGAGAGGAGCCAATGAACCCTTGTACGAGGTTGACCTTGTCTTGGGCAATGTTTGAGCGGATGGCAAGGCCGGTTTGTTCCCATTGGACCGTAGCACGGCGGAATTGATCGTCGGTTTTTAACAGTTCGCGTGTGTCCTGCCAAACGGTAGGTACTTCCTGACCAACGTAGGCTGCAATTATGCGGGTGGAGATTAATTCTCCGTGGTGCACAATGTAGTCGTAGCCTTCGCCGTAAGAAATATCTTGTTTATCCAGACCGTCTCTAATGCTGGCAATCAGAGCTGCTACATGCTCGTTAATTTCCGTCGGGTCCTCAAAGAGTTCATTGATGATACTTTGGTGGAAGGTATCGATAGCGTCAATTTTTGCATTGGCCACGGATAAATTTCCGTTACTCCATGCGGCTACCACCTCTTCAAAAGCATTGGTCATCTTGCCCATCGCGCTGACGACAACGACCATGGGACGCTGGCTGAATTGGCCAATGATACTGGCTACATTTCGTACGCTCTGTGCATCCTTTACCGATGCACCACCAAATTTAAAGACTAGCGGTGTGCTCATTTGTATTGCGCTAATTGTTCTCTGGTCAACGTTCCCAAATGCCACTCAGGGTCTAGGGAAGCGTCGTATTTTTTATAAAAGTTCAACGCTGGATCGTTCCATTCGAGTACGGTCCATTCCATGCGTCCTACATTCTGTTCTGCGGCTACCTTCACGACAGCATCGAAAAGTTGCTTGCCCACCCCGTGTTGACGGAATTCAGGCATCACATACAAATCTTCGAGGTGAAGGGTAGGGCCTTTCCACGTGCTGTAACGTGGGTAATATAGGGCCATACCTATCACTCCATGGTCCTTGTGTTCTGCGACGAAACAATCGAATCGACCTTCAGAAAAACCATGGGTGATGAGGTCTTGTTCGGTAACAATTACAGCATTTGGCTCTTTTTCATAAATGGCCAATTCAGTAATAAGGCCTAATACGGCCTTCATGTCCTGCTGTTGTGCTACGCGAATATTGATCATCCCTGCGAAGGTACAGTAATCTCCTCGTTTGTAGCCTCGCTCACTGGTAGCTCGTTGTAGAGTCCGTGATCAACAGTACCTCGTACCAAATCTTCGATGTTTTCTCGCTCACGGATGAGGTACGGGGTGTTGTTTTCAATGAGGATTTCTGCTGGGCGCACGCGGCTGTTGTATTGGGAAGCCATGCTGCTGCAATAGGCACCTGCATTGTGGAAGGCGAGTAGATCACCGTTTCGTACTTCGCCAAGCTTGCGGTCGTAACCGAAGGTGTCTGTTTCACAGACATATCCTACAATGGTGTACAGGCGTTGCTCCCCTTCAGGGTTGCTCAGGTTTTCAATGTGGTGGTAGGCGTCGTACATCATCGGTCGAGGGAAGTGGTTGAAGCCACTGTTTACCTGTGCAAAGACGGTCGATGGGGTCGTTTTTATGCTGTTCACCTTAGCGATGAAGGCACCGGCTTCACTTACCAAGAATTTACCCGGTTCGAAGATGAGTTTTAGATCGCGGCCATACTCTAGGCAGAACTCTTTGAATCGTTCACTCATGCGTGCGCCGAAGCTCTCGATATCCGTAGTGGCTTCACCTGGACGGTAACCTACTTTGAAACCAGAACCGAAATCGATGTAGGTCAGTTCTTTGAAGTCGTGTGCAAGGTCCATCAAAAGGCTTGCTCCGCGCATAAAGGCATCGATGTCCAAGATGTCCGAACCGGTATGCATGTGTAGGCCGTGAACGTGCAGTCCCATGTTATTTACGATGCGGTGCAGGTGGCGGACCTGGTGAATAGAGATTCCGAATTTAGAGTCGATATGGCCCACAGAAATCTTCGCATTTCCACCGGCCATGATGTGTGGATTGATGCGTACGCAAACAGGGACAGTATTGCCAAATTCATTAGCAAATTCTTCCAGAGTTTCTAGATTGTCGATGTTAATCTGAACACCGATTGCTACCGCCTCTTTGATCTCATGGATGCCTACACCGTTAGGGGTGAAAAGGATCTGATCTGGTTGGAATCCTGCGCGCAAGCCCAACTCAATTTCTCCCAAACTAACGGCATCGAGACCTGCCCCTAGGCTGCGCATTAGCTTTAGAATGTTGAGGTTGTTCAATGCTTTACAAGCGTAGTGGATGTCTACGTCGATATCTTGATCAAATGCGTGCTTCATTCTGAAGTACTGACCACGGATGGTTTTGGCATCATAAACATACAATGGGGAACCGTAGGCTTCTACCCAATTCGCTGCATCATTTAATGGAAATTTCGTCATTGCGCTGTGCTTTGGATGGCAAAAGTATCTCCATCACCAAGCATTTATGGGCAATTGCGGGTATTTAGTCTAAAAAATGACAGGTTGTTAAATTTTAAACAATCATGTTAATTCATTCGCACCACGTTTGATTACTTCAACAACACTTGGGTCAAGTAATGTCGAAGTATCGCCAAGATTGCTGGTATCGCCTTCAGCGACTTTGCGAAGTATTCTACGCATGATTTTCCCAGAACGTGTCTTGGGTAGGCCTGGTACGATTTGAATGATATCTGGTTTTGCAATAGGGCCGATCTCAGCAACCAAAGTGCTAACAATATCATTCCGTACCTCATCCGCGTTGTGCTCGCCTTCTTCCAGGATCACATAAGCATAGATGCCTTGACCTTTGATATCGTGCGGGTAACCTACTACAGCACTTTCAGTGACTACTGAAGAGGCATTAATGGCATTTTCAATTTCTGCAGTACCGAATCTATGTCCACTAACGTTTATTACATCATCTACACGACCAATGATGCGGAACATTCCTTCCTCACGACGTGCACCGTCCCCGGTAAAGTAATGGCCCTCGTAATTGCTGAAATATACGTTCTTACAACGTTCATGATCGCCATATGTCGTGCGTAACATCGACGGCCACGGATGCTTCACACACAAGTAACCTTCTACACCGTCGCCTGTGATTTCATTTCCATCACCGTCCAAAAGAACCGGCTGAATACCTGGAAGTGGACGGCCCGCATAGGTTGGACGTTGTGGACTGTGCGCCCCTAAGCCAGAAATCATAATACCTCCAGTTTCGGTTTGCCACCACGTGTCTACGATAGGACAATTTCCGTGTCCGACTTTTTCATCGTACCAGTGCCATGCCTCAGCATTGATGGGCTCACCCACAGAACCTATGACCTTTAAAGAGCTCAAATCTGCGCGATCTACGAATTCGTTGCCACACGCCATAAGAGCCCGGATCGCCGTTGGGGCAGTATAGAATTGGTTTACTTTATACTTATCACATACGTCCCAGAAACGGCCTGCATCCGGGAAGGTAGGTACGCCTTCGAACATCATCGTAGTAGCACCGTTCAATAGTGGTCCGTAAATAATATAGCTGTGTCCAGTAATCCAACCCACATCGGCTGTACACCAGTACACATCGCCGCGCTCGTATTGGAATACATTTTGGAAGCTGTAGGCAGCATAGACCATGTACCCGCCACAAGTATGAACGACTCCCTTAGGCTTTCCTGTTGATCCTGAAGTGTAGAGTATGAAGAGCATGTCTTCGGCGTCCATCGGCTCAGGAGCACATTCTTCGCTCACTTCAGCTGCAGCCTCTGCATACCAATGATCACGCCCTTTTACCATTTCCACCTCACGTCCGTCGCGCTTGACCACAATCACACTTTCTACAGAAGTACAGTTTTTCAAGGCTTCGTCCACGGTGGTTTTTACTGGTAATGCCTTAGCGCCCCGGTACATGCCGTCTGAGGTTAATACACATACGCACTGGCTGTCGTTGATGCGATCGGCAAGGGCATTTGACGAGAACCCAGCAAATACTACAGAGTGTACCGCACCGATTCTAGCACACGCCAAAACTCCAATAGTCAGCTCAGGTACCATAGGCATGTATACCGCTACGCGGTCACCTTTCTTTACACCTTTTGCTTTCAATACATTGGCAAAGCGACACACCTCAGCATGCAGTTCTTTGAAGGTCATTCGGACCTCTTGTTCTTTTGGGTCATTCGGTTCCCAAATCAAGGCAATATCACCGCCTCTCTCTGCGAGGTGACGGTCCAAACAGTTCTCTGTGATGTTCAAAACACCGCCCTGAAACCACTTCACGTTTGGAGTATTGAACTCCCATTCTAGTGTTTTATCCCACGGCTTTTGCCAAGTGAACTCACCAGCGATTTCCGCCCAGAATTCAGAAGGATTATCTATTGAGGCTTGGTAAACTTCTTCGTATTTGTCGAAGCTATTTATCAAGTAGTGGTTCATAACTCATTGATCTGTATGGCCAAGAAGATACGATAGGGAAGAAATTTAAAACTGCTCGAGTTGCGGTTTTTTCTGGTTTTTCCATTTAATCACCATGAACTTATCACCTACTTCAGTGATAATCATTCCGTGCCCATTTAAATTGTCCGGGTGTGAAGTGAATTCTGATAATTCATCATGGTTGAGAAGTTGATAGCTCGGTCTTAAATTTTCTCTAGTAAGAGGACGCTTTATCCCATGAGATTTCACCCAATTCATGACACTAACGTGTGATACCCCAAGAATTCTTTCGATTTCACGAAAACTTACTCCTTCTACGTAAAGTTGAAGTGCTTTGATGACATAATAATTATCAATGCGTTTACCGAGCTTCTGTACGGTAAAGTAATAATTACAGTCCTTGCACTTATAGCGTTGACGTCCTTTGATTATACCACTCTTCACATAACTGTTACTGTGGCATTTAGGACAATGTTTATTTTCTGACATTGTTTGTTGGCGGTGTATAGGTATTTCACAAGGAACGCCTTTCGACAAGTTGTTTTAGGTTTCCCTTGTTCTCTAAAGTTAACTATTTCTAATTAACTGATAATGAAGTGGTAAAAATAAATTTGAACGCACATTTGTTGAAGCCTTTAACACCTCGAATGTCGTCTAAACAAGCCCATGGAAGGATGTGTATTATCGAATTCGTTCAGGCAAAATAGCAGTTTAAGAACCTCTATTCGCAGTAGTAAAGCCAACAATACTACACAGTAAAATGTATACTAAATCTCAGATGCTACTTCTGTGCACTAATGATATGACCGATCTCCGTCATGGTATTAATAAACTCTTGTGTACGCTTTTCGCCTATTCTATCCGCTATGCTCTGGTTGAAATCTAGAACAACCCGACGTGCGATGTTCCGTTTCAAAATGCCCGCGTCAGTTAGTCGAATAACTACAGATCTTTTATCGTTGGGATCTGACACCTTATGGATGAGGCCTTGAGCTTCCATAGACTTCAATACCCGGCTTAATGAGGTACTCTCCATACCCATTTTAGGACCCAACGCAGTGGAGCGAATGCCTTCTTTGATGTCAATATTGAGAAGAGCCATGCCTACAGATGTCGTAAGGCCCTGTGCCGATACCAGTTCGTTGTACATCTTGGATATCTGAATCCAAGTTTTGCGAATATGGAAATCAAAGGTTTTTTCGGGCTTCATATCCCTAATATACACATTAATCCTATGCATGCATAGGAAACTAGTAGCCTAGGTTGCGAACGATTTGTGGAATAATAAAGAATCGGATGTCTTTATCAAACTCTGCGTATGCTGCTTGTTTTGCAGCTGCTGGGTTGGTGCTTATTCCGAATTTCATCAGTCGCTGACTAGACCATAGCACTGTATTACTCGCACTTTTAAGTACAAAGCTTCCGGAGATAATGTGTTTGGTTCGGTCTCCTAGGTTCCGCTCAGTGGTTTCATTTCCTTTGAATTCTAGGACCAAAGGCGCCTCATTGCTCGTGTTAAAGGTGCTCGAAATAGATTCTGAAATAGCACTTTGTAGTCCTCGGGGAGCAGCCACCTGTATCAATGTGTTCTGAAAGAATAGACTCTCACTGATTTTCCAGTTACTCGCTGACTCTAACCAAAGGTGGACTAGTGGGCTGCTTTGTGGAAGCAGGCGTTTAAAGTCTAGCGGACATTCTAAAATGATGGCATTTTCGCGGCCTGTGTGCTTGCAAAGTATGGAGCCGAGTGCACTGTTAAAACTAAAATTACCCGAGCTAGAGGTTAATTTAATTGCTGTATTCAATCCCTCCTCGCTGAGCCTAAGCACGGCTGAGAATTGATCCGGCAACCCGAGATAATTTGTGGTTTCCGGCAGCAGAATGTTTCCTGTGAGATCGCTTTCAATACTTCTCAAGCCATTGATAAGCTTCGCATTTAGTTCAATCTTGAACTTTGGATCTTTAAGAAGTTGTCGGTCAAAGGCTTTCTGAAGCGCATCTGCCAACGCTTGAAAACGATTGCTGGCGGGTCTGTCTGAATCGCCTGCAATTTCAAGTTTACCGTCGATGTAGGCCAGCGCTATCGCGTCATTTTTGACTTTTACTTCTAAAAATTGAGGCAAGTCCAACTTGTAGAGAACGTAGTATCTAAGTTCATCCGAATAGGTATCAACGAGCTCGTACCCTTCCAACTTAATGTGACTTGTGGTCAGAGTTTGAGAACTAAACGATGACGAAAAGCCACCGATATCTTCTTTTTGAAGTAAACGACTTTCGTCAAACACCTGACTCTCCACCTCACCGGCTAAATCTGCCAAAGCATTCGAACGAGCGGCTTGTTGATAGGCAGTATTTGGGTTGATATACGACATGCCTACTCCATAAACATAGGTGCGGCGTGCATCGATAGGTTTGGCACCAATCCATTCAGGTACAGTCGCCTTTTGCGTACCACAACTCCACAATAAAATGCCGCTTAATGCGAGTAGAAGTAGTTTTCTCATGGCCTCAAATCTAAGGTTTGTACATGCTTAGCACTGTTTTGCGCAAAGTAGTTGATAGCACCCTTACGCATAGTCGCAGGACTTTTAACGCTTTTCGATGCCTTCCGAAGTCGAGCGAGTTCTTTGCGCTTGAATTCAGCGATTTCAGGATGGTCAGAACGATGGTCACGGCTTTGGTATTTCCAGTAGCCTGGAAAGAGCTGGTCATTGCTGTAGTTGATGTAATGTGCTTTGTCCTCCTCGTCAAATTCAAAACTATTGACACTAAGAATTTTAGAAGTCGCTCGATCTGTGAGTACAAGTTCTGCGATGTAATGCACACGATTTTCTTTCCAGTATTCACGGTAAGTCACCTTTTTATACTTGGCGGTCATTACTGTTTCGCCCTCTTTATTTTTGGTCTTCACATAGAATCTTTCGTAGCCTTTCTTGGTTTCCGATTCTAATTCACCTTCAATCTCATCAGCAACATTTACGACTACTTTCAGGTAGGCATTTGCAGATAAAAGTTCTTGCGTCAATGCCCCATCAGAAGTCGTTCCCTGCACAATGGCTTCTTGTTCCTCTTGGATGAGGTCAAAATTTGTACGGTCAACGAGCTCCAAAAACGGGTCGCCCAATCGGTACAACTCGCTAATTAATCTCGATTGTACTGCCGCACTTATAGTTGCTTCTTTACCTGTGAGGTTTGGATCACTCACAATACCTATTCGATACATTCCTCGATCCAACGCTTCGTCCATCAATAGCTTCAGCTCGTTTTGATCAGGAAACTTTTTGTACATCGGCTGAAGACGGTAATAGGCTTCTTTGTATTTGCCCATTTCAAATTCTTCTAAAGCTGCAGTGTAAACGGGCTCTACCTCACTGAATCTTAATAGGCTTTTGACGTCTTTATACTTTGGGTCCAATTCATTTAACTCCCGCAATCGCTTTTGTGCCTGCTGGTAATCTTTCGCACGAATCAACCCATGTGAACGTTCATAAACTCCAGCCATATAGCGACTTCGCTGCTCCAAATAATCGCGAGTGTAAAATCCTTCATAGCGACTTACGCTGATGTAGGGCTTCAGGTAATTTGTCCATTTTTCAGCCTCTAAAAACTTGTATACGGATAAAGAATCATTACCGTCTGCAAATCTGTAATTCGTGTAGAGCTCTTCGAGAAGGGCAGTACCGTAGGTGTTCATTGCCGTTACGAACTTCGCCTTATTGGGTTTGCGGTCAAGCGCAAATTTATATTCTGTTACTGCGCGCTTTAGGGCTCTGGACTCTGCATACCGGTTTCCCTGCTTGTAGTGATAGCGCGCTCCATGGCAACTTGCCAATAACAATGCGGAAAACAGCAGAAGTATACTTTTTTTCATAGCGTCCATCTTATATTGTGCAGAACAAAAGCCGTGCCCAAGGCCATAAAGTTAGGTCTTGCTATTATTTTTGACACCATGAATAACCCGATTGTATTACTATCCCCTTCAAAAGGGATGGGAACCTTTCCATCAAACGCCTCCTATGTAGGCTCTGCACCCGTAACTTTCAAGGCGGAGACAGCAGCCATCGTCGCGGCCGTACAAGGGTTGAGTGAGGCAGAGCAGAAAACGCTTTTCAAGGTGAGCGATTCATTATTTACCACGGTCCAGAACATCTGGTCCTTGGATAAAAAGCAATACATCGACCCTTCGCAGGGTTTGCCCGGCTTATTTGCATATACCGGAGAAGCTTTTAAGAGCTTTGATGCATATTCACTTGGACCAAACGCTCTACAGCGCGCCAAGAATTCCCTGGCGATCATCAGTGGGTTATACGGTGTGGTCAATGGAGATATGAATATTGTGCCCTATCGCCTTGAGATGCAAAGCAGATTGAGTGTGGGTGATTACAAGAATCTATATGTGTTATGGAAACCGTTGCTCACTAAATGGCTCAACAAGCAAGAGGCGGGTTTTGCTGTGAATTTATGCAGTACAGAATATGCTAAGGCATTTGATTGGAAATCGGTAACCGTGCCAACCATTCATGTCGATTTTAAGCAAATGAAAAACGGAGAGCAGAAGTCCATATCCGCTTTTTCGAAGCAAGCAAGAGGATTAATGGCCCGATGGATATTTAAAGAGAATATTCAAACTATTTTTGGGTTAGCGTCGTTTGATTTGGACGGCTACAGGCTATATAGTCACGAGGGTGATCACATGGTCTTTTTAAGAGAAGGATAAAACAAGATTGAATGAAAAATAAAGTACTCATTGCGGCGGTATTCGCACTATTTGCATTTTCCGCACAGGCTCAACGCCCAACATCTTTCCTCGAGCTAGGAGGTTATGGCATGTCTCAGAATTATTTGGGAGATGTAAATGGGAATTCTTTGAGCGCCTTCACGCAAGAGGCAAAATTTGGTGCTGGTGCCCAGCTGAAATACAACTTTAGCAGTTTGCTGAGTGTAGGCGCAGATGTAAATTTTGGTAGCGTGTACAGCCACGATAATCTTCACGGCAATGAAACGAGAGATTATGTAGTGGATACAGAGCTTCTTCAAATGGGGGTATTCACCAACATTCATTTCATTCCATTTGGAAAATACAACCGTCGTCACTCGCACACCCCTTTCGTGCACGTTGGTGTAAATGCAGTAACTTTCCAACCTAATCTAAACACCAACGCACAATACCCAGAAGAAATTGAATTGTATCCAGGTACGGGTCATACAGTTGGATATACCTTGGGCTTTGGATGGAGAATTCGTCGTTCACTGAAGTCGTTCTACAACTTTGGTATTTACTACAACGGATTTAGCGCATCGAACATCGAAGGATTTAACTACACCGCAGAATACCTTGAGGCAAATACAGGCGTAAGAAATACCATGGACGGGTGTTTGACGTTAAAGCTCGGTATGAGTCTTGGATTCTTCGAGCAGTAGATTACGGCACAGCCTTTGAACCATATAAAGGGCCCTCGAGAGAGTGCCCTTTTTTTAACCTTTTAATGACACCTTGACTGCATTCTTCATGCGGTTGTAAAGATGTTGCACTGAATTATGGACAGTTTGTCACTTAGCGATATAATTAACGAAAGCACGGAGTTTATTCCGTTGATGACTTCAGACGATGAGGTAGAGATTAATTCTACGGATTTGCCCGAAGAGCTCGCCATTCTCCCATTGAGAAATACGGTTATCTTTCCTGGGGTTGTAGCTCCTATTACAGCGGGTCGTGATAAGAGCCTTCGACTTATTCGCGGCATTACCGGGGAGCCTAAGTATGTTGGGATGATCGCGCAGCGCGATGGCGACAACGAAGACCCCGGAGCCTCTGATGTCTTTCCGATAGGAACCCTAGCGCAGATTGTCAAGAGTTTCAAAATGCCCGACGGCAATACAACCATTATCATTCAGGGAAAGAAACGCTTCAAAGTCCTCGAATGGACTCAAACCGAACCTTATAATAGAGCGAAGGTTGAATTCCTGCCTGAGTTTGTCCCGGCTGAAGATGATGTTGAGTTCAACATTTTAATGGAGAGCATCAAAGATATCGCAGCGCAATTGATTCAGGACAGCCCGCATATTCCAACTGAAGCGCAAGCTGCTTTAGATAATATCAAAAGCAATACGTTCTTGTTGAACTTTATTGCATCCAACAGCAGCATGACCCTTGATAAAAAGCAAGAGGTTCTGGAGCTGGATGAGTTGAAGGATCGGGCCACCAAAGTGCTAGAAGGTCTGAACCTGGAGTTGAAGATGCTTGAGGTCAAGAATGAGATTCAAGACAAAGTCAAAAACGAATTCGACCAACAACAGCGTGAGTACTTCCTCCACCAACAGATGAAGACCATCCAAGAGGAACTTGGTGGGAATTCGAGCGAAACTGAGATTGAGGAGTTGCGTCAACGCGCTAAGACCAAGACTTGGAACGACAGCACAGCTGAACGCTTCGACAAGGAAATTAAGAAGTTGCAGCGCTTGAATCCTCAGATGCCTGAATTTGCTATTCAGCGCAATTACCTCGAGTTTATGCTGGATTTACCTTTTGAGCCTAAGGGGTCGTCAGAGATAGATCTAAAAGCAGCTACGGCGGTTCTAGATAAAGATCATTACGGCTTGGAGAAGGTAAAAGAGCGCATTTTAGAGCATCTAGCCGTATTGAAACTCAAGGGCGATATGAAGAGTCCTATTATATGTCTTGGCGGTCCTCCGGGAGTAGGAAAGACGTCTTTAGGGAAGAGTATTGCTGAGGCTTTGGGAAGACCGTATGTTCGAATGTCCTTGGGCGGCCTGCGTGATGAAGCAGAGATTCGCGGACACCGTAAAACGTATATCGGCGCGATGCCGGGACGTATTTTGCAGAACATGAAGAAGGCGGGGTCAAATGATCCGGTGTTCATTCTCGATGAAATTGATAAGCTCAGTTACGGTACAGGTGGGGATCCGTCGTCGTCCATGCTAGAGGTACTTGATCCTGAGCAAAACGATAGCTTCTATGACAACTACCTAGAGATGGGTTATGATCTTAGTAAGGTTTTCTTCATAGCAACTGCTAATAATTTGGGTGCTATTCAGCCTGCTTTGCTCGATCGAATGGAAGTCATTGACGTGAACGGTTACACCATTGAAGAGAAAGTGGAAATTGCTCGACAGCACCTAGTGCCAAAACAATTGGACAACCACGGTTTGACAAAGGACCAATTTTCCATTACGAAGCCAGTGCTGAAATCATTGGTCGAAGGATACACACGTGAGAGCGGTGTAAGAAACCTTGATAAGAAAGTAGCCAAGCTGATCCGCTCAACAGCCAAAGACGTTGCCATGGGTAATGAGGCTGTACCAAGCATTTCTAAAGAGCAGCTAGAGAAGATTCTAGGACCTTCTCGCGAGCGTGATATCTATGAAGGCAATACACACGCCGGTGTAGTTACAGGATTGGCCTGGACACCTGTAGGTGGTGATATTTTATTTATTGAAAGTTCGCTGGCTAAAGGCACTGGAAAGGTTATTATCACAGGAAACCTCGGGGATGTTATGAAGGAGAGTGCGACCATCGCGCTTGCCTACCTCAAATCCAACGCTGAGCAACTTGGAATAGATTCGCGATTGTTTACCTCTTATGATATTAATATTCACGTTCCCCAAGGTGCAATCCCAAAGGACGGTCCAAGTGCCGGGGTTACGCTTTTAACCGCATTAACCTCATTGTTTACCCAAAAGAAAGTGGCACCAAAACTCGCCATGACCGGAGAGATTACCCTTCGTGGAAAGGTTTTGCCTGTTGGTGGTATTAAGGAGAAAATCCTTGCAGCGAAGCGTGCTAAAATCACGAACATTTTGCTCTGCGATAAGAACCGTAAGGACATTGAAGAGATCGAGGCACACTATCTGAAAGGCATGACCTTCCATTATGTACAAGAGATGTCTGAGGTCTTAGAATTGGCTATCTTAGACCAAAAGGTCAAGGGCGCTAAGAAACTTGAGCCATTAAAAAAGAACGGTTGATCCAAAAAATACTCATAGCATTTGCCTTTCCACTGAGCCTTGTCGCTCAAAGTGGGGGATCGTCTTTATTCTCTTTTTTAGACAGAAGTGTTTTTGCAGGAAGTTCTGCATTGGCGAATACAGCCTACCTCAACCCAGCGGCAGTTGGTGCCTATGCGTTACAGAACCCCTTGTTATTAAACGATAGCACATTATATGACCTCGAGGTTAGCTATGGCGCTTTAGGCGAAGGGATACAGCTCCTTCAGTCTTCCTATGGATGCAAGATTTATGGACACGCCTTCATGTTGGGAGTACAGAATATCAGCTACGGGGAGTTCAATGCTACTGATACCTGGGGAAACTCACTTGGGACCTTTACTGCCGGAGATTTAGCAATGTCCGTAGGAACTTCATTATTCGCATTTCAAGGATGGGAAATAGGGGCCAATTTTAAATTGGTCTCAGGCACCTATGAAAGCTATCAGAGTTGGGCAATAGCATCAGATTTGGTAGCCATGCGTCGCTTTGAAAATTCACCCGATGTTGTCATCATGGCAAAAAACATGGGAACCCAACTCACCACCTTTGCTGGTCAAAGAGAACCTCTGCCTCTAAATTTGCTCGTCGCTGTTGGAGACAAATTGAAATATGCACCGTTCAGATGGACGTTCGTTGTCGACCAGATTCAACGACCGAATTTGGGGTATGATGATCCGAATAACATTGTGATTGATCCTATTACCGGTGAAGAAAAGCTAAATCCTCAATCGTATTTGAACCTTGCCCTACGCCATTTAAGCGGCTCTATAGAATTCCTACCCACGCGAAGAACGCATTTGATGATGGGTTATAGCTTTAGACGTCAGTACGAAATGGCATTGCCAACTCGACGTACTTCAGGAGGATTCACACTAGGGGCAGGTATGTATTTCGATAAGTTCAATTTGCACTATGCAAATGAGCTAAGAAGCGTTGCGGGGCGTATGAATACCCTATCTTTGGGGATCCAATTATGATCCTATAACGGCCCATGAAACCACTCACCATAGCCATCGACGGTCACAGCTCTACAGGTAAGAGCACACTTGCAAAGCAGTTGGCAAAAGCTTTGGGTTATGTCTATGTAGACAGCGGCGCCATGTATCGTGCTGTTGCTTTAAATGCCCTTAGAAACGGATGGGTGAGTAAAGAGTCGGGTGCTCAAGCTTCGAAGATTAACGCACATCTAGAAGGTTTGGTGATCGATTTTGAATTGGACCAAAAGGGTGTAAATACAACTCTTCTGAATGGAGAAGTGGTAGAGGAAGCCATTCGTACTATGGAAGTGAGTAATGTGGTCAGTCATGTTGCTAAACTCGTTCCCGTTCGTCGGCATCTCGTAGCGCTACAGCAAGCCATGGGAGAAAACGGTGGCGTGGTGATGGACGGTCGTGATATCGGTACAGTCGTTTTTCCCAATGCGGAATTAAAGATTTTCATGACCGCTTCTGACGAAGTGCGGGCCAATAGACGAAAGGCAGAGTTAGACGCCAAGGGTCAAGTTCATTCGCTAGAAGACGTATTAGATAATCTTAAGAGCAGAGATAAGGCTGATATGGAGCGTGCAGATTCACCGCTTATTGCAGCAGAGGACGCCGTGACCTTAGACAACGGCTCAATTACTCGCGAAGAGCAATTTCAACGTGTTTTGGGCTGGGTGAAAGACCTTCAGAAGTAATTACGAGCGCTCGGCTAGAACGGTTTTAGCACCCTTCACCACATCACCTTCATTCACCAAGATTTTACTATCAAGCGGCAGGAATACGTCCACGCGCGATCCAAATTTGATGAATCCAAATTCTGAACCTTGAGCGGCCATATCGCTTGGCTTGGCATACATCACGATGCGACGAGCCACAGCACCTGCAATTTGTCTAAAGACTACCGTACCCCAAATCTTGTTTTCTACTGCTACAGTAGTACGCTCATTTAAGGTAGAACTCTTCGGATGCCATGCTACCAAAAATTTCCCTTTATGGTGCACCGCAGCAGTTACTTTTCCACCAAGAGGGTACCTGTTCACATGGACATTGAACGGCGACATGAAAATCGACATCTGAATACATTTTGCTTGAAGAACTTCTTCTTCATATACTTCTTCGATGGTCACTACTTTGCCGTCAGCAGGACAGATAAGTCCATTTGGATTTACTTGTACGGTGCGTTTTGGATTGCGGAAAAACTGTAGAACAATGACGTAGAGTACTACACTAACTGCCAAGGCAATGCCCTGAGCAATGGAATTTTCAGTTGCCCACTGAACAAGCGCATTTACTGCAAATAAGACGATGAAAACAAGTCCTAAAGTTCCTTTTCCTTCCTTGTGAATAATCATGACAAATACTGGTATATAATAAGTGCAACGGGTGCTGCGGTAATAAAGCTATCTAAGCGATCCAACGCCCCACCGTGACCCGGTAAAAATACTCCTGAATCTTTTACGCCTGCGTCTCTTTTAAGGGCAGAGGCAATAAGGTCGCCCAAAGGTGCAGTGATGCTAACACTTAGGGCTAGTGATGCTGCAATATGCATGGGCATCAGTTCCCAATATTGGTTGGCAACTACGCCAATAACTAGCGTGCCTATAACTCCTCCGACCATCCCTTCGATGGTTTTCTTTGGACTCAAAGTAGGTGCTAATGGGCGTTTTCCAAAGAATCGACCAAAGAGGTACGCCATACTATCGGACGACCAGATCATTACAAAAATGAACAAGATGATCAAGGGCATTTCGTTGGCACACTGAATGGTGTAGGTAAGTGGTACCCACACGTAGGCAATGGCGAATAAACCGCGTCTTATCTCCACAGCCGGTTCCTTAGCTCGAAGTAGTGTGAAGGAAAGAAGGGTCGACAATAGGATGCTTGAAGCCACAATTTCTCGGGGTCCACCAAATCCTATAAAAGCACCTAGGCCAAGAAGAATCCAGGCTAAGACCAGCAGTGGAAATCTACTTTCCATTTTCTGAATGGTAGCCAATTCTTTCAATAAGAGTATTGTGAATAGCGCTAAAGCAATCGGTGCGAAGGCTGTAAAACCGAATATACCGATCAGCACACCTGCATAAACGGCACCCCATAGTATACGCTTTCCCATGTTATACCTCGTTTTCGATTAGCACTAAGAATACATTTCTATCCTTGTTAGGATCTGCAGAAGCCATCTGAACGTTTTGATCCAATGGCGCACGTATTACGGCAATATTGCCAGGGCGGTTTTCTCGGTATTTAATGTTGACGGAGGTCATCCCGTCTCGTAGGTTTGCAACTATCTGCGAAGTGTAGGCGATGATTACGTGATGCTCTGGTAAATCTGACAGTTTTCTTCCTCCTGTATGGTGGTTGTGAACCATAATTCCTCCATTAAAAGCAATCAAAGCCTCACAACCACTCACTACTGCAGGCATCTGGCCATCATTATTGAAGGTTATACTCAATCCTATCTTATTCTCAAAGTTGCGCAGACCTTCATCGCTTATGTAGAGGCCTGGCCAGCTGTGTTCAGTAGCGTATTGTTCTAGGCCTGCGAGAGCATCGCCTTCATTGGCACAATAGATGAAATGGCCGCCACCTTCATGGAATTGGGATACAAACTTTTCGTCAAGCGGAAGTTTTTCTTCTGGGGCAAATTTCCCTTCCGCAGGTTGTTCTGCGGGTTCAGCATTCTTAAGTGAAGAAACTAATTTTGAAAAGAAACCTTTCCTTGACATGTTTTGTGAGTGTTACTCAAAGGTAGCAAAGCATCACTAAAGCACCGAAGTCTTTTTTATAGTGGCTATTAACAAAAAACCCACCGCCAGCGGCGGTGGGTTTACTTCAAATTTCAATCCGATTACTCGGCCTCTTTTGGTGTTTCTTCAGCAGCAGGAGCCTCTGTTGGTTCCGTCGTCTCTACCACTTCAGTCGTCTCCTCAGTCTGTACCATTTCAGCGGTAGTATCTTCAGTTTCCTCTTTGTCCCAAGGACGTTTGCCAAAGATCTCTTCAACATTCTCTTTGAAGATGACCTCTTTGTCTAAGAGAAGGTTGGCCAAAGCATCCAGTTTTTCTCTGTTGTTTGAGAGAATGTCAATAGCACGATCGTATTCTGCTTCAATGATTTTTGAAATCTCTTCATCAATAACCACAGCCGTTTCTTGAGAATACGGTTTGTCCATAGTGTATTCATTCTGGCCCTGACTGTCGTAGTAGGTAATGTTACCCAATTTGTCGTTCAAGCCGTAGATAGTAACCATAGCTCTCGCTTGTTTAGTTACCTTTTCAAGATCACTCAATGCACCGGTAGAGATTTTATCAAAAACCACCTTTTCTGCTGCACGCCCACCCATTGTGGCACACATTTCATCTTGCATCTGCTCAGCAGTCGTGATCTGACGCTCCTCAGGAAGGTACCATGCAGCACCTAGCGAGCGCCCTCTTGGAACAATAGTCACCTTTACCAATGGCGCAGCATGTTCAAGCAGCCAACTTACAGCAGCGTGACCTGCCTCGTGGTAGGCAATGACCTTCTTTTCTTCCGGTGTGATAATCTTTGTTTTCTTCTCCAAGCCTCCCACAATACGGTCAATGGCATCATTGAAGTCTTGCTTATCTACGAAGTTTTTGTCCTTACGTGCTGCGATAAGAGCAGCCTCGTTACAAACATTGGCAATATCCGCCCCAGAGAATCCTGGAGTCTGCTTCGAAAGCAATGCAACATCCACAGAATCATTGGTTTTAATGCCTTTCAAATGCACGCCGAAGATGGCTTCACGTTCTTTAAGCTCTGGTAGATCTACATAGATGATTCGGTCAAAACGCCCGGCACGCATGAGTGCTCGGTCTAAGATGTCTGCGCGGTTAGTAGCAGCCATTACGATAACGTGTTCGTTGGTGCCAAAACCATCCATCTCAGTTAGAAGCTGGTTCAAGGTGTTCTCACGTTCGTCGTTACCGCCGGTGAAATTGTTCTTTCCACGGGCACGACCGATGGCATCAATCTCATCGATAAAGATGATACACGGTGATTTTTCTTTGGCCTGCTTGAATAGGTCGCGGACACGAGATGCACCGACACCCACAAACATCTCAACGAAGTCAGATCCCGAAAGTGAGAAGAACGGTACCTTGGCTTCTCCGGCCACTGCTTTTGCCAACAGGGTTTTACCGGTCCCTGGAGGGCCTGAAAGCATCACACCCTTCGGAATACGTCCTCCGAGCTCTGTATATTTTTTTGGATTCTTTAAGAAGTCTACAATTTCTAGAACCTCTTCTTTGGCTCCCGTCATTCCAGCCACCTCATTGAAAGTGGTCTTCACTTCCGTGTCTTTGTCAAATACTTTGGCTCGTGACTTTCCAATGTTAAAAATTTGCGATCCGCCACCGCCACCTGGAGCGCCACCGCCACCGGACATACGGCGCATGATGAAGAGCCACACGGCAATCATTAGCACGAGCGGCAAAACCCAAGAAATAATATCGCCAACAAAGTTCTCCTGCGTTTCATAATTCACCGCGATTGGTTCCTCTGAAGAGCGGTCTTCGTAGTAATCTTTCAATCGATCTTCAAAGGCCGTCGCGGGCATTTCGAAAACATAATGCGGACCTGGATTTACAGCATCACTGAGGTTGCTGTTTCTTACCTCTTCGTAGCGCTCGTTTTCCAGTAAGCGATCTTCTTTAATAAAAACTTGAATGGTTTTCTCGTTAACGATGTTTACGCGTTCAACATCACCAAGCTCAAGCTTTTGCTCAAAGTCTCTAAAGTTTGAGTTTTTAGCGCGGAAGCTCATCGCGCTAAAAATCTGCATACCTATGAATAGTGCGAAGATGATTGCATAGACCCAATAGAAATTGAATCCAGATCTCTTCGGACCATTGGGTTTGTTCCCCTGATTGTTATTCTTGGCAAACTGCTTTTTCAGCTTGTCAATTTGATTTTGATTTCCTTTTTCCGACATACGGCTGTTATAGGTTTTCTAATGTTGTTGTAGGTGCATCGCCCCAAAGGCTCTCGAGGTCATAGAACTCTCGGATGCCTTTTTGGAAAATGTGTACTACGACATTTACATAGTCCATAAGTACCCACTCTGCATTCTCTTTTCCTTCAATGTGCCAAGGGCGATCGCCAACATTTTCTCGAACGCTCTTATGAACGCTATCTGAAAGCGCATTCACCTGAGTGTTTGAGTTACCTTCAGCAATAATGAAGAAGTCCGTTACTGCGTTATCGATTTCTCTTAAATCAAGTATAGTGATGTTTTCGCCCTTGATTTCTTGTAACCCTTCAACAACAAATTTTTGAAGTAGTTCGGACGAAGCTTGAGGTTGTAATTGCATTAATGAATATTTATGTCAGTAAATTACCAAAACATATGCCATCTTCGTGAGGCTCATTCCCAATAGGCATAATGTCACAAAAGTACCGCATTCTACGTCATTCACAGCTAGATTCTACGCAATCTGAATTGAAGCGTTTGTTGCAGGAGAATACTGCCTTGGAACACTTGTCTGCGGTGGTTGCCAGCACCCAGAAAACGGGCAAGGGCAGGGGCGTGTCAGTTTGGCAGGACGAACCCGGAAAATCGGCACTGTTCTCTGTATACGTACGATGGCCAAATGCTGTGAAGGAAAGTTTTCTCGTCAACAAATGGATGTGTCACGTTTTGGCCACCACATTGCCTAAGATGGTTCAATACAAATGGCCCAACGATATGATGGTCGACACGAAGAAATTGGGTGGTATGCTCATAGAAAATCGATGGGAGGGCGGTCGTATTTCGTCCTCGATTATGGGCATCGGCATCAACGTAAAGTATAGCCAAGCTCAATTACCTCGCGCCATAAGCTTGGAGGAATTAGGGTTGGACATCACAGCAGAGGAGGTGATCGATGAGATTCTAAAAGCGATGGACGCTGCTGTGCCCTGGGTGGATAACGGTAAACTTTTGGACAAGCGTTACACTGAAGTCCTTTGGGGTAAAACACAGGCGCAGATGTATGCCACGAATAAAGGAGAAATGCTTGAAGCGGTGATCGTCGGTGTAGATGATTTAGGCAGGGTGTTACTGCAAACAAAAAAAGGCCTAACGCGAGCGTTTGACCTTGATAGTATACGTTGGGTTGATCCTAATGGGGACTCCTAATCGTTTTCTATTTACCCCAAACAGAAGGGTCTTTGCGCCATTCAGATAATAGATCCCTTGTTTCGAGAGAGATAGCACCACTTTGAACAGCTTGTTCCAATAAATGGTGGTAATCACTAAGAGTGTTCAAGCGAACACCGGCCTCTTCAAAATTCTCGAGGGCTACAGGGAAGCCGTAAGTAAATATGGCCATCATGCCAAGCACTCGAGCCCCTGCCTCTTTCAATGCAGCGACGGCTTTTAGAGAGGATCCTCCTGTTGAAATCAAGTCTTCGATAACTATTACGTTCGATCCCGGTTCGAAGAAGCCTTCTACCTGATTTTGGCGTCCGTGGCCTTTGGCTTTATCACGAACATAGATGAATGGAATGCCCATGAAGTCAGCAACGAGCGCACCGATAGCAATCGCACCTGTAGCTACT
Organism: uncultured Schleiferiaceae bacterium; assembly: GCA_965655745.1. Classification (GTDB taxonomy): domain Bacteria; phylum Bacteroidota; class Bacteroidia; order Flavobacteriales; family Schleiferiaceae; genus UBA10364. Next base: position 55,816 of record CBFHHP010000002.1, read on the forward strand.
CCTGCGATGTAATCAGGTTTTCCATAAACTTCTTCAATTTGTTTGGCGAATTCGATTTTTAGATAATTTCGAATAGCTGGAAAACTTAATGTCAAGCGGTTATCACAGTAGATAGGACTTTTCCATCCACTTGCCCAAGTAAATGGGTTATCTGGTTGTAATTTAATCGCCTTAATTTGTAAAAGACTTTCTGCGGTCTTTAGGGCTGCTTCTTTGTTCTGTATCATGCTCCAAAATTACACCAAAGTTTTCATTAAAAGCTCTGTTTTGATTCCTGTTCCTGGGGGCGAAGCCCCTGAGATTATCAACAGATTATCCACGAAGAAGAAGGTGAAATCGTTTCTTAAGAATCTTCAAAACGAGGCCTTGAATGTGGATTTAAGTATCGGTATAGACCATCCTTTTTGGCCCTTGTTTATGACGTTACACAAAGGTGTTATCGCGGCCGGTGGATGGGTTAAAAATAAAGAAGGCCAGTTGCTCATCATAGAGCGCAACGGCAAGTTGGACATGCCAAAAGGCAAGCTGGAGTTTCATGAAAAGATTGAAGATTGCGCCGTTCGTGAGGTGGAAGAGGAGTGCAAGGTTAAAGGTCTGAAAATTACAGGTACACCAACGAAAACAGTGCATTGTTATACTGTGAAAGGTGGGTTTGCCATAAAAACAACCTACTGGTATCCCATGTATACGGAGCACGCGAAAAAATTGAAGCCTCAAAAAGAGGAAGGAATTACCAACGTGTATTGGGCTTCTCCAAAAAAGCTGAGAAAAAAATTGGCCAAGATGCCTTCTTACAATAGCCTAAAAGCTGTTTTAACAGAGTTCGCCTCAGAAGAGCTTACGGCCTAACGGCATCGGGGACGAATCCGGTAAAATCTCCACCGTGGTTGTACACTTCACGTACAATGCTTGAACTGATGTAGGCATAACGTGCACTGGTCAGAAGGAATACGGTTTCTAGATCCGGTACCATTTCTCTATTAGCTTGAGCTATGGCCTTTTCAAATTCGAAATCTGCAGGATTACGCAACCCGCGCAGAAGGAAGTTTACCCCTTGTTTTTGAGCAAAGTTTACGGTAAGCCCCTCGTAGGTAATGACCTTAACCTTAGGTTCATTGGCAAAGGTTTCTTCAATCCAAGCGACGCGTTGTTCAAGCGGGAATAGATACTGTTTCGCACTATTAGTTCCAACGGCTATTTGGATTTCATCAAATAGGGGAAGTGCACGCTCGATAATATCGAGATGGCCCAACGTGATAGGATCAAAGGATCCTGGAAATAATGCAATTCGTTTGCTCATGGGATAAAGTTACGCAATATGTTCTTCTGCGAGAACACTGAGCACATGGTGCAGTTGCCACCCTCTGTGGGCCACTTGTTGGGGCACAATGGATGCCGGGCTTAGTCCGGGAATACTGTTTACTTCTATAAGCACGGGTCCACGCTCTTGGTCAATGATATAGTCCATACGAACAATGCCTTTCAGACCTAATAAATCGTACGTTCGAATGGAGATTTGCTCAATGGTAGCAGCAGTTTCAGCAGGTATTCTAGCCGGCGTTATTTCTTGCGACTTCCCATCGTATTTCGCCTCGTAATCAAAGAAGGTACTTTCCGTTGGGACGATTTCGGTAATCGCAATACTCTGGGTGGCCGATTCATCCAATTCCCTATTCGAAGCAAAGTCATAGTTCGCACGCAATACTCCGCAGCCTACTTCTACGCCTGAGATACCTTCCTCAACAACAACCTCCGCACATTCTTTTTGAGCCTCCCTGAAGGCAGTAGAAAATTCTTTGGGAGTTTCAATACGGCTCACGCCAAAGCTCGAGCCGGAACGGTTGGGTTTAACAAACAATGGGTATTGCCATTGGTCAAAGGTATCGCTACTGGGTTCTTCAAAGAAGCTTTTACCCCTTGGTACCACGATACCCTCAGCGCGTAGAATGGTGTTGCATTGGTATTTGGAAAATGTAAGAGAGCTCGTGAATGTGTCACAAGTGCTGTGCGGGATTCCGAATACTTTAAGCATGCCGGAAATGTGACCGTCCTCTCCTGGCGTACCGTGAACGGCATTGAATACGTAGTCCAAGCCGAGTTCCGAGATTTTGACCAGTTGACCGTCTACTATAAAGCCTTCCTGATCAAGTTCTATGAACACCGTGGTGTAGCCGGCTTTAATGAAAGCCTCATAAGCAGTCTTCCCGGAAGCCAAACTTATCGCCCGCTCGGAAGAATATCCGCCGGCCAATACGCCAATCAATTTTTGCTCGTTTTCCATTGTTGTAAATGTAATGCAGAACCCTAATGATTAGAGGGTACGAATAAAGTATCTTTACACCATGAAGCAATGGCTTAGATTTCTATTTTCTCGCTCCTTTGTGAAAACGGCTTTGATTGCCGGCGCAGTAGTGGTGGTTAGTTTATTTGGAAGTTTGTGGTGGTTGAGCAGCACGACCATGCATGGACACACCGTTGAAATTCCCAATCTGAAGATGATGCAACTCGAGGAGGCTAAGGCTCAATTAGACTCTTTAGGACTGGGGTACGAGGTCATAGACAGTACGCATTACGCCCCGGGGGTACCCGAGGGTGCAATCATCGAATCATTTCCCAAAGAATATGCAACGGTAAAATTGGGCCGTAAAATTCTACTTTCGACTAACCCGGCGCGATTGCCGAAGTACCCGTTGCCAAATTACAAGGACCAGTTGGTCAGTTATGTGACCTCAAAATTTAAAACCAAGGGATTTATCATCGATAGCATTATCGCGGTTCCTGACCTCAGTCACGATTTGGTATTGAGGGTAGTCGACGAAAATGATAGTATTGCCGATGAGCAAAAGCTGTACGAAACGGGAAGCCACTTCAAATTTTATGTCAGCGCAGGTCTTGATGGTGGAAATGTATTTTTACCTAACCTGATAGGATTAAAGTTTAAGGACGTGAAAGAAAGGCTTTCAAGTGCAAGTTTAAATATTGGCGCCATTTTATATCAAGGCCTAATAATAGACACCCTTGAAGCCTTAGTTCAAAAAACCTATCCAAGCTTTGAAGAAGGAAAAGAAGTCCAAGCAGGAAGTACAGTGGATCTTTGGTTAGTCTCGGATTCTACGTTCTTACCACAATCATTAAATGTTGACACCACTGATGGATCAAACTAAGTTTCGTTTTACACTCTATTTTTTGGGGATAGCAATCATAGGTTATGCACAGGTTGAGGAGCATTCTTCAGCTTTTGTTAACGCCCCAGTAGGTTCTTGGTCTGCAGAAAGTTCTGATACCATAGACCTGCCTTTCATGGACGACTTTTCGTATCCATCTCAAAGACCTTCAGGAATATTATGGCAGGATGCAAAAGTCTGGATTAACGATCAAATGCCGCTTTTTCAAAACTCCTTGGGGGTTGCTACGTTCGATGGTCTTAATGAATTTGGTTTTGCTTACAAAGAAAACGCCCTAGGCTCAGATTCAATAGCAGATGTTTTAACCTCTTCCTACATTGATTTGCAAGGTGCGTCAAATGTATTTCTCAGTTTTCAATTGCAGGAAGGCGGTCGCGGTGAATTGCCGTCGAACGCTGATAGTATTGTTGTGGAATATTGGTCGCCAGTGACTGCCGATTGGACTCAAGTTTGGGGGCAGAAAGGATCTGGAAACTCTGGTCCGTTCACTACCGTTATTTTACCTGTCCAAGGCGCCAATTATTTGCAAAAAGGTTTCCGCTTCCGACTCGCCACATACGGTGCACGGGCAGGAGCCTATGATATATGGAACGTAGATTATGTAGAATTGGATAAAGACAGAACTGCCTCTGATACGATTCCAACAGAACCCGCTTTTGCTCGTGCTCACCCACTTATAGTTGGTCCAGGCGTATACACAAGTTGGCCATGGTGGGTAAGTACTTCAAGTAGTGTTTCGAATAGACCATCGTCGTTAGAT
>CBFHHP010000002.1:60122-61947 GCA_965655745.1 uncultured Schleiferiaceae bacterium
ATTCAAAGTTGGAGGACTTGGTAGCTCAGATACCCTTAAGGGGATATATTTTAATTTCGTTGATGCCGGTGAGTCTTATACAAGTACCTTCAGAATGGCCGTTTGGGCGCCGGCAGATAGTGGAGATGGTCCGGGAAACATCTTGTATATGAGCGATAGTTTGTACCGACCATTTACAGGATATTACCGTGGAGATATGGTTCCTTATGAATTGGATTCTGGAATTAGTCTCGGGTCTTATTCTGAGGTTTGGATAGGGTATATTTGTTCAACTTCAGATCCAATGTATATCGGCTTAGACGTTCAGCGGAATTTACCAGTCAACATGCCAAGATATTATGGAGATGGATTTAACTGGTATCCTAGTCTTGAACCAGGAGTTACCATGATGCGTCCTTACTTTCGTTACTCCCCAAGCGATATGGCATTGGAGGAGTTGCTCCAAGATTTTAACATATACCCCAATCCTTCTTCCGGTAGCTTAAGTATCGAATCGCCATCGGCCCAATATGTTTTAACAACGGTTGCGGGAGCCACAGTTGTAGAAGGTCGTGTAGAAGGCATTGAAAAACTCCAACTCGATTACCTTGATGCCGGTTTATATATATTATCCCTTCAAACTGCGCAGGGTGTTTCTCAGGTCAAATGGCTCAAGCTTTAAGTACTTCCCTGATGATCGAGCAAGAGGAAAAAGACGAATTATACGTACACCATAGGTTTGTTGCCGATGCGGGACAGGGGCCATTGCGTGTCGATAAGTTTTTGACCAATTTTTTGTTTGACACCAGCCGTTCGCGCATTCAGAAGGCTGCGGAAGCAAAGGCCGTTCATGTCAATGGCAATCCGGTCAAGAGCAATTACAAAGTCAAAGCTGGAGATACCGTTGAGGTGGTCTTAAATGAACCGCCGAGAGATTCTACAATCGTTCCTCAGGCTTTGGACCTCGACATTCTTTACCGCGACGAGCACGTTATTGTCATCAATAAGCAGCCCGGTCTGGTGTGTCACCCGGGTCATGGAAATTACGAAGGTACCTTGGTCCACGGTCTGGCACATTTAGCGGAGAACTTACCTGTAGGTAAGCAAGGTGAGGAGCGTCCTGGATTAGTACATAGGTTAGATAAAAACACCTCGGGTGTCATGGTCGCCGCAGCCTCAGAGCTTGGTATGGCGCATTTGGCAAAGCAGTTTTTTGACCGTACTACCTCTCGGGAATATGTTGCCTTAGTATGGGGAAACGTAGTAGAAGAAGAAGGTACGATTGAAGGCCACATTGGTCGCAGCGTGAAAGACCGACTGCAGATGGCTGTTTTCCCCGACGGCTCTGAAGGAAAGCATGCGGTTACTCATTACAAGGTGCTGCAACGTTTTGGTTATGTAACTTTAATCAGCTGCCGATTAGAGACCGGGCGTACACATCAGATTCGTGCACACATGCGCTATTTGGGACATCCGCTCTTTAATGACGAACGCTACGGAGGTGATAAGATTTTGAAAGGCACGGCCTTCTCGAAGTACAAGCAGTTCATTACGAATTGTTTTAAAGCGTGTCCGCGACATGCCCTCCATGCGAAGAAGCTCGGCTTTGTCCATCCAGCAACGGGTGAACTGATGGAATTTGAAACTGTTATACCAGAGGACATGGCGGAGGTGATTCGCAAGTTCGAGAGTTATACCACAACTAGTAACTGGGAAAAAGAAAGTGAAGAATAAGGTATGGATAGTGTTGTTTAGCGCTTTGATCGTTCAAGGCTGTGATCGATTTCGGTCGAAACACGAGCCCACGCCCTATACCCTAAGTTATCCGAGCCATTTTCCAGCGCCA
>CBFHHP010000002.1:61956-63512 GCA_965655745.1 uncultured Schleiferiaceae bacterium
CAAGGCTGTGATCGATTTCGGTCGAAACACGAGCCCACGCCCTATACCCTAAGTTATCCGAGCCATTTTCCAGCGCCAGCCATTCCACCTTCAAATGAAATGACAGAAGAAGGGGTGCGTCTGGGTAGACATCTGTTCTTTGACGAGCGACTTTCGGGCGATAATACCCAAAGCTGTAATAGTTGCCACATGCAGGAGAGCAATTTTGCAGAGCCGTTCAGGTTCAGCACCGGAATAGATGGAGTGCAGGGCGATGTAAACGCTATGGTGCTCTCTAACATTGCTTGGCAGCAGCTGTATTTTTGGGACGGAAGAACATCTACCCTCGAAGACCAAGTCAAAGACCCTATTTTAAACCCTATTGAGATGCATGCAGATTTTGCAAGCATCATCGAAAAGCTTGAACAAGACGCCACCTACCTCGAACTGTTTGATGAGGCGTACGGGTCGGAAGAAATAACAGAGGACGGGATTGCAAAGGCCTTGGCTCAATACATACGTACCATCATTAGCGGGACGTCGAATTTTGACAAATACGTTGAAGGCAACTATCAGTTTACTCCGAGTGAACAGTTGGGCTTTGACATTTTCAATAACGAACAGGGAGATTGCTTTCATTGCCATGGTGCAGCCACTTCTGGCTACCAGATGGGAGCCTTTGGATTGTTGCAGTTCTCCAACAATGGCCTCGACAGTACGTATGAGGTAGGAGATGGGCGAGAGGGAGTAACCGGCAATCCTAATGATAGAGGCAAATTCAAGGTGCCTTCGCTGCGCAATGTAGAATATTCATTCCCCTATATGCACGATGGACGATTCCAAACCCTTGCTGAGGTTGTTGAATTTTACAACATGGGTGGCCATCCTTCGGTAACCCTCGACCCTAACATGAAGGCGGCTGGTGTAGGTCGAAATTGGTCCGAGGCGCAGAAGCAAGGTTTGATTGACTTTATGAAGACCTTGAGTGACCCTCAATTTTTAGAGGATACCGCTTTCACCTCGCCTTGGTAATGGAGGAATTGGCCCACTTCAATACTTATCTAGAGATGCTTGATCCGATGCGCGGCGGCTACCGTTGTGTCATGTACGACAAGGCACTCGTGGATACCTTTCCAAAGAAGAGTAAAACACGCATCATATTGGATATAGACGACGGGAACATTCAGGTTCAAGCGGGTATTCAGAGTTTTGGCGGTGGAAAATACTTTTCGATGATTGGCAAGACCAAACTTGGCGGACACACCTACGAGCAAGGACAGGCTATTTCAGTGGTTATATATTTGGATCCAAACCCATTGGGGGTTGAAATCCCCGAAGTCGTGGAGGTACTCCTCGAGCAAGACGAGATTATCGCTCGCGTTTGGAGCAAACTCACCGACGGAAGAAAGCGTACTATCTGCCATACCGTTCACCGCATCAAAAACATCGATAAGCAAGTAGAAAAGTGCTTGAATTTCTTTGAAGAGGAGCGCGAGAAATTGGCTGACCGCGGCAAGTGGTAGAAATTTTGGCACGGCCTTTGGAATAAACACCTTGAGGTTCCGTACCTTCCTAAC
>CBFHHP010000002.1:63518-67330 GCA_965655745.1 uncultured Schleiferiaceae bacterium
AAATTGGCTGACCGCGGCAAGTGGTAGAAATTTTGGCACGGCCTTTGGAATAAACACCTTGAGGTTCCGTACCTTCCTAACACCTTAAAAATCATTGTTATGAAAGCAAGAGTATTACTTATCGCCCTAGCCGCTACAGGTTTGATGTTGTCAAGTTGTGGTTCAAAAACAAAAGCGCCGAAAGGCGAAACTGAACTAGTATTACCGTGTTCTGAATTCAAGAGCGACCGCAAGACCTTCCGTGTTTACAGCTTTGGTGAAAGTATGGACATGAACGTGGCCAAGAAGAAAGCCATGAGCAATGCCAAAACTGACCTTGCAGGTATGATCAGCACTACAATGAAAGTTATTGGTGATAACTACGTGAAGAGTATGGAGGTCAACAACGTAGAAGAGGTATTGGAGCGTTTTGAAGAAAATGCTCGTACGGTGATTGACCAAGAGTTAAGTGGTGTACTCGTAGTGTGTGACCGCCTAATGAAGGTGGAGAAAACCGACAAGTTCAAGTACTACATTGCCATCGAGCTCGACGGAGACAAGATTGTAAAGAACTATTACAAAGCGCTCTCTAAAAACGAGAAGATCATGGTGGATTACAACTATGAAAAGTTCAAAGAAACTTTTGAGAAAGAAATGGCGAATCAGCGATAAGCGCTTACGATTCGGTTAACTATAGCATCCCAAGTGAAGTTTGTAAACGGCACTTGGGATTTTTTATGTCTTTTTAAACCGCTTTCTATCGCCTCGATAAAGCCTACCTTGTTTTCAATAGGGACCAATTCCGCCACAGGTTCCAGCGTTTCGCTCATATCAGCCGCCTTATTGGCAACGACAGCCATCCCTCTCGCTGCGCCTTCCCAACCGACCAAGCTGTAGGTTTCAAAGAGTGAAGGGATAACGAGACACTGGTGCTCGTCCATCAAACGGATGATTGCATCCGTATTCGTATAGGGTAGGAATGTTATGGTAGGCCCGGCAACAGAAACACAGGCTTTGTAGTAGTCTTGTTGATTTACGTTGGCATCACCTACGACCGTCAGGGGCCAGTTGCGTTCACTCGCCCATTCGATAATAGTTTTTTGATTCTTCAGGTATTCCAGTCGACCCACCATAAGAAGTCCGGCTCGAACTTCCTGCTTATTGGTCGATTGAAGAAAATCCTCGTTAATCCCCAAGGGAATCAGCTGGTGTTGATCGCGTAGTCCTTTCCCTCCTAAGCCGCTCCAAGCAGCAATACGCTCGTATTCGCTCATGGATGAAGTGATGACCCGATCGCTTAGTGCGAGCAAGCGCTTCATACTTCGGCGTTGTCCTGTAAAGAGGTAGCCGATACTTGGCATACGGTCGCTACCGTTTAACCCACGTAAAATGGTCTTTAGCCACTCCATGCCATGTCCACCCAGGAGTGCATAAGCCATTGGCGCACGCTTTTTATCTGCAAGGCTGTAGTCCACAAAAATGGTACTTAGGACTTTTCTGCCCTTGAACGATTTGAAATAGGGCAATAGATCTGCCGGCCTTCCGAGGTTAAAACCATGGATAAGTTCTACTTCTTTCGGTAGAGGTTGTCCTGTGAGAACAATATGTACTTCATGCCCTAGCGCTCTCAGTCCATCTGCGGTACGTTCGACCTGAACGGTATCACCGCCAGGTTGCTTGTACAGCGTAGCTCTTGAGATGAGGGCAACGTTCATTTATACGTTCATGTTGAATTCGTCCAGTACGTCCATGACTTCTTCGACATCTGCTTCGTCTGAAAACGTCAACGGTTTATTGGGTAACGAAGTATCTACGGACCAATTGCCTTCTCCGAGCAATTCATTCAAATCTCCTTGGACTTTAGCGATACAACCGCCGCAGTTGATTTTAGTATCTATGGTCATTTTTTCAGGGGTTTTATATGCATTCTTAAACTGTTGATGACTACGCCTATACTGCTTATACTCATGGCAATACTTGCGATCATCGGGGTCAATTTAATGCCAAATGTAGGGTAGAGCAAGCCAGCCGCTAAAGGAATGGCGACAACATTGTAACCAAAGGCCCAAATGAGGTTACCTCGTAAGGTTTGTCTGAACTGTGCAGCCAAAGCGAAGTACCGTTTCAACCCAAGTACACCATCGCGCATCAGTACAACATCAGCACTCTGCTGCGCGGCCGCGGTAGCGGCCGCGAAACTCAGGCCTACATCCGCGGCGCTCAGCGCCGCGGTATCATTAATACCATCGCCTATCATCAAAACGGTACCCTTGCTTCTAAAGGCTTGTACTTTTTCGACTTTTTCTATGGGCATCATTTCACCAAAGCTCTCTTGTAATCCCAGTTTTTGTCCTAGTGCTTCAACCACCGGGGTTTTATCCCCGGAGAGCAATACATTGTAGATGCCGAGTGTATTTGTATGCTGTATAATATCAACTGCACCTGTTGCCAATACATCATCAAACAATACCGTAATCAGGACATTAGTTTCATCAAAGAGTACTGCGGTGGTTTTCTCAGTAGCGACTTTTTGACCGGTGATTTCTTCACACCATGATGGCGAACCTAAGTGGTATACATTGCCGTCTATTTTCCCTTGGATTCCTTTACCGGGCAAGGCCTTTAATCTTCTCACTTTCGGCAATCCTCCTTGAAAACCGAAGTGTTGTTTCATGCCTTCGTTCAATGGATGTGACCCGCCTTGGTTCAGAGCGATAAGTGTATTTTTAAAATTGGCCACATCCCCAGAAATGGCAACAACTGTGGGCTTGCCTATAGTTAAAGTACCTGTTTTGTCCCATAAAATGTGGTCTACCTTATGCGCCAATTCCAATGCACTCGCATTGCGAACGAGCATCCCTTTTCTCGCTGCTTTACCAGTGGCTGCTACAACAGCTAGAGGAGTCGCAAGTCCAAGGGCACAAGGACAGGCAATAACCAGCACATTGATGGCAAATACTATACTCAATGGCTCTCCTATCAGAGCCCAGGCTATCCCTACAATAACACTCAATATCAAAATACTCGGCACGAAAATCTTGGAGATACGATCGGTTAATTTTTCAATGGAGGTTTCTTGCTCTTGCGCCTCAAGAACTGCTTCAATGATGCCACCTAGGGCAGAGGCTTTTCCTGTATTTACTACTTTAATAAGCAATAAACCTTCTCCGTTAACAGTGCCTGCCCAGACCTCGGCGCCAGCGGTTTTAGAGACTTCTAAAGGCTCGCCAGTGAAGGTGCTTTCGTCAATGCTGGAAGTTCCTTCGACGACAATACCGTCTACAGGGATTTGCTCCCCGGGATTAACTTGGACCACTTCATCGATTTCAAGTGCGCCGACATCAACTTGAACGGTTAGCCCATCGACTACCTTCGTAGCCACCTTAGGCTGAAGTGCTAATAGACTTTCGACGGCCTTGCTGTTCTGTAGTTTTCCACGCTGCTCGAAGTATTTGCCAATAAGTATGAAGGCAATGATGAGTCCGGCACTTTCGAAATAGATCTCATGATTACCGCTCAAGAGATTGAACAAGGAATACCCAAAGGCGACAATACTGCCCAAACTCACCAGGGTGTCCATATTGGTCGCGCCCATCTTAGCGAGTGCAAAGGCTTTTGTATGAATTTTTCGGCCAAAATAACCACTGAGGACTACTGCTAATAATCCTTGAAGAGCGATCATAGGACTTTCCGTAGAATGGCTCATCCCTAAATAGAGCAATGGACCCGCGAACAGCACGGCTAGTAGAAGCTCTAACGCTTGTCTGCGCAATGCTTTTCGTTGCCTGTCAAACTGAACTTCCATGCCTACTTTTTCACTCTCAAGCTGGTAT
>CBFHHP010000002.1:68075-69662 GCA_965655745.1 uncultured Schleiferiaceae bacterium
AAGCTGTCGCTGTCCTTTGGCGAAAATGTTTTGAAAGAAACTCAGGCCTTTGAACTTCATGTAGCAGATACCGAAGAGTTGGCAGGATTGCCAGAAGCTACCATTGCGAGCGCTGCTTCCTTGGCCAAGGAGAAGGGTAAGCAGGGTTATGTATTTGGTCTAGACATGCCTACCTACATCAGCATCATGAAGTACGCCGACAATGCTGCGCTTCGTGAAAAAATGTACCGCGCATATGGAACTAGAGCTGCCAAGGACAACGAGTACAACAATGAACAAAACATCCAAGAATTAGTAAATACACGTTTAGCAAAAGCCCAGTTGCTTGGCTTTGATTCTCATGCCGCGCTTACCTTGAGCAAACGCATGGCGAAAACCCCAGAGACGGTATTGTCGTTCTTGAGCGATTTGAAAGTGTTGGCAAAACCAGCTGCTGAAAAGGATTTGAATACCGTTCAAAAATTTGCGAGCAATGCAGGGCATCAGGGCGAGGTAAAGCCTTGGGACTTTTCGTACTGGTCGGAGAAACTTAAAAGAGCTACTTTAAACTTAGACGATAACTTGCTTAAGCCGTACTTCAAGATTGAGAATGTGCTGGGTGGTGTGTTTGAAATAAGCGCCAAACTTTATGGATTGAGTTTTAAAAAGAATGCCAACATCGCTACTTATCACGAGGATGTGGATGCCTATGAGGTATATGATAAAGACGGCGAATTTTTAAGCCTTTTATACACCGATTTTTTCCCGCGTGCTGGGAAACGTGCAGGTGCCTGGATGACGAGCTACCGAAGCATGTATAGCTTGGATGGGCAGGTCGTACGTCCGCACATTAGCATCGTCTGTAACTTCACAAAACCTACTGCGGATGAGCCTTCGCTATTGACTTTTAACGAGGTCACTACGCTGTTTCATGAGTTTGGTCATGCCTTGCACGGGATGATGGCACGCGGTACCTATCCTTCACTCACGGGAACCAGTGTGTATTGGGATTTTGTCGAATTGCCTTCACAGATTTTAGAGAATTGGTGCTACGAGCCCGAGGCGTTGGCCTTGTTTGCAAAGCACTATGAAACGGGTGAATTACTGCCTAAGGAATACGTGGACCGCATCGTAGAAAGCCAGCAGTTTATGGAAGGGTACGCCACATTGCGTCAACTCAACTTTGGGTATCTGGATATGACCTACCATGGACTTACTGGACCTATGGAAGACGCTGTGGCCGATTTTGAACGTGCAGCAACAGCCGATACACAGCTTTTCTCACCTGTCGAGGGAACCTTATCCTCTACAGCCTTTAGTCATATTTTCCAAGGAGGTTATAGTGCCGGGTACTACAGCTACAAATGGGCTGAGGTACTGGATGCGGATGCATTCGAGCGTTTCAAAGAAGAGGGAATCTTTAGCGCCGCGGCAGCGAATGGATTTGCTGAAATTCTCTCTAGCGGAGGTACCGTAGCGCCGGACGAGCTCTTTAAAAAATTTAGGGGTCGAGATCCAAAAGTGGATGCATTGTTGAAGCGGGCAGGTATTGCTGCTTAATGCATGCGAAGGGTTTTGTGTCGGAATCGCCAATACAAGGCTATGGAT
>CBFHHP010000002.1:69670-74787 GCA_965655745.1 uncultured Schleiferiaceae bacterium
ATTGTTGAAGCGGGCAGGTATTGCTGCTTAATGCATGCGAAGGGTTTTGTGTCGGAATCGCCAATACAAGGCTATGGATGCTATTACTAGTCCTGCCGTTAACCCAATCCATACGCCTAATGGACCCTGGTCAAATTGAATGCCCAAAACATAACCTAGAGGAACCGCGATCATCCAGTAGGCAACAAATGCCACGATGGTTGGGATGTTCACATCCTTAATGCCGCGCAGAGCGCCTAGCGCTGTGGCTTGCATGCCGTCTGGCATCTGGAATATCCCAGCTGCCACCATGAGTACGGCGGTATATTGGAGCACCTCCGGATCTGAGCTGTAGAATTGAGGTAGTATATTTCGTAAAGCAATCAGAAGAATCATGGTGATGATCATCAAAAAGAATGTGAGATGAAACAAGCTTTGTCCCGCTAATCGCAGCATGGGGTAGTCCTTCTTTCCTAATTGATTTCCCATTCTTATTGTGGCTGCAGCGCCCAATCCGCTTGCCATCATATAGGTAGCGGAAGCAATATTTAAGGCAATCTGATGTGCAGCTTGCTGTACGGGTCCAATCATACCTACAATAACGCCGCTCATGGCAAAGGCGCCGGCTTCAAAAACATATTGCAATCCGCTTGGAACACCAATATCTAGTATCTCTTTAATGGTGGGCCAATTCACCTCAGAATCTCTCCAAAACGACCAATAGAGGGCGAATTTTTCTTTCTTACGGATGTAGAGCGCCATTCCACCGAGCATGAGGAATCGAGTAATCAATGTGCTCACTGCGGCACCAATCAACCCCAATTCTGGGAACGGACCCCAACCCGTAATAAGAGGGTAGTTTAAAAGTACATTTAGGAAGTTGGCGGCCAAGCTCACACGCATAGCGGCTTTGGTATCGCTCAGGCCTTCGGCAAATTGCTTGAAGGCGAAGAAGCTCATCATGGGTACAATGGAAAATCCGACCACATGAATGTAGGGTAGGGCTTCCGAAACTACACGTTCGTCCTGGCCAAGCAAGTGTGCTCCTTCAGCGAAGAGGGCGATAAGGCCATAAATTATTAGGCCTAGGATACTGTTGAGTACGAGACCGTTTTTAAAATATTTCGTGGCTTTAGCAGGGTTTTCTTCACCGTCAGCCCCGGCGATTAATGGAGTAAGTCCATAGGCCACGCCTATAGCGAATACCATAGGAATGATAAGCACCGATACGGCAAGACTAATGGCTGCAAGTGGAATGGTTCCGAGGAACTTTCCGACCATGATAGAATCGGCCACGCTTACCATGATTTGCCCAAGCTGTCCTATGACAACCGGGTAGGCAAGGTTAAGGCTAATTTTATACTGCTGACTGTATGTACCCCAGCGGTAGACCATTAGAGGTTGTAGCGGTCGACTTCGCGTTGGTAGAAATCCTCAGCTTCACTGATGAGGCCTTCAAGCGTTTTTGTTAGATCACCTTCGTTTTCGTCGCTGATGTCGTCCAACCACTTCACTTCATCATTCTCTAAGTTGAGGATGAATGCTGGAAATTCAGTGTGTACGATGAAGATAGCATCCGGGCTATCGGTGTTATCTGCTACGAGAAATTTTGGGAAACTCATGTGCTTCTTTATTTGAAGCAAAAGTACGCTTATTTCCTCGCGAATTTATCTACGCACGATTTACTGATCGGATTTCCGCTCAAAATGTGGAGACGCTCCATCACGTTACGGAATTCACGGATGTTTCCGGTCCAATCGTAGTCTTGTAAAGCGGCAATGGCTTGTGCATCAATTTCTTTTGGAGCAGTGCCGTATTCTTCGCCAATGGCCTTCAAGAAGTGGTCGGCAAGCAGCGGAATATCATCACGACGGGCATTGAGTCCAGGAACTTCCATGACTATGACGCCCAATCTGTGGTACAGATCTTCACGGAACTTGCCGTCGTCAATCATCTTGCGCAGGTCCTTGTTGGTCGCTGCCAATACCCGAACGTCCACCTTGATACTTTTATCGCCACCGACCGGGGTGATTTTATGCTCTTGCAACGCACGTAGTACTTTGGCTTGTGCACTGAGGCTCATATCACCAATCTCGTCTAAAAACAAGGTTCCACCATTGGCCAATTCAAACTTACCCTTACGGTCTTTCTGCGCACCGGTAAAGGCGCCTTTTTTATGTCCAAAAAGTTCACTTTCTATCAATTCTGCAGGGATGGCTGCACAATTCACTTCAATCATTGCATTCTTACTGCGCTGACTCTGCTCGTGAATTTGGTGGGCCACTAGTTCTTTCCCCGAACCGTTAGGACCGGTAATAAGAACGCGGGCTTCTGACGGGGCTACTTTTTCAATGATGTCGCGCAGCTCCTGCATACCGGTACTTTCACCGATCATCTTGTACTTCTTACTGACGCGCTTTTTGAGCGTTTTAACCTCGCTGACCAATTCTTTTTGCGTTAATGCATTCCTTACTGTACTCAACAATCGGTTGAGATCGGGAGGTTTAGGCAGGTAATCGTACGCACCTTTTTTCAAGCAATCTACTGCGGTATTGATATCTCCGTGCCCAGAAATCATAATGACGGGAACGTCTGGATTGACGCTCATCATATGCTCAAGCACCTCTACACCGTCCTTGTGGGGCATTTTGATATCACAGAAAACCAAGTCCCAATTCCCTTCTCCGAACGTATCGATAGCCATTTTACCGTCTTCCGCTTCATGAATGGAGTGGCTAGTATCCTCCTCGAGAAGGATTTTCTTGAGTACCCTACGAATGGCTACCTCGTCTTCAATCAATAGTATTCTGCTCATGGTAATTCTTTAAACGGCCCCGTTATCCCTTTCGTTGTCTTCGTCCGGCATAATCTCTCCTGCACCAACTATGCCATTCCCAAATTGGGTGACGCGTTCAGGACCTTTCCAAACGGTACGCTGCGGGAATGGGATAATAATCTGGTTTTCGAAGAACTCTTTATCAATGGCGAATCTCAGGTCGCTTTTAATTTTTTCTACGAAGAAGAGGTTTCGTGTATAGAAGTTCAATTCAAAAATCAATGCGCTATCGCCAAAATCTTTCAGAAGCACCAAAGGTTCTTCTTTATCATCGGCCTGCGGATGGTTGGCCGCAATATCGTACAAGATCTTAGCCACTTTCTCTGTGTCGCTCCCAAAAGCCACGCTAACAGTAAGTGAAAAGCGTGTCGTCTCTTCGCTATGCGTGAGGTTAATAACAGTCTCGTTGGTCAATTTTGAATTGGGCACGATGATTAAAATATCATCGCGAGTACGAACGGTTGTTGTGCGTAATCCAACTGCTTCAACTTTTCCAATTTGATTTTCCAATTGGATGATATCACCAACACTCAAGGTACGCTCAACGAGTATAATAACCCCTGAACTCAGGTCCTTAAAGGCATCTTGTAGACCAAGGCCCAAACCAACAAAAAGCGCTGTGGATGCCGCGAGAAGTGCCGTTACTTTGACCCCTACAGTTTCCAAGGCCACGACGATGACTACCGTGTAGATGATGTATTTGGAAATCTGCAGAATGGTGTATCGTCTTCCTTCATCGTAATGCTCGCCAGCTTTGCTGCGCATGATGATGCGGTTGAGTAGCCAAAATCCATAACGGGCCGATGCAAGTAGCAAGAGTACCTGCAAAAGGCTCTTCACGGAAACCTTGAAAAAATCGGTCGCCCAAATTCTATAACTCAAGAATTCAGCGAACCACTGCTGGATATTTTCTAGTACTTCAACCATTTATACAATTCTTTCCAAGTCACCTTTTTACCGTACATCAATATACCGACTCTGTAGATTTTTCCTGCAAGAGCTACAACGCCAAAAAATGTTGCTACCAATAAGGACGCACTTAAAGCCATTTGCCATATCGGTACTCCGAATGGTAGGCGTATCATCATAGAAATGGGTGAGGTCAGCGGAATCATACTCATCCAAAAGGCTATAGGTCCGTTTGGATCTTGCACAATATTCGTTGCGGTAGTAATGGCGATGATCATTGGAGCAGTTACAGGTAGCATGAACTGTTGGCTATCCGCTTCTTGATCGATGGCCGAGCCCAATGCTGCAAAAAGTGCGCTGTAGAGGAAGTATCCACCGAAGAAATAGAACACAAAACCACCCAAAACAACAGGGAAGTTGATGCTGTTAATCATGGCGAAGATATTTCCTGGATCGACCTGACTAAGATCTGGTGCATCAGGCCCCATTGGGACTTGCTGAGCGAAAATTTCTGGGTAGATGAAGGTGCTTACTACGGTATAGATGGTACCCGAAAGGATGACCCAGATTAGGAATTGGACCACACCTACTAGACCGATACCAAGGATTTTACCCATCATCAGTTGGCGAGGACGCACGCTTGAGATAATCACTTCTACAATGCGGCTGGTTTTCTCTTCAATCACTCCGCGCATCACCTGAACTGCATAGAAGAAGATGAAGAAGTAAATCAAAATACCGGCGATGTAACCCAGTCCCATCTTTAGTGGAGTAGCGCTGGTTTCTTCATTGCCTTCCTCTTCGCCCAAGGTGAAGCTCTTCACACTCACCTGCGTTTTGGTCTGTGTAACTACCTCAGGATCGACGCCCTGTTGAATGAGCTTTTGGTTGTTGATCTTTTCCTCCAGCTGACGTTCAATAAAGCGTTGGAGGTCTATACCGATATCTTCCTTGCCGTAGAGCAGTATATTTCTCTTGATAAAATCAGGGTCCCAGCCATTTCCTGCCGGGATATACAAGAGTGCATCTTTATCACTTTCCCTTAGGAATTGCTTGGCCAATTCTAAATCGAATTCGCCCGGATTCAAATAGTCCAGTGCAAATTGCGCAGTACCTTTTTCAGGCAATAGGATGGAAGGTTCGTCCAATACGAGAATTGTCTTGTCCTCCTCCGGCATGGATGCCAAAAGTCCAGGCGCGATCATTACGGCTGCCAACAATACCGGTGCTAGTAAGGTCATCAATAGGAAGGTCTTCTTGCGGACGCGAGTCAAAAACTCACGCTGAATAATCAGTAGGATAGGGCTGTTCATGAGTCTTTAGGTTTAGGTCCGTTTTGAACGATGTCAATAAAAACGTCGCTTACACTCGGCAGCACTTCTTCAAATCCTAG
>CBFHHP010000003.1:0-4164 GCA_965655745.1 uncultured Schleiferiaceae bacterium
TTTAGCCATCTAAATAACGGCTTCGAGCACTTCTCAACCTTATTCACTTCAGGACATTCTTCACAACCCATCAATGGATTGATCTGGATGGGCGATCTAGCATTTATGCGTGACCAAGTTTCCAAGCGTCTCTCAGAAGGATTTTCCACCCTGAAAATGAAAGTAGGCGCTATAGACTGGCACCAAGAAAAATCCATACTCACTGCGCTCAGAAAGGAGTTTAGCTACGATGAATTGGAGCTTCGCGTAGACGCCAACGGTGCTTTTGAGCTTGAACAGGCTATAGAGGTCAGTAAGTTTCTAGCAGAACTCAAGGTGCATTCCATGGAGCAACCCTTGCGAGCTGGGCGCGATAAGGAGCTCGCATTAGCAGCAGAGCGGATGTATATTCCAATCGCTTTAGATGAAAGTTTGATAGGTGTGATTGATCCCGAGGCAAAATCACAACTATTGGATACCGTCAGACCACAATACATTGTTCTGAAGCCAAGTTTTATTGGTGGTTGGCGCGGTGCAGATAGTTGGATAGCGCTTGCTGAGAGTAAAGGCATAGGATGGTGGGCAACTTCAGCCCTAGAAAGTAATGTAGGTCTGAATGCCATCGCACAATGGGCATTCACTAAGAGAAATTCTATTCCACAAGGATTGGGTACAGGCAGTCTATTTACCAACAATATACCCGGGCCTTATGAGGTCAGTAGGGGTACGCTGAAAGTTTCAGGAAGAATGAATGAAGACTGGGATTTGAGCGCGATTAAATCGATCCTCTAAGGCCAATAAATACACCACGTCCAGGTGCAACAATCCCCGACGAATACGGGCGGTATTGAACATCCATGATGTTCTCAATACCAATGCGAAGGAGAATGTTCTTGTTGAATTCGTAATTGGTCATTAGACTCAATGTGTACCAGCGTGGTGAGTACGTTTGACCATTCTCGTTAATCGCGTAGATGTGTGTTTTACTTCGCTCACTAAAACTCAATTCGTCGTGACTCATCTCGCCGTTGTATCGTCCTGTAAGTGTCGCGGTCCATTTCTTTTTGCGGTATACAAGTTGCGATGTGGCATTGAACGGACTTGCATGGCGAAGTGCATATCCCTGACTGTCCATGCCAAATGGATGTGACCAGTGAACGGTCCAGAAAATGGCTTTGCTGAGCTCTGTACGAACACCAAATTGATAGCCCCAGATTGTTGCGTAATCCAAGTTTTGAACGGCTAAGATTTGCGACCATTCACCTTCGTACATCATGCTGTCGAGGCCATTGAACGTAAACGGAGCACGAATCATGGCGTTGTCTAGATAGCTGTAGTAGAAACTTGCATCCAACACCAAATGCTTGCCGATAAGGTGCTTCATCCCAATCTCTGCACTGTATAGCCTTTCCTCCCTCAAATCAAGGTTGGGAACAATTACAGCGCCAGGCTGTGAATTGAACACCTTAGAAGCATCGTCGACGTTAGGGGCACGGAAGCCGGTACTTAGGTTGAGGAAGTATTTGAATGATTTCTTTGAGTAACTGGCCCCGATAGAGCCGCTTGGTGCAAGAAAGTTCCAAGTAGCATCATGGTTGAATCCATTGAATCGGATCGGGGTGAACATATGAATGTGGTTGAGACGGGTTCCACCAGAGATGGATAGGTTTTGATTGATATTGTAGAGGGCGCTAATAAATGCGGCAGAACTAGACCATCGTGAACCGTCAGCATATCGAGACTGAGCCTGCCAGGTGCTATCGATGTTCGATGCAGCATAATGGTAAGCACTACTTTGAATGATGTTCAGGTTCCAATCGGCACCGTAGCTCATGCTGAGTTTTTCCGAGAACTTCTTGGTCGCATCAACATTGCCTTGGGCCATACGGACCAATTCGGTTTGAACACGACCTGCAGGGCTTCTGTAGCGTCTTACATCTCTACTTTCTTGGTATCCTTGAAGGGCAGCAGCCCATTTTATGCGGTCATACAATGCGGTGCTCTTGCGGTCTTCGTAGGCCACGGTTGCCATCGACCAGAGCTGTGGACCATAATTCCAACATGCGTAGCGCGGTGAACCGTTTTCAGTTTCAATGAATCTGTCGTAGCGGTTCACATCGGAAAGCATGCTGAAGTAAAGCCCGAATTTTAACTCGCTGGTTTCAGACACTCTAAACTTCAATTTCTGTGTGAAGTTTCTTTGGTCGTAGGCTGTTTTTGGCTGGATTAGCGGATCCATTGGTTTGCGAAGCGTATCCAGATTGGCAAACGTAATAGGTTCGCACATCGCCAAGTAATTCTCTACTGAATTTGCTGGTGTCCAAGAGAAAATACGTGCCCCCATTCTCACATCGCTATACTGGCTGTAGGTGATGTTGGTCATCCCGGCCCAGTTTAGCCCTCCGTAGTTGATTCTGAAATTAGGACGACGTGTGAGCTGTGAATTGTTGGTGCTAAAGTCGTACACCAAGCTTTGAAGTACTTCGCTACTATCCCCATAATGTGCGTCGTAAGTGTTTACATGCATGGTTCCGCCAAGGGCATCGGAGCCGTGTAGAACCGATCCGGGCCCAAGACTTACCTCCATATCGGAAATACTCAATGGGTCTAAACTGATGACATTGTGCACATTTCCGGCTCTGAAAATTGCATTGTTTAATCGCATACCGTCGATAAGTATCAGTACACGAGAGGTACTCATACCACGAATCATTGGCGACCCGCCACCAGCTTGACTTTTTTGGATAAAGACGTTAGGGTCAAGGCTAAGGGCGTCTGCGCTGTTACCAATGAACTGACTGCTCATACGTTTAGCGCTGATGGTTCTTACTTCTTGCGGGTTGTGCTTGAAATCAGCTTCCATTCGATTTGCCCTAATAACGACCTCCTGAATATTTAGCACACTTTCGTACAGCCCAACTTCAAAATTCGCACGCTGCAACTGTTTAAAGTTATAATGACGTGGGGCATAAGAAGTATGGAAGAAGGAAACTACATCTCCTTCGTGTAGGTCACTAACAAGAACACGTCCTAGGGGTCCGGTAGTCGCCATGTAGCTATAGTTCACTGTAATACTGACTCCCTCGACGGGCTGACCACTGTTTTTACTGATCACTGTAACCCAGTGTTGACCATGCGAGAGCACGCTTGCAGACAATGTTGTTGCAGCCGTGATCAAAATCAATAGCAATAATGTTCTAATTTTGGACATCGCGACCTCAATAAACAAAAACTGTACCTAATTGGCTTCATTCGAGCATACCATATTTGTATTTGAACAGAGGAAGTATTCTCTCCAGGAAATACTGGCTCTAAAATCGGCTCCCGATTGGCTTCAAACGGTTCAAAATCAGCTTATTGATTTCACATCGACGCGAAATGAAATGGAGTTTCATACCAGTGGTAGTACTGGAACGCCAAAAAGAATTGTTCACCAAAAAACCGTCTTGGAGTCTTCCGCGCAAAGAACCTTGGACTATTTTTCCTTACAACCTGGGGATAGTGCCGCGCTTATTTTGCCTGCCGAGTTCATTGGAGGGAGTATGATGCTTGTTCGGGCGCTCATTGGTGGGTTGACCTTACACTTGTTACCGCCCAAGCTCGCCGTAGAAGAAATTCCAAATGTAGATTTGCTTCCGTGTACACCGGCACAGTTTAAGGCTGCAATGCAAAATGACGCGCTGCGCGACTTTAGCGGAGCCATACTTTTAGGAGGAGCGCCTGTTGGTAATATAGCGCCTGTGAATGGAATTAATCTCTACGTGGGCTACGGAATGACCGAGACAGCTTCCCATGTAGCACTTCGATCGTTGTCGGAAAAAGTGTATTCGGCAGTAGACGGTGTTCAATTTACTACTCGAGAAGACGCATTGGTGATTGACGCACCTCACCTAGGAGTTAAAGAATTGCAAACCAATGATTTAGTACGTCTTATTGATGCTCATTCCTTTGAGTTTATCGGACGGCTTGACGATGTGATTAACTCTGGTGGACTCAAGATTCACCCGGCTGTTTTTGAATCGCATTTTCATTCCAACGGCTGTAGTGTTTGTTTATCCTCGATAGCAGATGAAGTGTACGGAGAAGCGGTTGTTATCGTTGTTGAAGGGGGAGTTTCTGAAAGCAGAGTAAAAAAGCTCTTGAAAGATGTGCCTCGAAATCAACAACCGAAATTCATGCTCAGTG
>CBFHHP010000003.1:4264-14646 GCA_965655745.1 uncultured Schleiferiaceae bacterium
GGGAGTTTCTGAAAGCAGAGTAAAAAAGCTCTTGAAAGATGTGCCTCGAAATCAACAACCGAAATTCATGCTCAGTGCAGATAAACTCCCTTTTTTAGAAAGCGGTAAACTGGACCGCAGTGAGGTGCGACGACTTATTCAAGAATCTCAACATCGCCTTTTCCCGCTCTGATCAGAGTAGGGGACACTTTGGTAAGATCAATCACAGTTGAAGGGGTATTATCGCCCCAGCCGCCATCAATCACAAAGTCAACTTTATCCGCATAGTTGGCAATGATTTCTTCTGGATCGGTAGGATATTGGAGGACTTCATCGTCGTGATGAAGAGAGGCTGATGCTAAAGGGCGCCCCAAGGCTTCTGCTAGTGCTTGTACAATGCCGTTATTTGGCAATCTAACCCCAATGGTTTTTCTTTTCTGCCCAAGTTTTCGTGCTAGGGTAATGTTCGATTCTAGTACCAGTGTATATGGGCCGGGCAGGCATTGCTTCATGAACTTAAAAGTAGCCCCGCCAACACTTTGAGTGTATTGAGATACTTGGCTTAGGTTGGTAAATAGGAAAGAGAATTCAGCCTCTTTTACCGATTCTTTTTTGATGTCAGCAAGCTTTTTTAACGCATTGGCATTCATAAAGTCACCCACAACGGCATAAACACTATCGGTTGGAACAATAGCGATTTCACCCGCTATTAGGCGTGTGACGCATTCCTGTATTTTTTGCTGGTCGATACTGTCCGGATAAAGTGTGTAGATCATACCCAAATCGCTTTAGTCGAAAATAAAAAAAGCCCCGCAATTGCAGGGCTTTACTATTTTTATTTCTGTTGAATTAACTGTTCGCTTTTGCGTGGTCAGCTAAGAACTTCGCAAGACCAATATCCGTCAATGGGTGTTTCAACAAAGCTTCGATTGCGCTTAGTGGACCTGTCATGACATCGGCACCTATTTGCGCACATTCGATGATGTGCATTGGGTGACGTACTGAGGCAGCCAAGATTTCTGTATCAAATCCGTAATTGTCAAAGATTACGCGGATGCTCTCAATCAATCCCAGACCGTCTGTAGAAATATCGTCCAAACGACCGATGAAAGGACTCACATAAGTAGCACCTGCTTTAGCTGCCAACAAGGCCTGTCCCGCCGAGAAAATCAGCGTACAGTTTGTCTTAATACCCTTATCTGAGAAGTACTTCAATGCCTTCACACCGTCCTTCACCATTGGAATCTTAACGACAATTTTTTCGTCCAAGGCAGCAAGAGCTTCACCTTCACGAACCATGCCTTCGAAATCTGTAGAGATTACTTCAGCACTTACATCACCATCGACAATGTCGCAGATTGCACGGTAGTGAGCGAGTACGTTTTCGTCACCACTAATTCCTTCTTTAGCCATTAATGATGGGTTGGTGGTCACGCCGTCCAAAACGCCAAGATCTTGGGCTTCTTTAATCTGTGCAAGGTTTGCTGTGTCAATGAAAAATTTCATGAGAAAAAATTGTGTGGTTAAATGTTGCTCAAAAGTACACTAAACTTCAAAAATAAGCGCATAAAAAACGGGCAAGCTACTTACATCACACCGCTACGACCAATTACCCTTGCTGCGTTCCCGCCCTGGGGGATTCATCAGGAGCTGGTTGTGTAAGACTTGCCCGGTGCAAAGTTAATGCGCCGAAGATGGAGAAAGCAATGAATTGACTAAAATTATTGGCCTGTTCGGTTATCTTTGCGTGGAACACTCAAATTAAACGCCTTATGAATGATGCAATGAAACAAATCGCAATTAAGTACGGAACCTATTTGGCCTTGCTAAATATCTCCTACATACTTTATGCTTATTTAGTTGATGCTTCGGTGTTTACTGCTACTTGGCCAGGGATTGTATTGTTCTTCTTGGCAATCGGCTTCGGTATTTTTGCAGTGGGAAAATTCAAGCAAAGCAATGAGGGCTATGCAACTTTTAAAGAAGCGTTTTCTACCTATATCCTTACAGGGATAGTGGCTACGCTGATCGGTACTGCATTTACTGTGTTGTTGTTTTCTATCATTGATCCTGAGTTTGCTGTGCAAACTATGGACTTGATCGTAGAAACGACCTATGAGAGATTTGAATCCTCAGGGATGAGCGACGAGCAAATAGAGCAGATCATTAGTCGTATCGAAGGCAGCAATGCATTTGGTATCGTAGGTCAATTAAAGAGTGCTGCATTTTCAGTAATGTTTAATGCCATCATAGCATTAATCGTGGGTGCAGCAATGAAAAAGAACAATCCAGCACTGTAATACTGGGAGCGAAGGAGCATGAGTAAATTGGACTTAAGTATTGTAATTCCTTTATTCAATGAAGATGAAAGTCTTCCTGAATTGACCGATTGGATCGCCAAGGTGATGGAACGGGAAGGATATTCCTATGAAATCATTTTTGTCAACGACGGATCAACGGATAATAGTTGGGCTGTTATAGAGGAATTACGTGGTGATAACGAAAACGTCAAAGCCATTTCCTTCCGTAAGAACCAAGGTAAGAGTGCCGGACTGAATCAAGGCTTCAAGGCCGCTTCGGGAGATGTGGTCATCACCATGGATGCGGATCTACAGGACAGCCCTGAAGAAATTCCGGAACTGCGCCGCATGATTTTGGAGGACGGATACGACCTAGTGAGTGGTTGGAAGCAAAAGCGCTACGATCCGCTTAGCAAGACCATTCCAACGAAACTTTTCAATGCTGCCACAAGAAGAATTTCCAAGATTAAATTGAACGATTTCAATTGTGGACTAAAAGCCTACAAGCTTGAGGTGGTGCACAACATTGATGTATACGGAGAGATGCACCGATACATTCCATTCTTAGCCAAGAACAAGGGTTTCGACAAGATTGGCGAGAAAGTGGTACAGCATCAAGCGAGAAAGTACGGTACTACAAAGTTCGGTCTAGATCGGTTTATTAATGGGTTTTTAGACTTGGCAACACTGGGAGTTATCGGAAAATTCGGAAGACGTCCTATGCACTTCTTTGGTGCTGCCGGTACGCTCATGTTCGCGCTATCAGCGCTTCTGTTGGCTTACCTAGGAATTTATAAACTCTGGGCCTTGGGGGCAGGAGTAGAGGCACGCCTGATTACCGAGAATCCATTGTTCTTCATCTTATTAGCCTTAAATGTCATTGGTGTTCAATTGTTTGGCGTGGGTTTCATCGCAGAACTATTGCTGCGTGAAAGCACGAAAAAGCACGATTATACCGTCGATAAAAAAATTGGCCTCTAATGGCAAAAGTGAAGTACGCTTTAATCTCGCCAACGTTCAAACGTCCGGATGAGGTTACTGAATTTCTAGCAAGTCTAGAGCAGCTCGAATACCCCAAAGATCAATACCAAGTCATCCTTGGCGACGGTACTCCCGGGGATGAACTGCGCCCAGTTCTCGGGGAGTATTTCGATACGCTGCCGCTTCAAATCTATTACGAAGAATTTCTACCTGTAAGTGATGCGCGTAATCGCGCTGCTGAGCTCGCTGAGGCTGAATATTTCATCTTCCTGGATTCGGATTGTATCATTCCAAGCGGCTATCTCAAAGGTATTGACGACTTCTTGACCGAGTACCCCGATACCACGCTTTTTGGCGGGCCAGACGCGGCTTCGGCCGATTTTACAGACCTTCAAAAGGCCATAAATTTTTCAATGACCTCATTTCTCACCACCGGAGGAATACGCGGGGGTACTGCATCGGTAACTTCTTACCAGCCTAGAGGATTTAACATGGGCATATCGGCAGTACTTTTTAAGGAAGTTGGCGGTTACGATGAGGAGTTTGTTTGTGGTGAGGATGTTGAACTAAGTCTTCGTTTGCAGAAGGCAGGCGCCATTAGCCGTTTCATTCCACAAGCGCATGTGTATCACAAGCGTCGTGCGACATTAAAGCAATTCCGCCGTCAAGTTTTTCGGTTTGGTGCTGCACGACCATTATTGGCAAAAGCGCATCCTGGGAATTTGAAAATCACCCACTTATTTCCAACGGCCTTCACGCTCTATCGCTATGCCAGTTTTCTACTGTTCGTAGTAAGTCTAATCCAGGAAAACTCACTAATGGCAGTGCCTTTCTTAGCTTTTGTAGGCTACTTATCTGCGGTCTTTGTAGAGGCTTCAAGAACTGAAAATATTAAGGTTGCTGCTTTAGCCATTCGTACGACCATAACTATGAATGCAGGTTACGGGATGGGATTCTTGAGGAACTATATCGAAGTGAATCTGCGAGGGAACTCACGGGGCATCAAGCTCTAAAGATTCCTTCAGCGCTTGAAGTAGTTTTTCTTCGTCCAATTCATTGAGTGAAATCAATACAGGATCCTCGCTCTTTCTGCTAATCCACAGCACCTTTTCGTAGGGTTTGTCAATCAATAGCAAGAAATCACCTTCAGGTCCGCGGTACTTGCCCTTAGCAACTGAACCTGTAGAAATCCCGTGTCTTCTTGTCGAAATCTCAGGGAGGGATTCTGAGATGCCCAAAGAGTCAATTTTGTCGAGCGGCAAGTCTATCCCGTATGGTCCGGAAATTCTCAAAATATCACCGTCCAACACAACATCTGAGGGACGGTCCGACCAATAGAACATTCCGATAACGAAAACGAGTGTGCCAATGAGCACTGAGATGCCGACTTTAAATGAATTTTTCTGGGACTCCACCTTCATACTCATATCCCTGGTCTGATAGAAAAAATAGATGTAGGCAAGGATAGGAGTAATACCCATGTGCCATCCCAAAAGCTCTGCATTGGTTACATAAAATACAATGCCAAGGACAGTGAATAGGACACCGAATCGGATATGAAAGCTTTTAAATCGCTCTAGATATTCGGTTAAAGGAAACTGTTCCTGCTCTTCCTTGCTCATGGTGTTGTATCCACTGAGCAAAGAGCTGGCATTATTTTCAGTAATCATGAACCCTAACCCGAAGAAGAGTAGGCCCATTCCTAAAATGACATAAAACATCGGTGTGACTTTAGTTATATCCCGTTTGGGAAAGATACATCACATTTGACCAATTTATTCTATGTGATGAAACTCCTAAAGCTGCTTGTTTTTCTAACAACCGTATATGCTCAAGCTCAAGAGCATAAAACTAAAATCATTGCCGATCCGCACCATCAAAGACATCCCTTACGTGCAGCGGTGCTCATAGGTCATGCCATGGTTCCCGAAGTCAATGGTACCGGGTTGTATTTCGTACCTACTTGGGGAGTGGATCTAGATTACCACTTGAGCGATACCTGGTCCATAGGCTGGCACAGCGATATTGAACTTGAGAATTATATTATCATAACCGATAACGGCAAGGAGCTAGAGATTGAGACACCTATGATTTCCACGCTAGATATTTTCTATCGTTTGAATCACAATCTTATCGTGGGTCTTGGACCGGGTGTGACTACTGAAAACGGGGTCATTAAAACGTTAGTGCGAGTTGGGCTAGAAGCAGAAGTGCCTTTGAATGATCGTTGGGAATGGACACCAACATTGTATTTAGACCAGCGCATTGACGGCCACAGTGTTTGGACCTTTGCCGTTGGAGTGGCACACTACCTCTAGCGTTTCTCCCTTTTGCCTTCAAGTTCGATTAATAGATCGCGCAATCTTGCAGCTTCAATAAAGTCGAGCGTTTTCGAAGCTTCCTCCATGTCTTTGCGCACCTTTCGTATGCTGCTCTCAAGATCTTCTGGAGTGGTATAATTCATGGCTTGCTCGGCGGCTTTGAGGTTTACCTTGCTTACTTCATATTCCACGTTTCTACCCACAGCACTAGACTTACTAAGAATTTCTTCTCTGCTTCGCTTCAACGCCTGAGGAACAATACCGTTCGCTTTATTGAATTCGTCTTGTTTTTTTCTGCGGCGGTCTGTCTCATCGATGGTACGCTGCATGCTATCTGTAATTTTATCTGCGTAAAGAATAGCAAGACCATTAATGTTACGTGCTGCACGTCCTATGGTTTGGACTAAACTGCGTTCACTGCGCAAGAAACCCTCTTTATCAGCATCCATAATAGCCACTAGACTCACTTCAGGAAAGTCCAAGCCCTCACGAAGCAAGTTTACACCAATGAGAACATCAAAGACACCAAGGCGTAAATCGCGCATAATTTCTACACGTTCAAGCGTATCTACATCGCTGTGTATGTAACGACATCTTATGTCATACCGGGTAAAATACTTGGTTAATTCTTCCGCCATCCGCTTGGTCAAAGTCGTAACCAGTACGCGCTCGTCAAGCTCTACACGCTTATGGATTTCTTCCATTAGGTCATCCACTTGATTCTTGCTAGGGCGCACGCTCACTATGGGGTCTAGAAGGCCTGTCGGACGTATGACTTGTTCTGCAAAGACCCCTTGGCTGAGTTCAAGTTCATATTCTGCAGGAGTAGCACTCACGAAAAGTGCTTGACTGCGAATGCGTTCAAATTCCTCAAATTTTAACGGCCTGTTGTCCAAGGCCGCAGGTAGTCTAAATCCGTACTCCACAAGGTTCTCTTTTCTAGAGCGGTCACCGCCGTACATGGCTCGAACTTGCGGGATGGTCACATGACTTTCGTCAATTACGAGCAGGAAGTCTTCGGGGAAATAATCAAGTAGACAGAAGGGGCGTACACCTGGTGCGCGCCCATCGAGATAGCGGCTGTAATTTTCAATACCTGAACAATAGCCCAGCTCACGAATCATTTCCAAATCAAAATTGGTTCGCTCCTCGAGTCGCTTTGCCTCGAGAGGTCGCGCCACATTTCTGAAGTGGTCGACCTGAGACATCAAATCGTCTTGGATGTGATGAATGGCATTTTGTAGCTGATCCTTTTCGGTAACGAATAAGTTTGCTGGGAACAGACGCATTTCGTTCATGTGCTCTATTCTTGATCCACTAATGGGATCCATGTGCTCTATCGATTCCACTTCGTCTCCCCAAAAGCTGATGCGAAAGTATGTTTCTGCATAGGCCGGGAAAATATCTACCGTATCGCCTTTAACACGAAAGGAGCCTCGCTTGAATTCCGCTGTAGTTCTCGCGTACAGCGCATTAACAAATTTGTGCAGGAGTGCCTGTCGACTGATCATTTCTCCAACTTTCAAATTCACAACGCTCGCGTTAAACGCTTCAGGATTTCCCATCCCGTACAAACAAGAGACGGATGCAACTACAATTACATCGCGGCGTCCTGACAATAGGGAAGAGGTGGTACTCAGGCGGAGCTTTTCTATCTCATCATTGATGCTCAGGTCTTTTTCAATGTACAGTCCGGAAGAAGGTACATAGGCCTCCGGCTGATAATAATCGTAGTAACTAACGAAGTATTCCACAGCATTTTCAGGGAAGAATTCCTTCATTTCACCGTAGAGCTGTGCGGCCAAGGTTTTATTGTGACAGAGGATAAGACTAGGACGTTGTGTACGTTCGATAACGTTCGCCACAGTAAAGGTTTTTCCTGAACCCGTCACACCCAACAATACCTGGTTACGCTCGCCACTGTTTAAGCCTTCCACCAAATCATTGATTGCCGTGGGTTGGTCACCCATTGGCTTGAATGGTGCCTGCAGCTTAAAGTCCATATTGCTTTATTTCAATAGAGAATTGAAAAGCTTACGAAGGGCTACCAATTCTTCCACACGTGCCTTCTGAACTTCAATGCTCTTCTGTGCAGCTTCCAATAGTGGGTTGCCTTTTGCGTTTCCAAAGAATGCAATATTATTCTCGAGCTGGTGGAGTTCCTTTTTGGCTTTATCTGTTTCCTCTCGGATCCAAGAACGCTGTGCCAGCAATCCTTGCTGATTATCAGCTTCCACAAGGGCTCTTACTTTAGCTTCAAACAGGGTACGCTCAAGTTCAGCTTTATCTAAACCCAGGCCACTGAGTTTATCTTCCAATAGCGTGTTGAATTGCGCATCAAGTTTTCTATTTGGACTACCCATAGCACCCCATGCTTCGCTTAGTGCAACAGCGTCTTCTACGCTCGCGACTTTTACGTCTTTAAGTTCAGCCAACTTAGCTTCTTTCGCCTTGTTTGCTGCACTTGCCTGTTTCTCACGGGCCTTGCGTACGCCGTTCATTCGGTCGAAGAAGTGGTTACATGCGCCGCGGAATTCTTCCCACAGTTTGTCGCCTTCTTTCTTCGGAACATATCCAGTTTTTTTCCAATCTGCCTGGGCCTTTTTCAATGCACTTGAGGCAGCTCCGAAGTCTTCGCTCTCTTTTAAGCTGTGGGCCAATTCTATCAACGCACGCTTCTTCTCAATGCTTTCGCGGTGCGACTTCTTCTCCTCTTTGTAAAAAGCGTTTTTCAAACGATTAAACTCTCTTTGGGCCACCTTGTAATCTTCCCAAACTGCATCGTTCTCCTCGCTCTTCACGAAGCCAATCTTCTTGAATTCTTCGCGGTATTCGTTGAGTGCTTTGCTGGCCTTTTGCCAACCACTATGTTTGGTCGGTAACTCAGTGGTCAGTCCTTTGATACCTTCTACCACCGCACGTTTTGCAGCTATTTTAGCCTCATTACGAGCCTGGAGGTTTTCGTTAAACTGCTCGCGATGCTCATGGATTTTGGCTGTAATGGCTTTGAATCTCTCCCAAATGAGGTCTTTTTGTTCTCTTGGTACAGGACCAATTTTTTTCCAGCGACTGTGTGCTTTTTGCAATGCTCTGAATAACTCAGAGGACGCACCGCCCTCTACCATTTCCTCAAGTTCGGTGATCATGGCCACCTTTTCTTCCAAGTTGTTCTTGTATTCCTTGTCAATTAGGTCGTAAGCTAAGCGCAGGAAGTTGAAGAAATTATCAACGTGGTGATTGTAGTTCGCCCATACATTCCTTGCATCCGCTTTCGGCACGAGACCTGTACTGTTCCACTGCTCGCGCAGGGCTTTGAAGGTATCATACTTCTCTTTAGCGCTGCCCTCTGATGTAGGTAGTTCTTTGATATGTTCAATGATGGCAAGCTTTGTGCTCAGATTGGTTGCAAGCTGTGCTTCAAGTTCAGTGTAGTGCTTTCTCAAAGCATCACGGTAGCCGCCATAGACAGCGCCGAGTTGCTTACGCATCGGTTGATCGTATCTAAAGTCAATGATGTTTCCTCCCTCAGCGAGGTATTTTTCTTTCGCCTCAGCTTGTTGTGCATTGAGCTCTCGCAACATGCGCGAACGACCGCTTTCAACAATCCCTTTAATTCGGTGTGGAGGATAATTTCCAACGTGTTGTTTGATGGATTCTAAAGATTGTTCCAAATCCAAGGCATCGAAATCGGGAATCTGGAGCTTCTGCTCTTTTGGTTCCTCATGATCGTCCTCAGCTATGACAGTACGCACTTGATCTTCGGTAGCCTCTTCAGCCCCTTCAGATTCTTCAGCTGTATTCACTTCCTGTACTTCCTCCTGTGCCTCTGTTGCGGGAGCTTCTACTTGCTCTGGGGTTTCTTGCTGCACTTCCTTTGGGTCCAATTCTTCTTGGTTCATCATCTACAAATTTTTGTAGTAAGCGTCATGGAATAATTGCCATGATTTTTTCGCTTGCTCAATTAACATTTTCTCTCCTCCTAAAACTCTTGCGCCTCTTTGGAGACCTTCTTTCATTAGGGGAGTAGGGTTGGGTTTATATACTAGGTCAAATATGGCGAATTCCTCGCTTAATACTGCATAAGGTAAAGGTAAAAGATGGGGGTCAATTCCGGCAGTGCCCACAGGGGTACAATTCACCCATAGTTTGCATTCGGCCGCTACTTCTTCACTCAAATCATCATACGAGGCGCCTGTGTTTCCTCGACTAAGAATCAGCACCTCAAAACCGTTGTCTTTCAAAACCTTAGACACTGCTTTTGCCGCCCCGCCGGATCCAAACACAAGTGCTTTACTTGGAGGGCATCCTAAGGACATTAAACTTTTTTGAATACCGTAGACATCTGTATTGTACCCGAGGAGTCTGTTATTTTCTAGTACAACGGTATTGACTACACCGAGCGTTTTTGCAATATCATCGACGCTATCAAGAGCTTTAAAAACTTCTCCTTTGAAAGGAATGGTAACGTTTAGTCCAACCAAACCACGGTCCTGCATAAAGGCTTTGAGACCTTCTTTGGGTAAGGTAGAGATCTCGAACAAATCATAGCTCCCTGATATTCCGGCTGCTGTCATGAACCCTTCGTGAATCTCAGGGCTGAGGCTATGAGCAATGGGAGTTCCTATGAGTCCAAGTTTGATCATTTCATCTTTTTTCCGGCGTATTCCAGCCCTAGAACAAGAACAGCACCCAAAAGTGCAAAAACTACCGCAGTGGGCCAATCGCCTTCCGGCGCTAAGTTTCGTACGCTCAACGCAACTACTTCCTCTTTTTCACTACCGGCATGCTTGATGAACGTCTC
>CBFHHP010000003.1:14745-16261 GCA_965655745.1 uncultured Schleiferiaceae bacterium
GCCTTCCGGCGCTAAGTTTCGTACGCTCAACGCAACTACTTCCTCTTTTTCACTACCGGCATGCTTGATGAACGTCTCTAGGGTTTCTTTCCAAGGCCAAAGTTTATTCAATGATCCTAAGAGGAAGCCACTGAGTAGTGCTATTGTTGGATTGTAAAAGCGCTCGAAGATGTATTTCAATCCTTTCGAAAACAACAGCAAGCCCAATACCGCACCAATACCCACATAAGATATGGTAAGTAATTCTCTGTTCGCTACTGCGGCCAGTACGGTAGAGTACGCTCCTAAGAGCAATAGGATAAAACTGCCGCTGATGCCAGGGAGTATCATTGCACAAATGGCTAAGGCACCACTCAAAATGAGGTACCAGGGTGCTTCAGAACCCGCGGTTGCATTCATTTCAGTGATGGCGTAAGCGACAATAGTTCCAAGTACAAAAGCAACTACCGCCTGTGCATTCCATTGTTTTACCGTTCGGCCCATCATCCAAACCGAGGCTGCAACCAATCCGAAGAAAAAGCTCCAAGTCAAAATGGGGTAATGCTCAAGAGTGAAGGTGAGGGCCGAAGCTAGCGTGAGAATGCTTGTGAAAATCCCTGCAAACAGAACGGCTAAAAAAGTGCCGTCAATGGCGGTCCAGAGTGGACGGAATTGGCCCCTAAAAAGCATCAATAGCGTCTCCTTGTTGATGGACGATATTGCGCCAATGAGTCGCTCGTAAATCCCCGTAATAAACGCAATAGTTCCTCCGCTGACACCAGGGACAACATCCGCTGCGCCCATGGCCATACCTTTCAGAAAGAGCTGAATATGTTTAAGCATCGTTCGCCGATTGAATTTCGGCTAAAATACCGGTAATCTCAGGTATTTTCCCAAAAGCTGGGAAGTATTGATGGAACAATTCTACTGAGGTAGGCTCAAGTTCGAGACATTCATTCATAATTACTCTCGCTTCCTCATAGGAGGCAGTGGCAAATAAGTAGCCTGCCAGGATCAGACGCAACTGAACATTATCCTCAAATTGACCGACACCTTGGTATAAGATTTTAATGGCCTCATCCAACAGGTCGAGTTCTACCAATGCCTCGACATAATCGATCACATCTTCTGCACCATAATTACCGAACAGCCAAACCTTTTTGTAATCCGAAATAGCCTCTTCGTGGCGGTCTAACTCGCACAAAACATTGGCCCGTTCCAAATACACATCTTCGAGCTCTGGCTCTACTTCTACGGCGCGATCAAAGGCGCGCAGGGCAGCATTTAGACTCCCGAGTTCTTGCTCAATCATTCCTATTCTGAAATGAATGTAGCCCGAGGGGACTTCTTCACTAATGCTTAAACGATAAGCATTCATCGCATCAATCAATCGGTCATTCCTCTCGTGTATACGGCCAATTTCAAAATGTGCTGCATGAAATCCGTCATCCGCTGTAGTCGCCCAGTCAAAATACTCAAGGGCTTTTTCTTCTTGATTCAAGCGAAGGGCAAATGCGGCTTTCTGGTACCAGAGCAA
>CBFHHP010000003.1:16360-47327 GCA_965655745.1 uncultured Schleiferiaceae bacterium
ATGACTTTAATCAAGAGTATATCAGGAATTCGAGGAACCATCGGCGGTGGAGCAGGTGATAATTTGACTCCTATGGATACAGTGAAATTTGCTGCAGGCTATGGTGCATGGCTCAAAAAGATACATGGGGATTGCACCGTAGTCATTGGTCGCGATGCACGCCCTTCTGGTCAAATGATTGAAAATTTAGTGGTTTCTACATTGCAAGGATTGGGTATAAATGTGATCAACACCGGTTTGAGCACAACGCCCACGGTTGAAATGCTTGTGCCGAGGTACAACGCACAGGGCGGCATCATTTTAACAGCCTCCCACAACCCCAAACAATGGAATGCACTCAAGTTGTTGAATGAAAAAGGCGAATTTGTCAGCGGTGCGGACGGTGCAGAAATCCTTGCGCTCGCAGAAAGTGACGAAATCACTTTCGCTGAGGTGGACGATTTAGGCACGGTTACTGAAGATACAGACGGACTCCAATGGCATATTGATCAGATACTAGCGCTGAGCTCCGTTGATGCAACACTGGTTGCCGATAAGAAATTCAACGTGGCGATAGATGCCGTACACAGTTCAGGTTCAGTAGCCATTCCAATGCTCTTAGATAAGATGGGCGTGACCTACACGAACTTATATCCTGAACCAACGGGTCAATTCCCTCACAATCCAGAACCCCTTGAGAAACACTTGACCGAAATACTATCTGAGTGCGCCTCGGGCAAATACAACATGGGAATCGTAGTTGATCCTGATGTAGATCGCTTGGCTTTTGTAGATGAAAAAGGTAAGATGTTCGGCGAGGAGTACACGCTTGTCCTCGTTGCAGACTACTTACTAGAGCACACAAAAAGCCATGTGGTAAGCAATATGAGTTCTTCCAAAGCCTTGAGAGATTTGGCCGAATCTAAGGGCTCAAACTATTCGGCCTCTGCCGTAGGCGAAGTCAATGTGGTAAATGAGATGAAGGCTACCAATAGCGTGTTAGGTGGAGAAGGCAATGGAGGAATTATTTTACCCGAATTGCATTACGGTCGTGATGCATTAGTGGGTATTGCACTCGCCCTTACTCATTTGGCGAAAACAGGAAAGACGTTAAGTGAATTGAAAGCATCATACCCACAATATTTTATGGGTAAGCAAAAAATTGAGCTCACTCCCGGACTTGATGTCGATGCCCTTCTTGCCACTATTGCGGGTCAATACCAGCACGAAGAATTAAGTACTATCGATGGTGTAAAAATCACTTGGTCAGACCGTTGGGTGCACATGAGAAAGTCAAATACGGAACCTATCATTCGAATCTACACAGAGGCACCAAGTACGGCCGAAGCCCTGGAATTGGGGGAGCGATTCATCCAAGAACTTGAAGCTTTAGCCAGATAACTTGAAATATCGCGTTTCGTTCTATCTTTGAGGGGAACACTTACTACAGAACCACCATGGGTGTAATATTCTTAGACAACGCTGCCACAACTCCGCTAGAACCTCGTGTCAAGGAGGAGATGATTCGCATGATGGAGAACTTCGGTAACCCATCTTCGACCCACATCAGTGGCCGAGGTGCTAAGGTGGAAGTAGAAGTCGTTCGCAAGCGTATTGCGCAGACAATTGGAGCACAACCCAGCGAAATTTTCTTTACCTCAGGAGGCACAGAAGCCGATAACATGGCCCTATTTTGCAGTGTTCGTGATCTTGGCGTGAAACGTATCATCACTACGACTATTGAACACCACGCAGTGGGTCATCCCGTAGAGTTTATGGTTGAGCGCGGTGAAGTAGAAGCTGCATACCTCTCCGTAAATGAACATGGAGATATCGATTTGAATGAACTCGAAGCGTTGCTCAAGCAGGGGCCAAAGACGTTGGTCTCGCTCATGTTTGCAAACAATGAGATTGGCAACTTGAATCCCGTGAATGAAATAGGGGCCTTGTGTCAACAATACGATGCGCTGTTCCATTCAGATACCGTTCAGGCCATGGGGCACCTTCCCATTAATGTGAGTGAGACTCCTTATGATTTTTTGACATGCTCGGCGCATAAAATCCACGGTCCTAAGGGCATTGGTTTTGCGTATGTACGCTCAGGTCTAAAGATTAAACCATTGATTCAAGGAGGTGCACAAGAGCGTAATATGCGTGCTGGAACAGAGAATACCATTGGGATTTGTGCTTTGGGTAAAGCCTTTGAGATTGCCACTGCTGAGATGGCTGAGGATCAAAAGAAGGTAGAGGCTCTAAAGCAACATATCATCGATGAGGTTCAGGCTATTGTTCCAGGCGTTCGATTCTTTGGACGTAGTTCGGAATTGGACAAAAGCTTATATACCGTATTGTCCATAGCCTTTCCAAAATCTAATAATGACATGTTGACGTTCTCTTTGGATATTAAGGGTATTAATGTTAGTGGGGGTTCCGCATGTACTTCGGGCTCAAATCAGGGCTCACACGTGATAAGTGCTTTGGGAGACTGGACGTCTGAATATCAGCCTGTTAGAGTTTCTTTTAGCAAGTTCAACACAAAAGAATGTGCAGAGGGATTCCTCAATGCTGTTCGTGAAATCTACGCGGTAAAAGAAGAAGCTTAATTAGCGAGTCACAGTGAAGGTGCCCATACGGACTTCTTCACCACCAGTGAATCGGTACGAATAAACGTCCTGAGGTACAGGTTTACCATTAAATGTACCATCCCAGAATTCTTTGAAAGGATCATCACTTTTAAACACTTCATTCCCCCAGCTATCATAAATTATGAATACGGGATCTTCTAGACAGCTGTTGCCGAAAATCTTAAAGGTTTCATTTTTATTATCTCCATTTGGAGTGAAAGCAGATGGAATGAATAACCTACCTTCTATTCGAACAATATCCGTGAGAAAATCAAAATTATAGTCCCGATTACATGTAGTATCCGATATAGTTAGTGTTACACTTTCTAATCCTGATTCTGGGTACCTAAATGTTGGAATCATACCAGAGTCTGGAGTACCGCTAAAGTCCCATTCAAAAATCATGGTACTATCAACATTTGTATAGACCACATCTACACCTCCATATCGACAACTGTCCGCAAAAACATCTACTGTGGGCACGTTTGCATCGTTATCAAATTCAATTAGGTAGACACTTTGCGTCGTTTCATCACAGAAAGAGTCACGCGCTGTGACAGTGGTGATAAATGTGCCCGTTGATGGGTAACTATGTAAGACATTTTGATCTGTAGTCACAAGTGAGTTTCCATCTCCAAAATCGAATTCATAAAAATCTGCGTCACCAAGGGTTTCTATGAATTCCACCTCTTTGAACAAATCACAACTAACATAAACAGGTGTCCAATTTGAAGTCGGGAAATTTGCCGTATCATGTTCGATTTCAAAATAAATGGTATCGCCGCGATCACAAACGGTATCGAAGGCTACGAACATCACGTTATAGGTTCCCAATGTGTCAAATGTAACGAGTGGTGTGGCTAGATCAGATGTGGATCCTTGACCAAAGTCCCAAAAATATGCATTTGTATTTTCACTCGTGCTACCATCGAATTGAAGGGTTAAAGCGTAGCAAGAAGTATCTGGTAAAGTGGTCCCCGCGACAGAACTATATCCCGTGAATGTTGACCAATTGGCAACAGTTCCAGTCTCAAAGTCCAATTTAATTACGCCAAGGTTACAATTACTGCTGTTGTTGGTTTGTGAGAAAGCACCTGGAGTGGTAGGAAGGTCATTGTTACCTCCGCACCCGGCGCAGACTGCCTGGTAAATCCGACCTCTATCGTCAAACCGCGAGGTTCCGCCATCTACATGTTCAGCACTGGATGGCCCTCCGAAATATGAACCATATTCGAAACTGGTGAAGTTTTTACCAAGTACCATAAAGTAGAAATCTGATCCATTGGACGTTGATTGTAGGGCGCTATCGCTGATGGGCAATTGATCCACGGATGTTGGGGCGTAACCAGAATTTGTCGACCCACCCCACCCAGAAAGGAGAATATTCAAGCAGTCATCAACATTGAATGCAGTAGGCACTAGATTTACAGTCCCCTGAGGAGATCCGAATGCAGTAGAAGCGAGACTAGTTGTCAAGTCTGCACTCACTTTGTGAAGAAACTGTTTTCTGTATTGAGGTGTTCCCCACGCACCAGCAGTAATTGGGTAGTTTCCAAAAGTTTGGCCAAAGACAAAAACATTTCCGAATTTGTCTATATCCATAATAAATGTCTGATCGTAATTCGACGTACCTACATACGTACTCTTAATTAATGCTCCAGTGCTTCCATTAAACCTTGCAATGAATCCGTCTTCTGAAGTACCTTGTTTAGTCGATTTGTAAGCTCCAGTGGTCAATGGTAAGTTACCGCCTTTCGTTCCGCCACATACATAAACATTGTTATCCTTTACTTTGATACTGTACCCAGCGTCGTCACTTGTACTCCCGTAATAATTACTCCACAAAAGAGCAGTCCCAGAAGAATTAAGTTTACAGACCACGGCATCTTGTCCACCCGCTTTAGAACAACTTGAGCAGTTTGTAGAAGGGAAATTTGTGCTTGTTGTGGAGGCTGTGATGTATATGTTGTCGTTTTCATCCACAACAACTTCGCCTCTGGAGGCATCTCCATAATTCCTGATGATGCCCATATTTATACCGTCATTACCCGATCCACCGAGGTATGTTGAACTTAAAAGAGCAGAACCCGACGCATTAAATCGAGTGATAAAAATATCTGAATCTTCAAAATCGTAATTATTGACATTCACAGTTGATCCTCCGGCGTTGGAAGTTTGGATCGCATTCAGTGTGGGGAAGTTTATAGACCCAGTAGTACCCATTATAATGAGCTCACCATTTGAATTTACAACCATAGAGTGGGGATGGTCGCTTTTTGTTCCACCAAGGTAGGTTGCATACAATAACGTATTACCATTCGGATTAAAGACACTAACCGTTATGTCGGGTGCAAAAGGTTGTATTGGACCACTGGTGCTATTAAATCCGGTTTGATAAGCTCCGATCGTACTCACGTAACCTGTTGCGAAAGCCACTCCTCCACCGTATAATCTTCCTTGATCGTCATAAGTTGCTGTAAATCCCCAATTATCAGTTAGTGAACCACTAAAAGAAGTGAAAATTAACTGTGGGTCGATAACGATGCTATCAAGGGTATAGGCAAGGGACTCAACACCAAAGGAAATCTGTCCATTGGTTAATTTGTACCAACTACCGAAATCTACACGTTCGCCATTTTTCCAACCCCATGAAACAGGACTAGATTCATAGAAATGACCAACAGAGGTGTTGATCACCAAATTACCTTCTCCGTCGATTTGTATCGAGGAGGCACCGCGATAGGTCCATTTGATATTATCTATTACCTCGGGATTGCTTAGGTGCCAATCGTATTTTAATTGTCCTTTATACGTGTGAAATTTTAGTTCAGCATCTAGGTATAAGTTTGAATACTTCAGACTTCTATAAGGTTGTATACCAGAGCGCCATTTATCGGGGTTATCGCCTAAAAAATAATTGTGCTTAAACTCAGTAGGCTGAAAACCGTTCGGCAGATTTTTTGATGCGCCGATAAATTCCATTTCAACTACATGGAAGTTAATAGTACTCTCATGGTGTGATAAACCTGCTTGGTGCATATCATGTCCGTGAAGATCTTCAATTTGTGCAGCATCTTTAAGTACTACCTGTATACTATTTTCTTTAAAAAAAAGAGCCCCGTATTTCAGCGGCATTTTATGCGTAAATTCTCTATTCCACTGG
Organism: uncultured Schleiferiaceae bacterium; assembly: GCA_965655745.1. GTDB lineage: Bacteria > Bacteroidota > Bacteroidia > Flavobacteriales > Schleiferiaceae > UBA10364. The sequence continues at coordinate 22,127 of CBFHHP010000003.1, forward strand.
CCTTCATTAGGAATGAATAGTGCCTCTTGTCCAAAAGTATTGGTACAAAAAAGCGTTGCAATTAAAAAGCTCCAAAGGGATTTCCGCATATATCTAAATTAACCAAAAAGTGTGCCTACTCAATAAGTATACCCGCGAGAATTTGTTTTGTTCTTCCGTTCTGTAAATAGAAGAGCTTTTGTTCTCTCCCTTCCCTTAATTTTAGGCGCTTACGAAGTTCTTTGGCGGTAATCTTTGATCCTATTGATTCTATGGCATACGCGCCTTCCAACTGTATTTTTTTAAACGATGAAAAGCTCGATTTTATTTCGAACACCTTGTAGAATGGACTCGGGTTTGGAGCTATGTTGCTCGTATACAGAGTTCCAAAAATAAGTCTTTCCCAGTCTAATTGTTGGGCGAGAAGGGCATGTAAACTGCTTTTGTTCAAGCCAGAGGAAGGTTGGATTATGTACTTTTTGATTGTTTGTACAGGCTGAATGATTGAAGGTATATGTCTTGCAGATATCGAAGTTAAACTCTCTGCTTCAATCAATGTAATTGCCACCTCAGTAGACTTTTCGTTTCGTTGAACGGTGAGTACCTCTTTGCATTCGCCTTGGTACTGCACAATAACAAGCTCATGAAGGTTCTGAAGTTCTTGCATGCAAGCTTTCAGATCGAGCATGGGGCTGTGCTTTGCAACTACGCAAGAGGATAGGTTCAGCAACTCACCTTGCAGTTCGATCAGATTCGGGGTTCCTTCTGCGATACTGAAGGTTTTTTTATTCGAACTACGTCTGTCGGGATCCAAATAAACCGTGAATTCGTTTGAAGTGACGTTTTGTTCTGATATCCAATCTTTTAACTTATTGATGTCAAAGGCTTCAGGAATGACATGTGCTGCAGGTAAATTGTGTTTCAAAAGACGTGCAAGCGATAGTTTTTGCTCAAAACACAGGTGCTTTAAACACTGCTCTGTGTTGAGGATCGTTTTACTGTCTATACCCATCCCAGCGCACAGATCAGCAGAATAAGGCGTTTGGAAAAAGCGCGATTTGACGGCTGCAGTTTTTAAGGAAGAACTTTGTTCTAGACCAATACCGGTAGGAAATATCCAACGTTCTTCGAAGAGCTTCCTGAATTTTCCAGCGTACTTATTCTTAGCCTCGATTTGTGCGATTGCTGAGGAATACGGTTCGTTGGTGCCGTATTTCAAGCGTAGGTCTGTTGTATTGATGGCCGAATTCGATTCAATCCACGCCCAGAGGTCGTCATTGAATACCTCAGGATTTACACCCGAAAGCGGATGGTCAACACTAGCCATCTATAGTTTTGATAACCGTGTTGTATACAATCCTTCCGATGCTGTAAACAGGCACGGCAATGATCATTCCACCTATACCCAACAGTGTACCGGCAATGGAGATGACCAAGAAGATTTCCAAGGGATGTGCGCCAACACTATTGCTGAAAATAAGTGGCTGAAATAGAACATTATCCAACACCTGTACTATACCGAATAGGCCAATGAGAAGGTAAAGGCTTTGAACGAGATTGACGCTTGAATCTGGATCTGCTACACCTGCAGCATACAATTGTCCCAATCCTAAAAGGATACCTAGGGCAGCACCAATAATTGGTCCTACATAAGGAATGAGGTTGAATACTGCTGCGCACAGGGCTAGCACGATCGCACCTTCAACGCCAATCAACGTCATTCCTATGGCGAGTAGAATAAAGATGGCGGTAATTTGAAAGAGAATTCCAAAGCTGTAACGTGTCACCACGGTTTTGATTTGAGGCGTCATCGTATCCACTTTATCGTGGTACCTTTTGGGGGTAATAGAATCGACAAAACGGTGTGCCAGATCTTGTTCTCGAAACAAGAAGAAGGAGATGAAGGTGATGGAGAAGAGCCCAATGATGAATTGGCCTAAACCACCAACAACGCTACTTAAAACGCTACTTATCGCTTCCATCGAAGCAAATCCTTGCAAAGTGTTATTAATCTCGGTCAATTCCGCCGCGGTATCTATCCCAAGCGAGGTGAGGAGTGCGTCAAGCTGTTGCCATTCGTCTTGCAAGCTCACTAGAAGCGCATCGTATTCTATGGTTCCTATGAAGCTAAATTCTTCGATAATTACAGGGAAAAACCATGTGGCTAAACCCAGAACAATTCCTGCGAGTACTAGCAAGGTGATGGTCGCCTTTATTGTTGCATTTAAGTATGGACCTAACTTTGGGATACCTCCTAAAAGGGCGATAAGAGGTCTTCCAAGAACACTGATATATAAAGCGATAACGCCATAAACTAGTATGCCTTGGATGAGAAAAAGTACATATGCCAACAACGCAATCAACAGGATTTGAAGGACCGATTTAGTCAGCGGTTGAAGTTTGAATTCCAGCATGGTTTAGTGTCTTACTATTGCCCAATGTACCAAGTTTGCACCCATTTTCAGCGCTTTATCACGTTTTTCCTTTGGGTCATTATGAACCTGCGGATCCTCCCAGCCATCACCTAGGTCGCTTTCTACGGTCAAAAGTGCGACCAGTTCTCCATGTATGAAATATCCGATGGCTTTTGGTTGCTCATTGTCGTGCTCATGAATTTTCGGCAATCCATCGAGCTTGAAGAGCGTATTGAAAATGGGGTGGTTGCTTGCCACATTGACTTTTTTTGCTTGCGGGAAGCACAGGTCTAACTCGTTTTCTGCAAACTCCTTCATCCCATAGTTATCGTCAATATGAATAAATCCACCGCGATTCACAAAATCATTCAAAATTTGACGTTCATTTTCATCGAATACGATTCTTCCATGTCCTGTCGCATGCAGAAAGGAAACACCTGAGTTGAGTACCTCTTTTGGTGTAAGTTCACTGGGTGCTATCGTGCACTTTGCTCCTGTGGTAGAGTTATAAAACTCGCAGAGGTTTACAAGTGCTGTAGGGTTGGCATACCAATCACCACCACCGCTGTATTTTAGGAGACCGAGTACTTGCCCAGACATCGTAAATTGTCCGAGAAATAGAACTGTGAAAAGAAAGCGTTGACTCATGGGATAAATATACATGGTTGTTGACAGAATATCTTTATTCATTGAGATGAACCTGTACCAAGTTTTCGCGTTAATTTTGATATATGAAGCGAAGATTACTTCTAACTGTTGCAGTACTGTTTGCTTTAGGCCAAAACCTAAAAGCTCAGTGCATCCAAAGTACCCCCTACACCGAGAACTTTGACGGTTCCGGATGGCAAGGGCCAAGTACATGGACCAATTCTGGATCCATTCCGAGTTGTTGGACTAGAAATATTACAAGTGCTAACTACCTTTGGATGGCATCTGATCCTAGTTTCGCAAACATTTCTACTGGTCCTGATGGAGACCATACAACTGGTACGGGTGGGTATGCCTTTGCAGAAGGCTGGTCTTCTGGGGCTACAAATAATACAACGGTTACCAATTTAATAACGCCTCCGATTGATTTGAGTAGCGATACTTTACCCCGATTGGTCTTTTACTATCACATGTACGGTGCAGATGTCGAATGGCTGAATATTCGAGTACGCGTTGTAGGAACCAACACTTGGGTCAATCTACACACAATCAACGCCACAACGGCAGCAGGTCAATTCACATCACAGTCATCTTCATGGCGTAAGCATACTGAATCGCTGTCTCAATTTGCGGGTGATACTATTCAAATCAGATTTAACGCAAAACGCGATGTGAATTTTTCTTGGTGGACCAACAGTCGAATCGCTATTGATGATATTGCCGTAGAAGAAACGCCTTCGTGCGATCAACCTCTGAACCCAGTAGCCTCTTCAGTAACATCAAGCAGCGCATCGATCAGCTGGTCGTCCTTGAATTCTAACACCTTGGGCAGCCAGATTCAATTTGCAAGTGGTACAACTGCCATCGCCAACGGTACCATCAATACGTATTCGAGCAATCCTGCAACGATGTCCGGATTAAATTCAAATACCAATTATAGAATACGAGTACGTGAGATCTGTGCCGTTGGAGATACTAGCGTATGGTCGAACCTTGGCACCTTTACCACAGGATGTAGCAATTACATAGCACCCTACACAGAAGATTTTGAAGGTTCGGGTTGGGGTCCATCCACCACATGGAACGTACAAGGAGATATCGACCAATGTTGGATTACCCAAGGTGCGGCGCAGAAGTTTTGGACGGTTGGGCCACCAGCGTTTATTTGGACTCAGACAGGACCATCTAGTGATCACACATCGGGTAGCGGCCAATACGCATTCCACCAAAAGACGTCTACGCTAGCGACAGGAACGGATCCTCGTTTAATTTCACCTTGGATTGATTTGGATACATTAAGTTCGCCAGAATTGAGTTTCTGGTACCACGGTTATGGTCAACAAATGGGTGACCTTGATGTATATATTCAAAAGCAAGGTGGGACGTGGTCTTCTCTTTGGGACACGACCGGACTTACACATTCCTCATCTTCTGCCGCATGGCTTGAACATATCGTGGATATTAGTTCGTATGCCGGTGATACAGTAAGAGTACGCTTTGATTATTCGGCTTCTTCAGGATCTTTTTATACACAATTCGCTCTTGACGACATTAAAATTGACAACGCCCCTTCTTGTGCAAAGCCTAAAAACACAGTCGTTACCGCAGTAGGGGTCTATGTTGCTCAGCTAGACTGGGTTGGTGGAGGTGCCTCAAACTGGCAAATTCGATACAGAGCCCTGGGTACCTCGGCTTGGAGTTGGACAACCTCATCTGTGTCAAACAAGGGAGTGCCACAGCTCAATGCGCAGACGACCTATGAATGGCAAGTGCGCGATTCCTGTGGAACGGGTGATGTTAGTCAGTGGGTTGATGGTCCCGATTTCACAACGAGCTGTTCCTTTTTTACCGCACCATTTACAGAGAACTTCTCAAACACGACCAAATGGCAAACGGTGGACTTCACCAACACTACAGGCTCAGTAGATCCGTGTTGGCTGCGTTCAGATACTGAAGATTTATTCTGGGTGGGTGGAAATAGTACTACCTCGCATTACTCGGGTACTGGCCCTTCAGGCGATCACACTACCGGAAGTGGAGGATACGCCTTTACCCGCAGTTCTAGTCCTTGGACAGCAACTACTGATACAGAGTTAAGGACACCACTCATTGACTTGGACACTTTACAATCTCCTGAATTGACTTTCTGGTACCACATGTTCGGACCCGATATCGATAAACTTAGAATATTTGTCAAAAAGCCTGGTACTCCAGCGGTTCTCGTGAATACCATCACTGGTCAGCAGCAGAGTTCGAGTACGGCGAGTTGGCAAAAGCGAACGGTAAGTTTACTTGCTTACGAAGGGGATACGGTTCAGATTATTTTCAAAGCTTATCGAGATGGATCGGGATTCTTCTCGTATCGTGCAGATATTGCCATTGATGATGTCAAAATTGATGAGACGGCTACTTGCCCGGCACCCAACGTTCTAGCTTCGAACATTACATACAACAGTGCCGAGTTAAACTGGTTAGGTCGCGCGAACAGCAGTGCTGTAGAGTATGGTCCTACAGGGTTCACTCAAGGAAACGGCACCATAGTTTTGGCACAGAACCAAAATGCCGTGCTCACGGGATTACAAGCCTCCACCACTTATGATGCATACGTTCAGGATACTTGTACTTCTACATTGACTAGTACATGGACTTTGGTCCAATTCACTACGCTGGCCTGTCCAGCCATCTCAGCTACCGGTTCTATCCAAGGTTTGGGAGCTTCCATCGACGGGTACAGCACCACTTCAGATGCAGATTCCACGGTGTGGTTCTGGGGCGACGGCAATAGTACCATCGGGGATACCTCAAACTATTCCTACACCTCTTTTGGGTTGTTTGACATCTATCAAGTAGTGTATAACAGCTGTGGGAATGTAGATTCTCTATTGCATACCTACAGTTATTGTGATACGACCATTGCGGATTATACTTACAGTATTAACGGGCTTAGTGTGAATTTTGATGCGAGTACCTCAAGCGGAACTGCAATGGATTATTATTGGCAATTCGGAGACGGCGGAACAGCCTCTACAGCAACTCCAAGCCACGTATATACTGCATCAGGTACGTATACTATCACGCTCCTTTTAGTCAACAGCTGTGGCGATTCGACAGCGACAACTTTCGATCTAACGCTTTGTCCATTGGTGAATGTAGGCTTCACTTCAACAGTTTCAGGGAACACCTTTTCATTTACGGCAACACCAGCCGGATTATTGAATTACCAGTGGAGTTTCGGCGATGGCAATACGGCTTCTGGAATGACTGCAAGCAATACCTACAGCACACAGGGCTCATTCACAGTGACCGTAACTGCTGAGGATAGTTGTGGGAACCAATTTTCTTATTCAGATGACGTCGCCACTTGTGATGTACCAGCCGGTGACTTCACGTTCAACATAGTTTCTACTTCAGCCAACGGGATGGTAGTGAACTTCGCGGCAAATGCCACAGGGGCAGACGAATACCATTGGTACTGGGGCGACGGGACGAACGATAAGGGTACCGCTTCAAATATTCAGCATACCTATGGCGTCATAACCACCAACTACATCGTAAACTTATTCCTGATCAATGAGTGTGGCGATAGCACCATGGTAACACACCGATTAAACGAGGTGGGAATAGGAGAACAGGCTTTACCTATTGCGTTGTATCCAAATCCATTGAGCACATTCCTTCATTTGGACTTGCCAGCAGGCACGGAAACTCTGCTAGATATTTACAATGCTCAAGGTCAGTTAGTGCGCTTCCAGGTGCCAATTGACGCAACTAACCACCGCCTGGACATGAGTACGCTTTCACCGGGGTCCTATGTCGTTCGAGTGTTGTGGGAGAATAGGCCATATTACTTTAGCATCACAAAGATTTAGCAAGTACTTCGCTTCTTATATTTGTGAGTAACACATACAATCACAAATGTCAAGAACCGTATCAAAAATTCTCGTTGCGAACAGAGGAGAAATTGCCCTTAGAATTATGAGAAGTGCCCGCGAAATGGGCATTCGAACCGTCGCAGTGTATTCTGAGGCGGACCGTAGAGCGCCACACGTCCTATTCGCGGACGAGGCAGTTTTCATTGGTCCAGCGCCTTCTGCCGAAAGTTACCTCAAGGGCGATCGAATAATTAGTGCCGCACAAAACCTAGGGGTAGATGCTATACATCCTGGCTATGGATTCCTGAGTGAGAATGCTGCCTTTGCAGAGGCGGTGGAACAGACAGGGATGATATTCGTCGGGCCGCGTCCGCACGCCATTCGCATCATGGGCGACAAACTCAGTGCGAAAGCTGCCGTTGCAGATTTTGACGTACCTCTCGTACCCGGTTCCGATGGGGAGGTTACGGATGTAGATCGCGCGAAAGAATTGGCCTCAGAAATAGGGTTTCCTATAATGATCAAAGCCAGTGCTGGCGGTGGTGGAAAAGGGATGCGTATTGTACACAGCCCTGAGGAGTTCGATACCCAAATGGAGCGTGCAGTTAGTGAAGCAACCAACAGCTTTGGAAACGGAGCGGTGTTTGTCGAGAAATACATTGAAGGTCCAAGGCATATTGAGATTCAAATTTTAGCGGATGAACACGGTAACGTAATACACCTTTTTGAACGAGAATGCTCCATTCAACGTCGTCATCAGAAGGTTATCGAGGAAGCGCCGAGTGTAGTGCTTACAGAGTCCCTTCGTGAAGCCATGGGTCAAGCGGCTGTAAATGTGGCCAAGGCTTGTGATTATCGCGGTGCAGGTACGGTGGAATTTATCTTTGAACCTAGTGGAAAGTTCTACTTTCTAGAAATGAATACACGTTTGCAAGTAGAGCATCCGGTTACTGAGCAAATCACGGGGATTGATTTGGTCAAACAACAGCTACGTATAGCAGAGGGGCACTCTTTAGCGTTCGATCAAAAATCCTTGACTATTCAAGGTCACGCCATTGAAGTGCGTGTATATGCTGAAAATGCTGCCGAGAACTTCATGCCTGCAACAGGAAAGCTTCATGAATACAAAAGACCGCAAGGACTAGGTGTTCGAGTGGACGACGGCCTAGAGCAAGGTATGGAGGTGAGCATCTATTACGATCCAATGATTGCTAAGCTGATCACCTTTGGTGCAGATAGGACAGAGGCTATCGCACGAATGAAGCGCGCCATTTCAGAATACCGCATCGCCGGGGTACAAACTACTCTGGACTTTGCAGATTTTGTCATGAACCATGAAGCTTTTATAGGTGGCGAATTCAGTACTCATTTTGTAGAGAAGTACTTTTCTCCAAGCGCATTGCAAAGCGGGGATACGGAACTCGAAGCTGTTGGAGCGGCAGCAGTGGCAAACCTTTTGCAAGGAGCAAAAACAAATCAATCTGTAGTTTCACATGGTAAAAGCTCTCGTTGGAAGGCGAACAGGTCTTAACATCTTCTTCTTGGTATTGCTTTTAAGCAATCCGGCTGCTGCCCAAGTCGATACTTTGAGTGAAGTAAAGGACGGGACCTTACCCATTGTGGGCCAACTAGTTGTTGGTGGCGATACCATCCCTTGGTCAGTATTGGACGAGGTACTATTTGTTCCCAAACCTACATTGAGCGATCATCAGGCACGCAGAAATTATTACAGTCTTACTAGAAAAGTACGTAGGGTATACCCTTATGTACGCGAGGCTGCCATCCGTATGGATAGCGTTAATATGGCATTAGAGGGCATTGATAAAAAACGTCAACGGAGAAAATACACCAAGCAATACCAGCGGTATTTAGAGGAGAGGTTTGAACCTGAATTGCGGAAATTGACCCGGAGTGAAGGTCAAATTTTATCAAAGCTCATCTACCGAGAAACAGGTCTACCCGTATACCACATTATTAAAACATACCGTAATGGCTTGAGTGCACGTTTTTGGTCGATGACCGCCTGGTGGTATGATATTGATTTAAAGCGTTCGTATGATCCTTTGAATGATCCGGAAGATCAGCTTATTGAAAACATCCTGATCAGAAAGTTTATCTCAGGACAACTAACTCCTGCAAACGAGGAGGAGCGTAGGAGGTACCAGCCTTAATCCAGCTGTGAGAGGATTTTTTCAGCTGCCTCTAAATCCTCTGGAGTATCAATACTCAACGGCTTTTTCGGTGCTGTAGCAATGGCCCAACTTTTTCCGTTTTCCAACCACCGCAATTGCTCGAGCATTTCATGTTGCTCATGGGGAGTAGGGGACATGGCACAATATGATTTCAGGGCTTCAGGTTTAAATGCATAAACTCCTACATGCTGGTAGCGTTGAGGTTGACCATTTCGTGCGGCTGGAATAGGGCTTCGAGAAAAGTATAACGCTCGACGGTCGTTATCAGTAACTACATAAACGTTGGAGTTGCTGCTGTTTGAAGTTAACGGTGCTTGAATCGTCGCGGCCTCAGGTTGCTTTTCTTCGAGCAGGTCTAATAATGGCTGCAGTATCTCTTTGGAAATGAATGCCTCATCTCCCTGTACATTGATAATGTAGTCCACTTCTAAGTCGAGTGATATGAAGGCTTCAAGAGTTCTAGTGGTACCATTCACATGGTGCGAGCCGGTTCGAATACAGGGTATCTTTTGCGATTCACACTCTGCGAGGATGTCGTCAGAATCGGTAGCAACATATACCTGTTCAAAGAGGTCTTTTACTCCTGAGTAGGTCCGTCGAATAATTGGTATACCGCCAAGAAGTCTTAGCGGTTTGCCAGGAAGGCGTTGTGCACCCATTCGCGCGGGAAGTATGACTAAATATCGATTCTGCTTACTCAAAACGACTTTTATCGAGGTTAAAATATCCTCTGCAATATCGCATTTAGATGCTATTGCTTTGTAGTGTGGGTAGAGTTCTTTTCTTAATTTTAACCTTCTTAGCCTCGAATTAGTGAAAATAAATCAAGCTCTTGAAATACTTCAACTAGAGAAACTGCCAGTTTCTAAAGAAGACATAGATACGGCTTACAAGGCGCGTGCTAAGGAGTTACACCCTGATGTTGGGGGCAGTGAAGAGGCTTTTCAATCTTTGACAGAAGCGTACGAATTAGCCTTGCGAGGTCTTGATGTGGTTTTAGATGCTGTAAAGATTGATCCTGTTGAGGAGGCACTGAAGAAAAAGCGAGCGGCCATGAGGGAGGAAATGTTAAAGCGCAGGGCTGTGGAAGATCACCTGAGAAATGTACAGGCTACGAAATGGATATACTCCATCCTAACGGTTCTTGGAATTGCGGTGTTGGTCATTTTTGTCAAGCCCTACATCAATAAATTCATGGTAGAACGTAACCCTATTGAGCAAATGGGTACGGTCACCTATTCAGATCGAACGGATAAATTCACTGTTAAATGGAATTGGGACGGCACAAACTATGAGAAGACCTTTAAAGGCAGGTTTGTCGATGCCAAGTGGCTTGTCGCTGATGCAGGTATGCCCGTTATCCTAGGAAACCAATACATCGTCCGATTTAATGCCAATCGTCCAAACTTTGCCGTGCTCAAAGACGAATACATCAGTCCGGAAACAGCCGAAGTGTACTTTAACATTATTAGACATCCACTTGCGGAGCACTTGGGTATATCTGTCGAAGATCCGTCTGTAGTGTGTTTGTATTGGAGCATCCTAGACCGATTCGGAGTAGACGGTTTAGGTCATATTTTATTCTCACACACACCGTTTCGAAAAAATTGGTACCACAATGAGGGGACTTTCCAAGGATTAGTCGAATCAGAAGCCTATAAAAAATTGTACAGAAGTTGTTTGGTAAGGCCTGAGTAATTGCCTTTGTCGAGCTAACTTTGTGTATCATCCTTAGAATAAATTATGAAGCCATCATTAGCGAAGGGAACTAGAGATTTTTCTGCTGAGGTCGTTCAGAAGCGTCAATACATCATGAGTGTATTGAAAGCGCAGTTTGAACTGCGCGGATATGACCCGATTGAAACTCCTTCCTTCGAGAATATTGAAACTTTGACCGGTAAATACGGAGAAGAAGGAGATAGGCTCATATTTAAAATCCTTCGCTCTGGAGATTTTACTTCAAAAATTTCAGAAGAGCTATGGCAGGAAAAGCAGCCTTCGAAATTGGCTTCGAAAATTGCCGATAAGGCCCTTCGTTATGATTTAACGGTTCCATTTGCGAGATACGTCGTCCAGCACAGAAATGAGTTGGCATTTCCGTTTAAGCGGTATCAAATGCAGCCCGTATGGCGAGCTGACCGACCGCAGAAAGGGAGATTCAGAGAGTTTTATCAGTGCGACGCCGATGTAGTAGGTTCGGACAGTTTATGGCAAGAAGTAGAATTGATTCACATCTATGACGCCTCCTTTTCAAAACTAGGGCTGCCTGCAACGATCAAAATCAATAACCGCAAAATACTCGCAGGAATGGCTGAGGTACTCGGAATCTCCGACCAGTTTATTGCCTTCACTGTAGCTATTGATAAATTAGATAAAGTTGGGTCAGAGGGCGTTTGCAAGGAAATGCGCGAACTAGGCCTTGCAGAAACTGCTGTTACTACCTTTGAATCTTGGTTGAAAGAAGGTTTAACCGTAGAAAACTTGCAAGAGCTGCTGCAATCCAGTGAGGAGGGTAAGTTAGGCTTGGAAGAACTTGACTTCGTTTTTGAGCATGCATCAAAAGGTCTTCAAGGCTGTGATTTAGAATTTGACTTCACACTGGCAAGAGGATTAAACTATTATACCGGAACTATTTTTGAAGTTGCCGCGAAAGGCGTAGCTATGGGTAGTATTGGCGGCGGCGGTCGTTACGCTGACCTAACCAGTATTTTTGGCATGAAGGATACTTCAGGGGTAGGTATAAGTTTTGGATTGGACCGTATTTACCTCTGTTTGGAAGAATTAGATCTGTTTCCTTCAGAAGTGGCTCAAAAGCCTTCCATACTCTTCGCAAACTTCGGCGCTACTGAGGGCGCTTCGGCCTACCAATGGGTACAGAAGTTAGTCGCACACGGTATAAGAGCTGAATTGTATCCCGAAGCAACAAAGCTTAAGAAACAGTTTGACTTTGCCGATAAAAAAGGAATTCCATTTATGGCTATGGTTGGAACCAATGAAATGGGAAGCGATCAAATTCCTGTGAAAAATCTGGCTTCTGGTGAGCAAGAGTCAATGACTTTAGCTCAGATACTCGAGTTAATCAAGTAAACGCGCCCAAAATGCAGGATCGTTGTGTTCCGGCTTCATGAGTACGCTTCTAACCACAACGAGCTCTTCACTGTCCCATTGCAGGTTCCAGGGCCATTGTTCCCTTTGTACTTTGAGCAGGGCTAGGTGAATGCCTTCTTTGGCTTTACGTTCAAAAAATGCTCTGTTCTGAATGCTTATCTCAGCGCTGTTAGTGCCCTTTGTCGAGAATATACAGATGTCCAATTCAGGGTCGAGACTCCAGAACCCTTTCTCTAATGCGCACTTGTGCAATCCTTTGGCTGCAAGAAGACTTTCTTGAAGTCGTTTTGCAAATCTTCCGTCTTTCTCTAAAGGAAATTTTTTCATAGTTGCCCACAGTGCAGCCGCAGCGGTGCCTGGCCTAGAACATTCAAGAGTGATCTCACCAAGATGTAATTTCCCGCTAGTAAAATAAGTGTAAGGACTGTCGTGTTTGTAGAACCTTCCTTCAGCAGGGTTTTTGAGTAATATGGATCCACAGCCATAGGGCTGAAGTCCATGCTTGTGCGGGTCTATGACGATAGAGTCGGCGTGCAGCATCGCCTCGAAATGTTGCTGTGTTTCTTCAGGCAGTTGACTGAGTTTAAAGTAACCACCGTAGGCAGCATCTACATGAATTCGAAACGAATACTTCTCTTTTAACGCAACAACATCAGCAAGGGGGTCAACTTTTCCCAACCCAGTGGTCCCTAATGTTACCACAACGATAGGAGGTACTTCACTTACAGCAAGCAGCTGTTCGAGAGCCTCTGTATTCATTCTACCCTGAGCATCTGTTGGAACTTCCTTAAAAGGCATTCCTAGAACTTCAGACATTCTGCTGTGAGTATAATGAGAGGCTGAACTAGCTAGAACGGTTGCATGCGGTGTGCTTTGGCGACCCACCCATAAGGCTTCAAGATTAGCCATGGTTCCTCCGGAAGTTAAATGACCGAGACAAGGGGTATAGCCTACCATGGATCCAAGCTGGTCGATAACTTCGAGTTCTAATGCCGAGGTAGCACGACCGCCGTCGAGTGCGTGATTGTTTGGATTTACGAACGAGGTCATCCAATGTGCAGCCTGCGCAAGGGCATGTGGCGGTTTGATCATCTGACCGGCATACTCTTGTGCATGATAAGGATAGTTGTCTTGCAAACGTTCAGCAAGCTCTTCCAGGATAGCCCTATCTTCCTTGTCTAAGGGCAGGTCAGAAAATTGTAGTGCAGTAATATGGTTCCAGTTCATGCACTAAAGGTAGGCTACGTCCACGTCTCTACAAACTCTCCTTGGGGGTCGTAACGTTCGGCTTGCATCTCAGTGTTGAACTTTCTGAATGGTCTCGGATCATTGCCCCTTCCGGCATTGTAGAGCCAATTCCCGTAATTCGATGCCGGGTCGTAGTCCATCAAATGCTTTTCAAAAAAAGCAGCGCCAGCGCGCCAATCTATACCCATGTCATGCACCAAATAGGACGCTACATTTTGTCTTCCACGATTACTCATGAAACCCGTAGCTACGAGTTCTTTCATGTTGGCATCCACCAGTGGATCCCCAGTATTCCCTGAGGTCCATTTTTCAAAAGCTCTCGCATTAAAACCTTGCTTCAATGGCTTCTCTGGCTGTAACCCGTGTGCAGTGAATAAATCCCTGCCATGCTTCAGCGCAATCCATTGGAAGTATTCTCGCCATAATAACTCGAAGAACAACCAATAGGTACTTTCATTAGATTCTACTTCTTCTTCAAATCTTTTGAGTTCATCGTAAATCTGTCGTGCGCTGATACAGCCTAGGGCGAGAAATGCCGAAAATTTGGAACTGTAATTACGGCCTACCATCCCGTTTCGGGTCTGTTTGTAGACAAGGACATGCTCGCTTTCCCAAAGGTAAAAGTCCAATTGTTCCCATGCAGCTGAAGTACCACCAGCAAATGGAACTGCACTACGTTCATCCTGCGCTACATCCCAAAGGGGTATGCCGTCAGAGTTCAAATCAAAATCGAATGGGTCAAACGAGGAAACTTCTGGCTCTTCGATAGGGGGCTGAACGCGACTGCGCTTCTCGACCTTTCCTCTAAATCTTGAGAATACTTCCGGGATGTCATTTACACTAAATGGCAAATCACTTTCTAAGTACAACGTTCGCTCCGTCATTAAATAAACGGATACTCCATGATTTTTGGCGTTTTCGGTCAACCTTCGCTCTACCTGCTTTTCATTGTAAGCGAATTCTTTCGGCGCATAAATGGCTGTTGCCCTGGTTTTGGTGGCCAATTCCATGAGCGCTTTCACAGGATCAACACCACGCAGAACGAGTAACTCACTTCCGCCATTTTCCAATGCACCGTTCAGGTCAGACAGGCTTTCCATTAAAAAACGTTTTCTATGGTCGCCTTTTCCTTCTTCGACCCAACGTGTATTGTGCCATGAATCTTCATCGAAATACACAGGAATAACAGTATCAAAACGAGAATATGCTTCGGCTACAGGGGTATTGTCTCCTAATCGTAAGTTGTTTCTAAACCAGAGAATACAAGTGCTCATTACAGTGCTTCTAAGTTTTCTAACACATAGTTTGCTCGGGCTCTAATGGCTGCCTTGTTTTCTGAGGACATCTTATCGAACGTGCGATATACCATACCCAACCTGAAGTTATTGCCGAGTAGGTCTCTATGTCGTTCAAAAAAGTTCCAATAGAGCGAGTTAAAAGGACAACTATCAGAATCGATTTTTGTTTTCTCGTTGTAGAAACAATTCTGGCAATAGTCGCCCATTTTCTTCATATAGTTCGCCGAAGCGACGTAAGGTTTGGTTGCAATCCAGCCACCGTCGGCATATTGACTCATACCGCGAGTATTGGTGATTTCAACCCATTCGAAGGCATCAATGTAAATACCTAGGTACCATAAGTCCACTTCATCAGGGTCTATACCGGCAAGTAGCATGAAGTTCCCGGTAACCATAAGTCGCTGAATGTGATGCGCATAAGCATGGTCGAGGCTTTGACCAATAGAGTGCGATAGGCACTTCATCTTCGTATCACCGTTCCAAAACCACTTCGGAAGTGGTGTTTTGTGATTGAAGTAATTCTCATTTCCAAAATCGGGCATGCGCTCCCAATAAACACCTCTCATAAATTCCCTCCAGCCCAAAATCTGACGGATGAAACCTTCGGCTGCGTTCAATGGAATGTGCTCATTAGATCTGTAATAGGCCTCTGCACGTTGGCAAATGGTCAATGGGTCTATAAGTTTGACGTTTAAGGCAAATGATATTCTGCTATGGTACAGCGCCCAATCACTCACGGTCATTGCATCTTGAAAATCACCAAAGAATTGAAAACAATGTTCAAGCCACTGATCGAATATGGCAAGTGCCTGCTCGGTAGAAGTTGGCCAATAATAATGTTTGGGATCCTTAAGGTTCCCGATGGTTGGCAAATCCGCCTTCAATACATCGGTGTATACCTCCTCAACATTTGTGGATGGCAAGTAGGGGGGAGGAATCAAGTGATTTTTTGGAAGTTTCTTTCGGTTTTGAGCATCGTAGTTCCATTTGCCCCCGTGTGGCGCATTTCCTTCCATTAGAATGCCCGTGCGCTTCCTGAGTTTGCGGTAAAAGGTTTCCATAAGGAAGCTCTTTTTTCCCTTGAAAGTCGCAGTGAATTCCTCTTTTGTAGATATGAAATGCTCGCTGGATACAAACGAGATAGGATGGCCTTTAGTGGCCAATTCTTCTAGGTTTTGTTGTACTCTTATCTCATCTGGCTGCATGAATTGCAACGCGGTGCTCTGTAGTTTGTCACTAAGGCTGTGCAAGATTTCAGCCAGCTCTGCTTGCTCTGAATCGAGTATCCGGTGGTAATATACCTCGTGACCCTGCTCTTTTAGTTTCACGGCAAAATTCCGCATGGCTTGAAGTATCCCAACCACCTTTTGGATGTGATGAGGCGCGTACGAACCTTCACCGCGACATTCTATGAATACATAGGTAATGGAGGCGTCGATTTGTTGAAACCAGGAATGCGATGGATTAAGCTGATCGCCGAGAACTAATCGGAGGGTACGTGACATGTTTGCTTAACATCCCCAACCGTACGAAAGTTTAGGGCAAAAAAAAGGAGCCAATTTCTTGGCTCCGTACCCCTAACCTAATTCAAAGTTGCCCTTGAATACATGCAATATAGAAAGAACTTCTTTGTGTGTAGCCCGCTAATTACATATTGAGTATAAAAACTTATGAATTGGCGCGTAGAAGACTGATTATGAACTTTTAAAGGTATACTTTGAAGGATTCTATGACTTCATCCAAACATTTTTCCTGCTTCAAGGAGAAGGAATCTGCAGGGCCCTGCATTTGCAATTCAAGCAAAATGGAATTCGATAATGTATCTCTCATGATCAATTTATGAGCAATAACAAAGTCCCAAGGTTCTTGTTCGTACCTGCCATAATTTACCCACCAACCGTTTACGGTGTCTTTTCGTTCAGTCACCCATGAATCTCTAGCGGCCATGGACAAAGATCTGTAAATCAGCGCATTACTTTGCTCACTGACTGAGATATACGCGCCTTGTCGTTTGAAGGGCATAACACGAAGTAAAATGGAATTCGTTTCAGCATCGTTTACTCTCGCAGCCTCGTAATAGTAAAAGTTTTGTTTAGCAAATTCAGGCATGCGCACCTGCCAATCGTAATCTAAAGTAAAACTAAAATCAATGGGTGGAAGTGCGTAATACTGAGCTTGCTCGAAGTTAAAGGTGTAATAGGCGTTGAGGTTACAGTCTTCTTTTGAAGATTCTGTTCTACTTGAGCAGGAAATGAGTGTTCCTATCAACAATATTGCGCTTATCTTCGTTTTCATTTTTGCTTGCAATGACGTATCAATTTGTACCACATACTGAATCTGGTGTTCCTTCAAAGGTAATGAAGGACCTTATTGCTGGGGGTACATTTCTGGAATCAATTGCCAACAATCCGTACGATTGGAAAGCCTTCGCTGTACAGGCCCAAAGACAGCAGGATTATTCTCAAGAGACACGCAGGTTAGTCCTTCAGGCTTTGGAACGACAAAACACGGAACCTAGTTCTTCGGAGCAGGCCTCCTTGGACGCTTTTCGAAACGGTGCTTTAACCATCACTACCGGGCATCAATTGATGGTTTGTGGTGGTACGGCATTCTTTGAAGCTAAAGTGCTCGGTGCCGTTGCATTGGCCAAGGCTGCTTCAAAGGAATTGGGCAAGGAGGTCGTCACTGTATTTTGGATGGCTAGTGAAGATCATGATTTTGAGGAGATTGCCTCTTTCCGAATAGGCGAACACCAATTCACTTGGAAGCAGCCAGATGCAAAAGGTCCGGTGGGGTTTTTGCCTACCCAAGATTTAGCCGACCAATTATCCTCATGGCTCGAACAAGTGCCGCTGAACGAAGCGCAGAAAAAATTGCTCCAACCTAGACTTAAAGCGTATCGCGAGCAAAAAAATCTTGCAGAGGCGACGCGTCAATGGGTGCGTGAATGGGCCGAAGGATTGGGTCTTCTAGTCTTGGACGGTCAGGATATGGCGCTCAAAGGCCAAGCCGCTCCACTTTGGACAGCGGAGATGGACGGTCAGTACTCTAAACTCATTCAAGCACAGACAGACGCCCTTGTCTCAAAGGGGTACAAGGCCCAGGTATTTCCTCGTGAGATCAATCTATTCGATTTGCGCGATGGCGATCGCCAACGCTTCGAACAACCCGACCCGGGCTGTCCATATTACTGCGTTAGTCCCAATGCTTTAATGCGTCCACTATACCAGGAGTGGCTATTGCCAAATCTCGCTTACGTTGGTGGAGGAGGTGAGTTGGCCTATTGGTTGCAACTGGGAAGTGCGTTCGAAAAAGCAGGTCGTCCAATGCCTTTATTGTACTTGCGCAATAGCCTCCTTATACAGGATCATATATTGTCGAAAGATCTTCAAAAACTCGGTCTAAGTATTGCTGATTTACTCAGTATAAACGGTGAAGAGATTAAGCGACAATTTTTAGGGAAGAATACTGTTCTCCAAGCTGAGGGCGAGGCACTTCAGGTACCATTAATGGAGGCGATAGAACAGTGGAATAATTCGTTGATTGAAAGCTATCCGGAGTTAAAACAGCATGCCGAAGCATTAAGAGTCAAAATGGAAAAATTGGCGCAGCGAACCGCAGAAACGAGATACCGAACACAGAAACGTCGACACGAGGAACTCATGAAAAGAATTGACCGCACCGTAGAAGCGATTTATCCCAAAGGTACCTTTTGGGAACGCCGCGCATCTTACGCCGATTTGGTCGGAATATTAGGTCAAGATCCTCGAGACGCAATCGTTGAAAAAATGTCAACAATAAAGGCCGGAACCCTAGTGATTAAGCCGAATTTTTAGTGGTATTTTTGTGCCATGCAAGAAACCATTTTGATCCTCGATTTTGGCTCTCAGTACACGCAGTTGATTGCGCGACGAGTAAGAGAGCTCAATGTTTATTGTGAAATCCACCCGTTCAATAACCCGCCAGAGATTACTGAAGACGTAAAGGGGGTTATACTTTCTGGTTCTCCATACAGCACTTTGCAAGAAGATGCACCTCAGTTTGATTTGAGTCAGATGAAGGGCAATTTACCGCTGTTGGGCGTTTGTTATGGCGCACAGTACATGGCATTAATTGGTGGAGGAAAGGTAGCACCGAGTAAAATTCGTGAATACGGCCGTGCTAATCTCAGTGAGGTTGGTACTAACACATTGTTTGAAGGAGTTCCTGTAGGCTCTCAGGTGTGGATGAGCCATGGAGATACCATTACGGAATTACCACAAGGGTTCAATGTGATAGCATCAACAGAAGATGTTCATGTTGCCGGGTACGAAGTGCAAGGCGAACAAACTTTTGGGATACAATTTCACCCAGAAGTGTATCACAGTACAGACGGTAAACAACTTCTAGAAAACTTCTTGTACAAGATTGTAGGCGTATCAGGTGATTGGACGCCGGCCCATTTTGTCGATGAAACGGTAGCAAATCTAAAGGCTCAGCTGGGAGACGACAAAGTGGTTCTTGGATTATCAGGAGGTGTCGACAGCTCTGTAGCGGCTATGCTATTGCACAAGGCTATCGGCGCGAATTTGTATTGTGTCTTCGTGAACAATGGTCTTCTGCGTAAAAATGAATTTACTGACGTTCTGAAGCAGTACGAAGGCATGGGCCTCAATGTGAAAGGCGTTGATGCCACTGATCAGTTCATGGATGCGCTGGCCGGTATAGATGAGCCAGAGGCGAAAAGAAAGACCATTGGACGTGTATTTATTGAAGTATTCGATCAAGAGGCAGCACTTATCGAAGATGTTAAATGGCTTGCACAGGGTACTATTTATCCGGATATCATTGAAAGTGTAAGTGTGAAAGGCCCTTCGGCAACGATTAAGTCGCATCATAACGTGGGAGGCTTGCCTGATTTCATGAAACTCAAAGTGGTCGAACCGCTCAAGACCCTGTTTAAGGATGAGGTTCGTAGAGTAGGAGCTTCCATGGATATGTCGAAAGAACTTCTAGGTAGACACCCATTCCCGGGACCTGGTCTAGCTATTCGAATTCTAGGAGACATCACAAGAGAAAAGGTAGAGATTTTACAAGAGGTGGATTACATTTTCATCAATGGCCTGAAAAATGCTGGGTTGTATGATAAGGTGTGGCAAGCCGGTAGTATTTTATTGCCTGTAAATTCGGTAGGAGTTATGGGGGATGAACGTACCTACGAAAAAGTGGTTGCTCTTCGTGCTGTAGAAAGTACAGACGGTATGACTGCGGATTGGGTACACCTACCTTATGAGTTCCTTGCGAAAGTGAGTAACCAGATCATTAACAAAGTAAAAGGCGTAAATAGAGTGGTTTACGACATTAGTTCTAAACCACCCGCTACAATTGAATGGGAATAAAGCGCAAGCTTTTCGTTACAGTACTTCTTGCTATTGCGGCCATGCCGCTTTCGGCGCAGTCGACTGTTGCTCATGAAATAGTAAAAGGCAATACCATTTATAGCCTCGCCAAAGAGTACGGAAGTACTGTCGAAGCAATCAATGAAGCCAACCCAAATATCGGTGTTCGCAGTTTAGTCATCGGTGAAACCCTAATCATTCCTATTCCGAAGGATACGCTGGTGAATGAAAATGTTGACCCTCAAGTGCAGGATCAGCCCATTACTCAAGCTCCAGAATACGAGGTATACCTCGTGAAAAAAACAGATACACCTGAGTCTTTGACAGCATCTTGGGGACTGCCAGCTTTAGAAGCTTTCTATACACTTAATCCAGATGCCCGTATTCAATGGTCCAAGGGTATGGCATTAGTCAAACCGGTTAATGCAGCTGCGATGGCTTTTAAAACACCTACAAACAGCAAAGAAACCAATGACACTATTGCCAGTTTGGGCAATGACATTCATGTGGCTTGCATACTGCCATTTTTCTTAGATCAATATGTGAATGAAGGTCCGGGAAGAAAACGTTCAGAGCTGTCATTCAGTTACCGCCAAGGGGTAGAGTTGGCCATTGAGGAATTCAGAAAAGATTCCTCACTTGTCATTGATGTTCAATTTTTTGACTCAATGAATCAGCGAGATACGGTGCAAGGTATTGTGCAAGAGCTTATTACAAATCAACCTGACGTCGTTTTAGGGCCGATGTATAGTTCTCGACTAATGCAGCTCAAAGGAACGCCTCTAGAGGATTTAGCGGTCAACCTCATTTCGAAGCAGGAATCTGTTCGAAACACGAGTCTTTGGAATGATGTAGTTTCAGAAGATGTGTACTGGAGTGCGATTAAAAATTTTCATGAATTGCCGCAGCAGCAAGACACAGCGAATGATTCTACTGTTGTCCTCCCCAGAAAATTACTAGTGGTTGGGATTAATTCTGGTAAGAGTGTAAAGGCTTCTAGGTATCTAACCAATGAATTGGAAGCGGAAGACTATCTTCTAATTGAAGGCGATAATTCTTGGATACATAACGAACAACTCGCTGCATTAGATTCTACCATAGGCTATGATTTGATAATCACTGAGAACGATCCAGCGTATATTCTGGATGTACTTAGAAATCTTAGGTCGGTGAATCTTGATTACCATTGGTATACACACGAATACCAGGCTTTAGACAATGGTTTAGTTAGTTCAGTGTTCGCGCGCGAGACGGTCAATATGTTCACCGCGAATTTTACCGATTATGACCGTGAAGAGTCCACAGAATTTATTCGGGAGTTCAGAAATCGCTTTGAGCGCCATCCAGATAGAATGGCGATAGAAGGGTATGACAATGCCAAGTTCCATTTGCTAAGGTTAACACAAGGGACGACCGCATGGAGAGGGGTACGCAAAGGGTTTTCTTTTGAAAATGCATCAAAAGAAAATTCCTTCGTTGAAATGAGAAGCTTCAAAAATCTCCGTTGGGAATTACAGCAGTAATTTATTCTTCAGGCGAAAGTCCGCTAATCATGTTGCCGAAAAGGTCGTTAAAATCAGTCTTAACGTTGGTTCTCTCTTTATTCACCTGACTGTATTCTGCCAGTGACCAGAGCACCATCTCTTTCAAGAATTCTTGTGGGGCTTCAATCTTGTTCTTCCAATGCTTTTTAACGAATGCATTCAAAGCATCCACGTCCAGCGCGTTGGTATATTCTTTTGAAGAAAAATCATCGAGTAACTCAATCTTACCTCCAGCGCTAAACCAGTCTTGGATACTTAAGAACGGGTTGTTGTCGTTGGTTCTTTTTAAGTTTCGGAACTTAGGGAAATAGCGCTCGTACGCTGACTTTACTGCTTGTCCTAGTAAGTTTTCTGCTACACTTTGAGCGCCTTCTTGCTCTCCCTCATAAACGAGTTCTACCTTTCCTACTATAGCACTGATCGTTCCATAAAAATCAGTAAGTCGAACGCTGCTTTGCTTGGCTCCTTCAATTAATCTTCGGCGTTCTACTGTCGTTAATAAAGCTTCATAAGCACTAATAGTCATCCTAGCACTGACACCACTTCCTGCATCGATAAATGAGCTTTCTCGAGCGCTAAAAGCAAGCTGTTCTATAATCTCCTTGGCTAGAGCGCTCACTTCAATGTTGGGATACAGCGATGTAATCTGCGCACTTTCCTGAGCAGTGATTTTTAACGCAGTTTCTAAATCCTCGGGGTAATGTGTATGAATCTGTGAGCCAATTCTATCCTTTAAAGGTGTTACTATACTTCCACGATTCGTGTAATCTTCGGGATTGGCAGTAAATACAAATTGCAGATCCAATGGCAAGCGTTTTTGAAACCCACGAATCTGTATATCGCCTTCTTGTAGAATGTTGAACAAGCTCACTTGTAGTCTAGGTTGAAGATCAGGGAGCTCATTGATAACAAAGATAGAACGGTGTGCTCTTGGTATCATTCCATAATGGATAACCCGATCGTCCGAGAAGCTGAGCTTTTCATTTGCTGCTTTGATAGGATCAATGTCTCCGATGAGGTCTGCAACCGTGGTATCGGGCGTGGCAAGTTTCTCGAAGAAACGGTCGTTTCTATGTATCCAATCGATTTCTAAATCATCTCCTTGCAACACTACCTGCTCTTGCCATTCCTTGGTAATAGGGGCCATGGGGTCTTCATTGAGCTCACTTTCTTTTATGCAGGGAATCCATTCGTCGAGCAATTCTACCATCTGTCGAGCTATTCTTGTTTTCGCTTGTCCGCGAAGTCCCAAGAGTAGAATGTCATGTGCAGCCAGAATACCGCGTTCTACCGCAGGTAGTACACTGTCCTCATAGCCAAATATCCCTTTAAACGGGTGTTTGCCCGCCTTCAACATTGGTATGAGATTTTGGCGCATTTCTTCCTTGATGGAACGGCTGTTGTACCCTAAGTTTTTTAACTCGCCGAAAGTGTGAATGCTTGGCTTTGTCATTTTGAATTTCGTTTTTTCTGTTGTTGGTAGTCGCTGAAAATGAGTTGCCCCAACTTATTCAACCCAGTGTAATAAGCATTTCCTCCATTGATTTCACTAAAGGAGCGAATAAAGTGCTGGAGGTATGCATCTTTCGCGATCATAAAGGTATTTACTGGAATTTTCGCTTTCTTGGTTTTTGCCGCCATTTCAAGGCACTTACCAGTGATGTACGGGTCTAAGCCGAAACTGTTCTTGTAAAAGCTCCCGTCGGGTTCTACGAGGCAGCTCGGCTTGCCGTCTGTGATATTGAATATTTGTTTGTTGGCACTTTTCCTCCGTTTTAGTAGACCCATGGCCAACTCAAGACCGGCCACAAAATTGGTGTGGTACGGTCCGACCTGAAGGTAGGGCAGGTCCTTAATATGAATTGGCCAGCTTTCATTACCGTAAACGATGATATCCAACGTGTCTTTAGGATATTTCGTAGTGATCCATTCTGCCAACGCCATGGCGACCATTTTTGCGGGAGTAATTCGGTCTTCACCGTAAAGAATCATGCTATGGCTGATATCAATCATTAGGACAGTGCTGAGACTCGTATTCTGATAGGCTTCTTCTACGACGAGATCATCTTGAGTCAAGCGCAGTTCATCAATCCCTCCTGATACCAAAGCGTTCTTTAGACTTTCATTCATAACAATGTTGTCGAGCGCATCGCCGAATTGAAAGCTTCTAAAATCTCCGGTGCTATCGCCTTTGCCCATTGGGCTGTCGCTCTGATGTTCGCCTGAATCTCCTTTTTTCAATGTGCCGAAGAGTTGATCCATCGCAGCCTTACGAACGGCACCTTCCGCTTTTGAAGTAAGCCCCATACCACCTTGACCGTCAGAATTATCTCGCAAGTATCCCTTGTCTTTTAGTTCTTGAATGAAGTCCTCAAAGGTGTATTCTTCATTGGTAATGTCGTAGTGCTGGTCAAGCTGTCTCAACCAATCAAGTGCCTCGTCAACCTCTCCAGAGGTATGGACGATCACCTCCTTGAACAGTCCTAAGAGGGTTTCAAAGGGGCTGCTCTGCGCATCTGAATGTGCTGAAAAAAGAATTCCTCGCATGCACATTAAACATTACCAAGGGGGACAATGTTGTAAATTTGAATAGAATTTTACGGTTCCAATTTTGGAACAAAAAGTTTATGCCTAGAAATACCCCATTAACCGTCGGTGAGCCTATACCGTCGTTTGAACTTTTTGATCAAGACGGTCAACTGTTCTCATCCGAGACCTTCAAAGGGAAACCTTTGGTGATTTTTTTCTACCCCAAAGACCATACACCGGGATGTACTGCCCAAGCGTGCAGCTTTCGTGACCATGAGCGTGAATTTGCTGCTGTAGGAGCACAGGTTGTTGGGGTGAATAGTGGCTCTGTAAAAGAGCACAAAAGCTTTGCAGAGAAATACAAATTAAATTTCCCTGTATTGAGTGACCCTGGACATAAGGTGAGAAAGTCTTTTGGTACGCCTGGGCTATTGTTCAATATGGTGGCGGATCGAATTACTTTTGTTACCGATGAGCACCATAGGGTTGCCTATGTTTTTAAGAGTATGACCAAGGCTACTGATCACATTGATGAAAGTCTTAACTTTTTACAAAATCTACATACGGTATGAGTACGTTAGAAATCAGCTTAATGTTATTGACCTTCTGTGCAATGGAAGGTACTGCATGGTTGGCGCATCGTTATCTGATGCATGGTTTCTTATGGTTCTTGCACGAGGATCATCACATTAAGACTCCTGGTGCGCTTGAAAAGAACGATTCATTCTTCCTGATCTTCGCCATTCCTTCTTGGTTGTGCATCATGTTAGGCTCGTTCAATCATAATGGTATTTCTGTCGCTATTGGTCTAGGAATTGCCTTATACGGTCTAGCTTATGCTGCAGTTCACGAGGTGTTCATTCACCAGCGTTTACCTTTTCTAAGAAAAAGTAATAGCACGTACTGGGAAGCCGTCCGGCTTCAACACAAAATGCATCATAAAACCCTCGGAAAGGAGGGAAGCGAGAATTTTGGTATGTTATGGGTACAT
>CBFHHP010000003.1:47430-60295 GCA_965655745.1 uncultured Schleiferiaceae bacterium
TTCCACTGATTAGAAGTTTCGAATCAAAGGTGGCCTACTACAAAGGTTTTCCTTCGCTGTTCAAATCTATGGCCATAGTGAGCGGCTTTTTCCTCGTATGGGACATTTGGTTTACTGAGATGGGTGTTTGGGGCTTTACTCCAGAATATCTCTCGGGAATTGCGTTATTTGGTCTACCTCTTGGTGAGTACCTGTTCTTTATAACCGTCCCTTTTGCATGCTTATTTATCTACGAGTGTATGCGCTATTTTTTCCCGGATGGGCTTCTTAAACCTTTGGGTGCAAAGTATGTCTCAATCTCTTTAATGCTTCTTTGTGCCGCTCTAGGTGCGTATTCGGTGATAGAAGGTCTTTGGTATACTGGTTCGACCTTCGTTTTATTAGGTCTGTTTACTGCCTATTCCCAATATGTGGTTAAAGCAACATGGTTGCCTCGATTTTATGAAAGTTACCTTCCGTGTTTGGTTCCATTTTTTATAAAAAATGGTGTACTCACAGGATCCTTTTTGGCTACCCAGGTAGTTTGGTACAACAATGCTGAAAATCTTGGGATACGCTTGGGTACAATTCCATTTGAAGATATTTTTTACGGCATGTTGCTCGTCATGGGGACTGTGCACTTCTATGAAAAGTTTGAGGCGACCCGTAAGGATCGCCTCACAAAAGTTACTTGAAAGAACGGGAGTTAGTAAAGGTTTTCCACAGGTTGCATAGTTTGCTGCTCCGCTACTTCATTCGCGATAGCTTCGCGTTCTGCATAAGCAGTAAGGTTCGCCAGTCCGGTCTCAAAGTCAGGTCCTACCCATTTGTCCATCTGGGCACCCATCCAACGCATGAGAAGTGGCATTTCTCCACTAAAGCCCCAAGAAACTAGTGCCTTCCCTTCGTCCGAGGTTGAGAATTCCCAGTGCCCATAGCTTGTTCCTTGACCGACAAAGTCAATTTTGGTTTCCATAGCTGAGGCAGTAAGTTGTAGTATTTCCATTGCACCGCTTCCTGAATTTTCACTGGTCCAGTTGTAGGTTGCACCTTCACCAAAATATGTATTACCTAATTCATACTCCATGGTGGAATCTGCAAGGAACCATGCACTCCATTCTGGCCATGTGCTAAAGTCACTAACGATTTGCTGAACGAGCGCCGGGTCCACGTCTATGGTGGTACTTCGGCTTACGCTGTATTCTTTACTTAGTGTTGCGTTGTATATGGTAAATGTTCCAAATACGACTGCAACGAAAACGAGAACAATCTTCAAAATTTTCATGGTAAGTTGTGTTTAGTAACGGATAAATATAACTTTAAACTACTTTGAAACATACGCTTATGGAAGCCTTTTACTCGCTTGATGGATGGGTCTCTTTGATGACTCTCACCTTACTTGAAATCGTTTTGGGAATAGACAACATCATATTTATATCTCTGGTCACTAGTGATTTAAAGGAGAGCGAGCAGCCGCTGGCACGTCGTTTAGGACTTGGCTTGGCACTCCTCTTTAGGGTGCTTATGCTGTTGGGGATTACTTGGCTCATCGGTTTGACTGCACCACTTTTTGAAGTAGGATCACACCCTGTGAGTGGGAGAGATTTGATCCTTTTTATTGGTGGCGTTTTCCTTTTGGCAAAGGCCAGTCAGGAAATGGTAAAAAAAATCGAAGGCTCTCACGGTCATCGAGAATCCAAAGCTCTCACCCTCGGTGCTGCCATAGTGCAAATAGGATTGCTCGATATTGTATTTAGCTTCGACAGCGTGCTCACGGCAATAGGCATGTCTGAACATCTTACAGTGATGATCGCGGCCGTAGTTTTGTCTATGATCGTGATGCTTTCTTTCGCTGAATCTATTAGTGAATTCATTTCAAAGCACGTATCGCTGCAAATTTTAGCGTTGAGTTTTTTGATACTCATAGGTACGGTACTGGTTGCAGAAAGTGCACACGTTGAAATTCCTAAACCATACGTCTACTGTAGCGTAGGCTTTGCCTTAGGGGTGCAACTACTTACTATTAGAGCCAGCCGACGCCGTTAGCCGCTATTGGAATCGGCCAATGAGCCTGAAATAATCCTTCAGAACTACAGTATTGTTTTTGAGATTGGGTTGCGTACCAAAGAGCAGCAATGAATCCTGACCTTGGATGAGATAGGGCTGCTGATAACTAAGCATCTTTTGAAAGAGCAGTGCTGCAAATGCATAATGATCGTTGTAGTCCATATGATCGAGGACCAGCTGTACTGTGGTATCGCCTACGGCAATTGCTGAAGTGTCTTGAAATAGACTTTTAAGGTTTGGCTCACATACGATGTAAGCAAGGTCATTCCGCCAATGATTAACAATGGCAAAATTTAGAACGGGATAGTTCGTGTCATTGAGTGCTTTAGAGCTTCTGTGGACTTTGAACCCTTGTATGTTGAGCGCATCGCTTTCTTCTGTGCGGTATTGAACTATACGCGTGTTGTTGAAGTACAATTCGTCGCTTTCCAAAACTTCATAGTTGGCTGGGCTGTCCCAATCAATTAATTTCTGTTCATAGGGCCAGAGCACACTTAGTAACAGTGCGGCGATAATAAAGCCCAAGGCCAGTTTGTAGACACGATTCTCCATTGAACGTACAACAAATATCCAATTGAGATGTTTCCTATAAAAGGCCCTTAATTATGTCTAAAAAATCAGTTGCAGTAGTTGGTGCAGGAATTGCAGGTTTAGCCTCAGCTATTCGCCTTGCGAATCAGGGCTTGAACGTGCACCTATTTGAAAAGAATAGCTACACCGGTGGGAAAATGACCGTTTATGAGCAAGATGGTTTTCGATTTGACGCGGGTCCTTCGTTATTCACCTTACCTGAATTAGTAGACGAGCTGTTCAAATTATGTGGTAAGAATCCACGTAATCACTTCAATTATTCCAAGCACCACACGGCTTGCCGTTACTATTGGCCCAATGGAAAATCGATAACTCTAACCTCTGAACAGTCTGAAAATTTAGAGAATATTCAAAGAGTGTTTGGTGCGAAAGAATCGCGTTCAGCGAAAATGTATCTGGAGCATTCTAAGGAAAAATACGAACTGACGGCACCCTATTTTCTGGAAAAAAGCCTTCATAGAAAATCGACTTTTCTTAATCGTGAAGTACTGAAAGTGTTTCGTAAAATTCCGTCTTTGGGAATCTTTAGCTCCTTGAATGCTCTAAATGGAAAGTATTTTGAGTCGCCAGAATTGATTCAGTTGTTTAACCGATACGCCACCTACAACGGTTCTAATCCTTACAGAACACCAGGTATCATGCAAATGATTAATCACTTAGAACACGGTATTGGCACTTACCTGCCAAAAGGAGGGATACATGAGATTGCGAAGAGCCTAACCATCCTTGCGAAAGAAGTCGGTGTGAACATTCATTTGAACACACCAGTCAATAAAGTGTGTACAGAGAATAACAAGTTTCAGTCATTGTTGATCAATGATGAGTATAGAGAATTTGACGCAGTGGTTTTAAACAGCGATGTACACCATACCTATGCCCATTTGATGGATGATAAAGTCCGTAGACCGAAAAGAACCTTAGCTCAGAAACCGAGTACAAGTGCGCTAATTTTCTATTGGGGTATTGAAGAAACTTTTGACCAATTAGATTTACATAACATCTTTTTTTCGAAGGACTACAAGAAAGAATTCGATAGTATTGCGTCAAATGAAGGTTTTTGGGTAGACCCGACAATCTATGTCAATATATCTAGTAAGCTTGAAAAAGATGATGCACCTGAAGGTTGTGAGAATTGGTTCGTAATGGTGAACGTACCCCCGAATACTGGGCAGGATTGGATGGCAATCAGAGAAAAAACAAAAGCATCGATTATTAAACGACTCTCTCAGGAATTGGAAGTAAACCTTGAAGAATTGATCGTAACCGAGCGCGTTTTAGACCCAATTTTGATTGAGAAATACACTTCTAGTGCAGGAGGAGCCCTCTATGGGACAAGTTCAGACAACCAGCTTTCTGCATTTCTTAGACACCCTAATAAGAAGCTTGGCAAATACAGCGGGTTGTACTTTTGTGGTGGAAGTGCGCACCCGGGGGGAGGTATACCGTTGTGTCTTCATAGTGCCAAACTAGCGGCAGATTGGTGTATCCAGGATTTGGTGAAAGAATCTAAATCTAGAGAAGTGTTTGAATCATTAAAGAGTGTTTAACTTGCAGACGTCTAGACCGACTTATTACTGATGCTATTGGACTTTCCGACAATCCGTTCATTTTTTCGCCGTTATGGTGGGTATGTGATCATATTCTTTCACACCATTGGCCTGTTTTTATTAGGCGGGCATTGGCGACAGGATTATGTATTTCTCACTTCCTACAACCTTCTCTTACTGATGGCAGTGTATTTGGTGAGTACAGAAACTCCTAAAAACAAGTTCACTTACATACTTCCTGTCGTACTTGGTTTTGCTATTGAAGTAGTGGGCACGAATACCGGTTGGCCATTTGGTGAATACACCTACGGTAGCGCCTTAGGACTATCATTTGCAAACACACCATTGATGATAGGTGTGTTGTGGTGGCTTTTGATTCGTTCTATGTACGATGTGTTGTCGGTGAAGATTTCCTCCGTATGGACTAAATCCTTGTTGGTAGGCGTTGCAATGACAGCTATGGATGTACTGATAGAACCGGTCGCGATTGAATTAAATTTCTGGAGTTGGGAGGGTAAATCTGTCCCTATGTCTAATTATATCGCTTGGTTTGTGCTCTCCACGCTATTTTCGAGAATTACTGCATCTGGTCATGCGAAGAACCCAATGAGTTTATGGGTGCTCATGGTCTTGAATGTTTTCTTCACAATTCTTTGTTTACGGTACTAAAAAAAACCGACGCTAATAGCGCCGGCTTCACGGTACAGAACTAGAGTAGGGGTCTAGTTTTCTTTCAATTTGTTAATCTCAAGTTCGAGCGCTTCTATTTGCTCTTCAACCGCTTCAGATTCAAAATAGTCGATTTCTTCGCAGTCCATACACACCAGACCGCGACGCTCCATTTTCCACGTGTGCCCAATCATTTCACCGTCCCACATATTGTGAGCGTTCTCAATGCCGTACAATAGATTTTCAACACTAGGATCTAAGTACACCTCACTACCTATAGGGAGATGCAGTATTACTTCGAGTTCTTGACCTCGATACAAAGCTTCCTCAGGCACGGTAAAGTACTCGCTTATGCTCATAACAGGACCCACTTGCTCGAACGGGTAATTGAATTGCATGGCGCGTTTTCTAGCATCTGAATTACTTGAGCCTCTGGCGCGATGTTTCATGGCCAATGTAGCAGTTGTGTCGAACGATCTTTTAATGTTCAGTTTAACATTTTCAATACGCAGATTGTCGTCGTCTATTTCAAAGAGAAATCCATCAGATTCTTCAAGTAATTCGGCCCGCAGGTCAAACGTGCTTCCTTGAAGTTTTACCGTTCGCATTTCTGTAGTGCTGACTTTGAAACTGCTAAGAACATTACCGCCTGAATATAAGAGCAATGCAAGTCCTATAAAGAAACTGGTCCCACCAACAATATTGACTAATCTCCCATTAGCCAATGGCTTTCTAAGGGCTTTAGCGAGTACAGTGATTAGTCCAAGAATGGGGAATAGAAGGGTTAGCAGCGATCCAATGCGCATTAATGTGAGTTCTATTCCGGATCCTAAAATAGCTTCTGCAGCATTCAGTCCTAGAATATTACCGTCAATAGAAATAAAATCTATCCCTCCGAAATTCCAAGTGCTTGCGATAACTCCAAACAATGCGACAAACAACGTAAAACCAATAACTAACCCGATCAGAATAAAGAGCAGTCCAAAAAACTTAAAAACTAGTTTGAAGAGCCATTCAAAGATATTAATGATAAAATTTAATCCTTTATTCACCGTCTTTCTTATCGATTGGTCAGTGCCTTGATTTTCTTCACGAAACCTGCCAAATCGTTCCTTAACACCCTCTAGCTCTTCCTTTACACTACGTTCAATATTACTGAGGTTGACCGGTTCGCCTCGCATTTGAAGTTTCTGTGCGGTCGTTTTTGCCTCAGGAATAGCCATCCAAAGAATGAGGTAAGTGATAAAGCCAATGCCTGTAAAGAAGAGCAGTACTAGAAAGATGATACGAATCCAAACGACATCTGTTCCAAAATAGGCTGCGATACCGCTTGCAACCCCGCCGATGATAGACTCATCTGTATTCCGAAACAACCGTTTCTTACCTGCAGACACCCCTGCAGAAGTATGAGGGGCCTCATCGCTTTCGTCTTCAAATTCTTGCGGGTCCCCGAGGGTGGTTTGGATGAAATTGACATCCTCAATAGTGATGGCTTCACGTTTAGATTCCTGCATACGCATTGAAAAAAGTTCGGCAATGCGTGCTTCTATATCTGCGATAATTTCTGCACCTCCTTCTTGGGCATCTAGGGCATTCTTTATTTGGTTTAAGTAGTCCTTAAAAGATTCATAGGCACCCTCGTCAAGGTGAAAAATGATCCCTGCTAGATTGATGTTGATAGTTTTATTCATGATTGATTAGGTCTGGTGGTTAATATGGTTACGGCGCTTTGAAGCTCTTCCCAAGTCATCTTAAGTTCTTTCTGAAAGGCACGACCTGAATTTGACAAAGAGTAATATTTGCGTGGAGGTCCTGAAGAGCTTTCTTCCCATCGGTATTCCAACAGGCCTGCATTCTTCAAGCGAGTCAAGAGTGGATACAAGGTTCCCTCAACTACGATGAGTTTAGCCTCCTTTAGTTGGTCTATGATGTCGGAAGCGTATGCATCTGAGGAATCTAGAATACCTAAAATGCAGTATTCTAATATGCCCTTACGCATCTGCGCTTTTGTATTATCAATCTTCACGCAGCTTCTTATTTAGCGTGAAGTCTCCATACACCGTAAGAAGCATAGTCATATTATTTTCTTTAATCAGAAAATGAGCTTCATCGAAGCGTGTCCTGCTTCCTCTGATATAAACGTAATTTTCTTCATCGTCATTATCAAATGCTACGCGGTGATAGCCAGTTCGCTTTAAGAATCGCTCCCAGTCTTTTGTGACTTCGGCGAGGTATCGGTCGTCATTTACCTTGAGCCACTGTATACGCTTGATTTCACCATTGAGTGTTTTTTCTAAATCTCCTGAAGCCGTAAAGTCTATGTCTATTGGAAGTGCACTTAATAGAGAGCCGCCAAAGCTAAACCCGCTGACGTAGGGTTTTGGATCGTATTTTTCGTAGAGTTCGTCGGCTTTGCCTTTAGGTTGTGAACAAGCCATAAAAGGGAGGAACAAGGCGAGCAGTAGTATTCGTTTCATCATTTTAAGGATTAAATTTTTGACAAAGATATATGTATAAGTAGGTACTATGCAATACAAAGTACCTGAAATTTGTAGCGATTGGTCATATTGATTCAAATTAACTCATATATGAAACTTTGACACAATAGTTATTCCTGTTTCAGGGCTCAGTAATAGATGGTTTACTCGATATGAGAATTTTTTGAAAGGATGTCATCTAACTTTATAGAGACATTTAACCTAATAAGCTAAACACTATTAGGTATGTTAGAATCTATTGTGACCGTCGCCATTCAAGTAGTAGGACTTTACTTCCTCCTCGATTTTGTAACTGGAGTAGTACATTTTTGGATGGATCGCTACGGAAGAGAGGATATGCCCATTGTGGGCAAAGCCGTTATTGAAATCAATACTTGGCATCATGAAAATCCACGTAAAATGACCACTCGGAGTTACTGGTACCTCTGTATAAGTACCTGGGTTGGAGTAGCATTTATGTTATTGGCCGTTTTTTTAATCACGGGATCGGTGAGTTGGAGATGGTGGTTTATAGCGGTCCTTGGAGTGAATGCTAATATCGTACACCAATGGGCACACATGTTTCCCAATGAAAAACCTGCAGTAGTGAATTGGTTGCAGAAAGTAGGTGTCATTCAGCGTCCCCACAATCACGCTAGACACCACACGAAGCCAGAGACACGGGCATATTGCACCTATACACCTTGGTTAAATCCATTTTTAGATCGTATTCGTTTTTGGTTTACGATCGAGGCCATTCTAGCTCGGGTAAATATTTACACCACCGATCGCATCGACGGATAAGAATTAAAAAGCCGCGTACCGCGCGGCTTTTTAATGCATCATTTTTTCTTTTCCGCTTTAATGGCATAGACCAGCGGGAACATTCCTTCTTTGCCTTTGATCTGGTATTGTCCTGGAATTCGCTCAGTGGCTTCGAATATTTCATAGGGACTCCAGTCGTATTCATTGAAGAATATTATGGATCTATCCGGATGGTCTACTATGGGTTTTACCAAATCACTGATACTATGGTTCCAGGTATAATTCACCATTTTTAATGCCTCAGGCGACGCATAGCTTCCTTCGCGCTCTTCTTTAATCACACCGGTATTGAAGTAGGGATATTTTACTTCCTTGAAATCCTCGTCCAAAATCCAAAGTACTGGATGGAAATCAACCAGTAGCAGTTTGCCTCCAGGCTTTAGATAATGAAAGGCAGCATCCATCCATGCCTTGGAATCTGGGTGCCATCCTACAACACCATAGGAGGCAAATACAAAATCAAAGGCTTCAGCTCTAGATGGATCAATATCAAGAGCATCTCGTTGGATAAACGCAGCATCTACGTTGCAATTTTTGGCAAGCTGCTTGGCTTGTGAGATCGCCTCACCACTAAAATCCAATCCGGTGATGCTCTTTGCTCCAAGTGTTTTTAAGCTGATGGTATCCTGTCCAAAGTGACACTGCAGATGAAGTACGTCCTTTCCCTTTATGTCATGAAGTAAATCCAATTCAATGGCATTCAGCGCCATCTGATGCTCAATGAACGAAGTATTATCATAGAACGCGCTACTGGGATGCAAGGATGCCCAATGGTCCCATAGGGCCCTATTAGCGGACTTATAAGCTTCAAATTCTCCCATCATTTATAGTTTTTTGTTGCCTCTTGACGCTCCTTTTCTCGTTCGTACAACTCATAACAATCGAGCAGTGAAACCAAGAATTGGTAGTCATTAAAAGTACGTATCTCGGCATCTGAATACTTGCAATAAAACATGAAGGCCTCCATCTCCGCCTTTGGAATACCGGTCAATTCTTCCAAAATTTCCCTATTGCTGCCTTCTTCAAGCTTACGACGGTAGTAATCCTCCTGTTGTAGTTTGCGAAGTGCGGCCAATTGTCGTGGTCGCTTACCAAAGCTGTAATACAATAAATCCAGTGGATTGGCCAGGGTAGGAGCAACAGCCTCAGGAATTCTAATATCGGCATTACTAGGTACCCGCGGTTTCGCCTGGGGCATAGTCCGAGGGTTGTTCGAGGTTATGGCGTAAATACTGACTTCATCCAGGAGGAAATTTTTAGGGACCAATTTTATCAGCCTTTCCTCCTTGATTTTAGAAACCACTACAGAATCAATAGCGAGGTATTTGAATTGGTATCCGACGTTCGAGAAGACAATCGTATCACCCTGAGCTACTGAGATTTCGAAGTAACCGATCCCATTTGTAACAGTGCCTGCAAAGGTCTTATTGTTCACCACATAGGAATTTGGCAGTGCAAAAGATGAATCTCTATCGACAACAGTCCCTTTCAATATGTAACTTTGAGCCAAGGCGCTTGAACTGCTTGAGAGCAGCAGCCCAACGATCGATGCAATTTTAAATAAACGCTTAACGCTATAAATCATGTCTGACGACGGTAAAAAAGTCATTTTTTCGATGTCCAAGGTGAGCAAAGTCTTGCCACACAATAACAAGGCCATCATCAAAGATATCTATCTCTCTTTCTTCTATGGAGCCAAAATAGGCATCTTAGGTTTAAACGGCTCGGGTAAATCGACGCTTTTGAAAATCATTGCCGGAGTGGACAAGAGCTATCAAGGCGATGTTGTTTTTGCACCAGGATATACTGTGGGGTACCTCGAACAAGAGCCGCAGCTCGAAGCCGGTAAAACAGTGATGGACATCGTAAAAGAGGGCGCGGCAGAAACGGTGGCGGTTCTTGACGAATACAACAAGATCAACGACATGTTTGGTCTGCCTGAGGTTTATGAGAATCCCGATAAGATGGAAGAGCTCATGGCCAAGCAAGCAGAACTTCAGGATAAGATTGATGCAACGAATGCATGGGAGCTAGATACGATGTTGAACAGGGCAATGGACGCATTAAACTGTCCGCCTTCGGATCAACTTGTGGATCACCTCAGTGGGGGTGAGGCCCGTCGTGTCGCTCTATGTAGGCTGCTTATTCAACAACCGGATGTATTGCTTCTTGATGAGCCTACCAACCACCTTGATGCCGAAAGTATCTTGTGGCTTGAGCAGCACTTGCAGCAGTATAAGGGGACTGTAATTGCAGTTACTCACGATCGCTATTTCTTGGATAATGTGGCTGGATGGATTCTTGAACTCGACCGCGGCGAAGGCATTCCATGGAAAGGAAATTACTCCTCGTGGTTAGACCAAAAGACAAACCGTTTGGCGCAAGAAGAGAAACAAGCTTCCAAGCGACGCAAAACGCTCGAACGTGAGTTGGAATGGGTTCGAATGAATCCTAAGGGGCGTCAAAGCAAGAACAAAGCACGTTTGAGCAATTACGAAAACCTTCTTTCTCAAGAGCAGAAGGAGAAGGAGAGCAAACTAGAGATCTTCATACCAGCGGGACCGCGTTTGGGTACTAATGTGATTGAGGCGAAGAGTGTGAAAAAGGCCTTCGGTGAAAAGCTGCTTTACGACGACTTAAATTTCAAACTACCACCTGCAGGAATTGTAGGCATTATTGGGCCTAACGGTGCTGGTAAGACGACTATTTTCAAGATGATCATGGACCAATTGGCCCCGGATGCAGGTCAGTTCGATGTGGGTGAAACAGTGAAAATTTCATACGTGGATCAGAACCACGAGAAAATGGATCCGGAGAAGTCAATTTTTGAAGTTATCGGGGACGGTACTGAAGAAGTTTTGCTTGGTGGACAGCGCGTAAATGCGCGCGCATATCTGAGTCGATTCAATTTCGCAGGCGGTGACCAAAGCAAAAAAGTAGGCGTCCTTTCTGGTGGGGAACGAAACCGACTCCACCTGGCTATGGCACTCAAAGAAGGTGGTAATGTATTGCTTTTAGATGAGCCAACTAATGATCTGGATGTTAATACTTTACGCGCCCTTGAAGAGGCCCTTGAAAATTTTGCGGGATGTGCAGTAATCATTTCGCACGACCGCTGGTTTTTAGACCGCGTTTGTACGCACATCTTAGCTTTTGAAGGTGATTCAGAGGTGTATCCTTTCGAGGGAACATTCTCGGAATACGAGCAAAACAAATTGAAGCGATTGGGCAAGACAGAGCCGACGCGTTTCAAATACAAGAAATTGATGAAATAAATATAGATTTTCAGAATTTCAAATAAAATTTAGAAAGCCCGCAAACCAATTTGCGGGCTTTCTTGTTATCTTCCCGTTGCCTAAAACAAACAGAAGATATCTATGAGAATCACCATGAGTGATGAGCGCTTAGAAACGCTCGAATTAATCCGCCAGTCCGCCAAAGACTTCGCAGAATCCAAAATTCGCCCACGAGTCATGCAGTGGGATGAAAGCCAACACTTTCCGATAGACGTTTTTAAAGAATTAGGTCAACTTGGTTTCATGGGAATCCTAGTACCAGAAGAATATGGTGGCGCAGGGATGGGTTACCAAGAATATATTACGGTCATTGATGAAATTGCACAAGTCTGCGGTTCTATAGGTCTTTCGGTAGCTGCCCACAACAGCCTGTGTACCGGACATATTTTACAATTTGGAACTGAAGCCCAGAAAGCCAAATGGCTCCCAAAATTGGCTTCTGCAGAGTGGATTGGCGCTTGGGGCCTAACAGAAACCGGTACAGGTTCTGATGCTGGCGGGATGGATACAACGGCCGTGCTTGACGGAGATCATTTTGTGCTAAATGGCTCAAAAAACTGGATTACGCACG
Source organism: uncultured Schleiferiaceae bacterium (assembly GCA_965655745.1). GTDB lineage: Bacteria > Bacteroidota > Bacteroidia > Flavobacteriales > Schleiferiaceae > UBA10364. The sequence continues at coordinate 59,453 of CBFHHP010000003.1, forward strand.
CTATTTCTTCAAGTATTGCGGTGGTCATTGCAAGAACAGGAGAGAAGGGCGATTCCCACGGTATGACAGCATTTGTCGTGGAAAAAGGCACACCTGGATTTACCGCTGGCCAAAAAGAAAATAAACTGGGTATGCGTGCCTCAGAAACGGCATGTCTCTTCTTTGACAATTGCCGCGTGCCCAAAGAAAACGTGCTCGGTCAAGTGGGTGAAGGTTTCATTCAATCCATGAAAATACTTGACGGTGGTAGAATTTCAATTGCCGCTCTTTCGGTTGGTATCGCACGCGGAGCAATGAATGCCGCCATTCAATATGCCGATGAGCGCCAGCAGTTTGGCAGAAAAATCCGCTCTTTTCAGGGTGTTAGCTTCAAGCTGGCGGAAATGTCTACCAAGGTATACGGTGCAGAGTTAATGACGCGTCATGCCGGCGCCCTCAAGGAAGAAGGCAAGCCAATGACCCAAGAAAGTGCGATGTGTAAGCTGTACGCTTCAGAAATATCTACCGAAGTGGCTAATGAAGCTGTTCAAGTCTTTGGAGGCTACGGTTATACGAAGGATTATCCGGTAGAGAAGTTCTACCGCGATTGTAAGCTCTGTACGATTGGCGAGGGTACCTCGGAAATACAGAAAGTTGTGATTTCCAGAAACTTATATCTTTAATACTTGGGTCGATTTGAGTTGCAGCGTTTGCCGCAATATTTCACATTTTCCCAATTCTTTTCCCATTTTTTGCGCCATGTGAAGGGTCTTCCGCACGTGGCGCAAACTTTTTCGGGTAAATGAGGTTTTTTGTGCATAGACTTTGAAAACAACCCGGCAGATGAAAGGTTCCAAAATAGCG
>CBFHHP010000003.1:60393-62669 GCA_965655745.1 uncultured Schleiferiaceae bacterium
GAAGAATTTTACCGAGCGAGAGATTGATCGCATCGTCGAAATGGCTTGGGAAGATCGCACTCCTTTCGATGCTATTAAGGACCAGTTTGGCATCTCTGAAGCTGAAACCATAGCACTAATGCGCCATCAAATGAAGGCCAGTTCATGGCGTATGTGGCGTGCTCGAGTGCAGGGCAGAAGCACTAAGCATCGCGCGCAAAGAGGCTTCGAAGTAGGTCGCCACAAGTGTTCTCGCCAGCGTCATATTTCACACAACAAAATTTCGAAGCGTTAATTACAATCCTCAACTACTTGTTAATCAGAAGATAAAGTCGTTCACTCATTCGGTGAAAACCAATAAAAATTGTCGTGCGAAAAGTGGAATAAATCCGTTATTTTCGAAGTTATGTATGGTATAAAGACTATGAAGAAATTATTACTCACTATAGCTCTTGGGCTCTTCACGTTTCAAGCGAACGCTACACACCTGCTAGGTGGCGAGATTATCTGGAAGTGTAAACCAAACGGGAAGTATCAATTCACGTTGGTTCTTTATCGTGATTGTGGAGGTACAGGCATATCCACAGCTGCAAAAACACTGGTAAATAATGCTGGTGCATCGATTGTATGTAGCTTCGTAAGTCAAGCGCCCGTAGTACCCACTTGTTTTTCTACTGCATCAAATTTCAATGCAGTTACCGAATGTCAGAATGCTGATTCTGGAGAGGGTAAAATGGAAAAACTGGTATTCCGATCTGGGGATATAACATTGGCAGGAACTCCTCCCGCAGGTGGTTGGTGGTTCACCTGGTACAGCTGTTGTCGTCCAAGCACCATTTCGAATGGTCCTTCGAACGAGGGCTACTTACTAAGGGCTCAGATGAGAAGCTATACACCACCCGGATCTACTACGCCACTTAGTGCTGGTACAGCAACAAATGCAACTTGTTATGACAGTTCACCTAATTTCTTAGAAGACCCACAGGTAATTTCTTGTACGAACAATGATGTCACATACAACAACCTAGGCTACGATCCAGATCTTGATAGTTTGCATTACGATTGGGCCGCTCCATTGCGAGGCCCAAGCGGAAGTGTAAGCCCGACTAGTTTCTTATCGGTAAACTTTAGCACTGGTTATTCTGCGACTTCTCCTTTACCGAGCAATTCCACAAGCACCCCCGCTAGTCTGAACGGCGAGACGGGAGAAATTGCTTTCAAATCTTCGCTGGTCGGATCCTGGGCGACTTGTGTCAAAATTGAATCATGGAGATGTGGTCAGCTCATTGCCGAGATCTACCGTGATATTCCAATTTTTACGCTCGGTTGTAATACAACCGTGGGGGATTGCTCTAGTATTTACACTGCAGCGCCTCCTGTAGTTACGTGGACACCGGATTCGACTCTAGTGAATCCTATCGTCCCAGCGCCTATAACCAATCTTTCTGGAGACACTCTCTACTATTACGCTGAAGGGTATCCGGGTGATACAGTTAAGTTTACTATTTCTGCAAATGACGGACCTAGCCACCCCGACTGTTCTACTCAAAATATTACCTTTTTGGCATCTGGTGGTGGTTTGAGCTCGGCGTCAAATTACAACAATCCAAACAGTTGTTTATTCTATCCACCCTGTGCGACAATTACTTCCAAAAACCCTGGAGGGGTCTTTGAATATCCTTTGTCAAATACTGTAGAGTTTGATTGGACCTTGACCTGTGACCATTTGTTCTACCAAGAATATCAATGTGGTACGCTCAAATCGGAATATGAATTTTATTTCAGAATGCAAGACGACGAGTGTCCTGTGAATAAAATTAAGTACCAAAAACTCAAGGTTAAAGTATTGAATTACATGCCAAGGAATGTGTATGTCGATACTTCTTGTATTTCTCAGGATCCTGTGACGGGAGCGGTCACATTTAATTGGGGTTTAGATCCGCTTGATCCAGATACAGGATTTAATTTTGATTATTACTTAATTAATCATATTGATTCCAATGGAAATTCTACTGTAGTGGATACCATTTGGGATTGGTTAACTCAGAGCTATACACATACTGGGGCTCATCCAAACGCAAAGAATGCTTATACAATACAGACTGCAGGTGGATGTGGATTGCTTACCGAACCTACAGATACCATTCAGAATGTGAAATTGGAAGTGCAACCTTTGAGTACAAGTATTGCCCGTTTAGACTGGAACCCATGGATGGTAGGAGATACCACGACAAATTATGATGTTTGGTTGGAGGCACCGTCAAATTCAGGCCAATGGACGCAGCTCGGTACGACCA
>CBFHHP010000004.1:0-1981 GCA_965655745.1 uncultured Schleiferiaceae bacterium
GCTCCAAGGCAGCTGCCCAGGCATCAACATCGTAGGTCGGAACTAATAAACCTTTATCGGCAACAACCTCTGTTATAGCACTATTATCCGACGCAATAACAGGCGTTCCGCACTGCATAGCCTCCACCAGTGGAATACCGAAGCCTTCCATAGCGCTTGGCATACAATAGGCAATGGCGCCGCGGTACAGTACATCCAGCTCACTATCGTTTAATCGGCCCATCCATTCAACGCGATCCGGATGTTTCAAACCACTCACTACACTTTTTAATTCAGGGTCGCTAAAATGTGGCTCGCCTGCCACCCGAAGGTTGATGGAATCTTCACTGTTCTCAGAACACCATTTGTCAAAAGCTAAAAGCAGCGTTTTCAAATTTTTACGCGGGGTCAATGCGCCGACAGCACAGAAATAAGCGCCTTCATTGCTGGAGTTACCCGGTGAAAATTTTCTCTGCGGTGCATTGTAAGTCACTGCAATTTTTTCATCGGGTAATCCGTAGGTGGCTTTCAAATCATCCTTGCTCCATTGACTTACCGTGAAGACTTTTTCCGCCACTTCGGCGCCTCTTTTGATGTTCTTACGATAATATTTCGCCACCGGTGCAGGGACCCACTGCGGATGGTGCTCAAAGTTGAGGTCGTGAATGGTGAGCCACTGTCTGACGTTGGTCTTTGCGGGCAGCCCGTCGGGTGACCAGTACATCTCTACCTTTAGGCGCTTGAGCATTTGCGGAACGGCCCAATTGTTCCACATCGCCCAAAGCCATGGGTGGCGGGCTGGAGGTGAAACCACGTGGTAGGAGAGGTTGGGGAAATCAAGGCCTAATCGGCCCGTGTCAACCTGACGATCTAAGAGTAAATGAAACTCGTGCTGCGGAAAAGCCGGAATGATCTGCTCGAGCATTCTTTGGGTGTAGACCCCAGTGCCCTCTAATTTTCCGGGCAGTAACCAACGAGCGTTCACGGCGATTTTCATGTTTCAAATGTACAAAAGCGAACTCTTGCGCGTTAGTAAAGCGGTATATTCGCCGCCATAAGCGCTTAATTGGCACAAAACCATGCGAAGTAGGATTAACCAATTCATGCAAAACCCCATCGGTGCAACCCTTGCCAAGGGCGGTGCCGTTGTGCTCCTTTTTAAAGTTTTTGGAGCCTTGGGCGGTTATGTCCTTCTTTTCAGCCTCTCCCAGGTCGGAGGCGAGCTCTCCGTAGGTATTTATGAGGTGGCCTTCACCGTTGTACTAATTGGCTCCACTGTGAGTCGTTGGGGTCTAGATACAGTCTTAGTCCGTGAAATGGCCCGAGACAGGGAGGCAAACCTGGCCAGTCGAGCCTTGTACCTCGCGGTACTTTCCCGCGTCTTCTTGCTCTCGATCGCCAGCAGTATTGCTGTTTTTTTCGGGGCCCAATTCTTAACTGACCTCTTCTTTCAAAATACACCCACAAAGGTTATTGCAACCGCCGCCTTTGCCATCATCCCGTTCACCCTTATGCTTCTCAATGCTGAGGTGTTCCGTGCCATGGGCAAAAGCCTTCTTTTTTCATTGAACCAGCACGGAACTGTGTACGTCTTCGTCGGCGCGCTGATAGCATTCATCCCTTTCCCCGAAGCGTACACAGCGGCCGCCGCAGCACAAACCTCACTATTCCTGCTATTGGGCATCTCAGGGCTATTCTTCCTATGGACCACCCTTTACATCTTGAACCTGACCAGAGGACAACAGGCCGAAACTTCCGGTTGGAAGGGACAGCTCTACAGCTTGGGAACCCCTATGCTCATTTCCTCGTCACTCTTTTTAGTCATCAGTTGGTCAGATACGCTCATGTTGGGGTATTATCTGCCAGAAGATAGTGTGGGTATGTACCGTATTGTCTTCAAGATTGCCACGCTCATCACCTTTGCTCAATTTGCCCTGAACACAGTCGTAGCACCCATGGTCAGTGCCATGAGCACGCAGCGGGAGCGTTTGCATGAATTGGC
>CBFHHP010000004.1:2080-61401 GCA_965655745.1 uncultured Schleiferiaceae bacterium
ACACAAGGTGGCACAGTTGAACCTGATTACTGCGGGTCCAATTTTCCTTGGCATCCTCATTCTCGGCCCATTCCTCATTCAGCTCTTTGGGGTGGAAGAGGCCAGTATAGCCTACCCATGGCTCGTACTTCTGGCTGTGGGGCAACTCACCAACGCTTTTGCAGGCCCTGTGTTAAACATTCTCAATATGACGGGCTACGAGAAAAGCGCGCGCAATACCATGCTTATTATCGCGGTGCTCAATATCGTTTTCAACCTTGTGCTCATCCCGCTTTACGGCCCTCTCGGCGCGGCAGTAGCGACCACGGCGACCATGATGGGTTGGAACATTTGGGCGGCCTACCTCGTCTACAAATACCACGGGGTCATCGCGGTTCCGTTTTTGACTAAAATTCGCCGCTATGACTAAGACCAACCTCTTTCTCATTGGTGCGGCAAAGGCAGGGACTACCGCGTTATCAGAGATGCTGGGGACCCATCCAGAGATCAGCCCTTTGGCTATCAAAGAACCGGGCCATTTTTGCGACGATATCTATGCAGAAGGTTTCTCTGCGAGTTACCAAAAAATGCTGCGTTGGGACGAAGCGCAATATTTCAAAACTGATGTATTGGACCAGCGTCACATGGCCTTTGTTAGGGGACGTGAAAACTACGACCGACTGGTCTCAAAGGCTGCCGAGGCTTCCTACATTTTAGATGCTTCCTCAGCCTACCTCCCTTCAGTTAGTGCAGCAGAAAATATTGCTGGTTACAACTCCGAAGCCAAGATCATTGTGAGTTTGCGAAACCCATCGACTAGGGCATATAGTCATTTTAACATGGCTAGGAAATACGGCAAAGAACAGCGCTCGTTTTTGGACGCCCTAAAGGCGGAAGGAACCTTGGAAAAGGCACGATGGGGCTGGGACGAATGTTATTTGGAATTGGGCATGTATGCGCCGCAATTGGAGCGCTGGCTCAAACATTTCTCAAAGGATAATATTCACGTGGTTTGGCAAGATGAATTGTTGGCAGAGCCAGCAGCGACACTACAAAGCATTTCGAAGTTTCTAGGCTTGAAAGAGGATTTGAAACCTTTGGTCGAGGAGAAACACGGTGCTGAGGTTCCTAAGAACAAGTCGGTGGGCAAGGTGCTGGGTGGAATTGGCCCGGCAGTAGCTTCCGTTTTACCTGAAAAAATCAAGGCGAGCGTAAAAAATATCGTCTTAGCTAAGCCTGAAGACATGGAAGAGGCGGCTCGCTCGTTTTTACTTCGTTATTTTGCACCGTCCATTGAAGCATTAGAAATACTTCTTGAAAAGGATTTAACACACTGGAAATAAATACAATATGGAATACAGCAGCTCAAATTTGATCTCGTTTGTCTACAAGAATTGGAAGCCATTGGTGGTCATTCCATTCCTGTCTATGGTGGTCGCTATGGTTTTTAGCGGACCTACCTTCATTAAGCCGCTTTTCGAATCTCAGGTGATACTCTTCCCGTCTACAACCAATTCTGTTTCGAAGGCCCTCCTTCCACAGACCAACGGGTACGGTGATGAGGATATCTTCGAATACGGCGATGAGCAACAAGCCGAGCAGCTTTTGCAAATCCTGAGTTCTGGTGAAATACGCGACAGTGTCATTGCCAAATTCGATTTGATGAACCACTATGATATTGATACTGCCTCTGATTATCCGCGTACGAAGCTTTTCAAAGAGTACGAAAACAAAATTGAGTTCAACCGTACCCAATTCATGTCCGTAGAAATCAATGTACTTGATACCGATCCTCAAATTGCAGCGGACATTGCCAATTACATCTACAAGCTCGTAGATAGGGTGAAGCGTCGTGTCGCAAAGAACCGCGCTCAGATGGGACTTCAGATTGTAGAAAACGAATACCGTAGTCTCCAAGGTGAGATTCAGACTATGGAAGATAAGATCACTGAACTTCGCTTTAAAGGGGTGCACGATTACGAAAGCCAGAGTGCGGTTTTTAATGAGCAGTACGCTATTGCATTGGCAGCCGGTGCTTCTCAATCGCGCATCAAGCAGCTAGAGCGTCGCCTTGATACCTTGGCGAAATACGGCGGTAAATATGTCGCCATTCGCGATGAGCTTCAATTGCTCAAAGAGGAGGAGGTAAAGCTCAAGACGAAATTTGACCAGGCCAAGGTGGATGTGAATCAAAACCTTCCTGCCACCTTTAAAGTAGATGAAGCGCGTCCTGCTGAACGCAAGACGTATCCAAAGCGCAGCGTACTGATCCTTGCTGTTGGTTTCGCTGTCTTTATCCTCGTGGTATTTACCCTGCTTGTTCGCGGTACTTTCTTGGAACTTCGCGCTAAAGCGTAGTGACTTCGGCCAAGCAAATAAGCACTAAGGGCATTGCCATCATCGCACTGCTCGTCTTACCGTTCATTGGTCTCATTGTAGCCAAAGAGTGGTGGGAACTTTTGCTTTTGCCCGCTGGTTTGCTCGTGGTATGGCTTACCCTTTACCGATTAGATTGGGCCATGTGGTTTGTGGTCTTATCCACACCTCTTTCTGTAAATCTTACTGACCTTACTGGAGGTGCTGGCCTTTCCCTACCTACAGAGCCTTTGCTTGTGTTAATCACAGGCTTAGTTATCGTCAAAATGCTCTTTATGGGGGAGTATGATATCCGACTGATTAAACACCCGATCTCCATTGCCATCTACATTTATTTGGCTTGGATGCTGTTGACGGTCATCACGTCCCAACTCCCTTTAGTTTCATTAAAGCAATGGATTACTCGTGTGTGGTTCATTGTACCTTACTACTTCGTATTGGGCCATTTATTCCTGCGAGATCCTAAAAACGCGGTCCGATTCCTTTGGCTCTTCCTTGTTCCGCTCATTATTGCCTGTACCTACACAATGGTCATCCACAGTCAATACGGTTTTACTAAAAAGACCTCTACTTGGGTGATGTTTCCGCTGTTCAAAGAACACACCTCTTACGGCGCTGTACTAGCCATGTTCTACCCAGCTGCGCTATACCTCACATTCCGTAAATCCTCATGGGGGTTTAACGCCATTGCCGCTGCACTCTTGGTCATTCTTACTGCAGCCACCGTACTCTCTTATACCCGTGCAGCTTGGCTTTCCCTCGTAGGCGCCGGTGCAGTGTATTTGGTCTACGCCTTTCGCATGTCGAAAACGGTAGTCTGGTCACTGGCAGGTTTGGTAATTTTGGTTGCAGGTCTCAATTTCTCTTACATCAGTTCCAAGTTCGAACGCAATACTCAGGATTCTTCGGACGATTTGAACGAACACGTTGCCTCGGTAACGAATGTCAGTACGGATGCCTCTAACCTCGAACGCATCAATCGATGGAATTGTGCCATAAGGATGTATGCAGAACGTCCTTTCTTAGGTCACGGTCCTGGAACCTACATGTTCTTGTATGCCCCATATCAAAAACCTTCGGAGAAAACTATCATCTCCACCAACGGTGGTAACAGGGGCAATGCGCACAGCGAATACTTAGGTCCATTGGCGGAATCCGGCACTTTTGGCCTACTCACCTTCCTGGGAATCATCATCACGGTTATTGTGGTAAGCATAAATTCATACCAACGGTTAGATAATGACCGATTAAAAGGTCTGCTGCGACTCGCGTTTCTTGGATTGATTACCTACTATCTGCACGGATTCCTAAACAACTTTTTGGACATGGATAAGGCAAGCGCTCCGTTCTGGGGTTATACAGCGATGATCAGCTACTTATCCCTCGTGTCGGGGCGGACAGAAGGTGTTAAAGAGGCTTAGATAGAAGAATGAGCGTACATAAATCGTACGCTGAGACGTGCTGAATTTTTCCAATGCAATATGCCCTTTAATCACAGACACCTGTAAATCCCTCTTACAACAAGCATCTGACTTCTTTTGAAATGTACTTTACGTTTAGGTAACATTTCTTTGAAAACACTTGGTTTTGTCTAAAGGAAAGTGCAATTTAGAGCTACTTAACATTAGTTTAACAAAAACAGGTACAATGAAAAACAAGTTTTTACTCGTTTGGTCCTTTCTGATCGCATTTAGCGCTACTGCGTTTGCACAGAATGAACCAGAGAAGGAGGTGCCAGCAGTTCCAGATGTTTTCGAACAATTGGAAGAGGTAGTAGTAACTGCCGGTGGTATGGCTCGCGAAAAAAAGGCGCTAGGTTTCGGCGTGGAGGAAGTAAAAGGTGCTTCTATCAAGGAATCAGGTGAATCAAACATCATTAGTGGTATCTCTGCTAAGGTGAGTGGGGTTCAAGTAACCAACTCATCTGGTGCTGCAGGTGCTGCTTCTTACATCAAGATTCGTGGTAATGCGACATTTACTTCGAATGATAACCAGCCGTTGATGGTTGTAGATGGTGTGCCAATTGACAACTCTCAGATTGGTACATCCGATCTAAGAGATGGTGTCGCATATTCAAACCGTGCGATAGACATCAATCCAGATGATATTGAGACTATCTCAGTTCTTAAAGGGGGTGCGGCTGCTGCACTATACGGAACACGTGGTGCGAATGGTGTAATCCTAATCACTACGAAGAAAGGTTCATATAACCAAGACTTCCAAGTTAACGTGAGTTCTTCATTGGAAATTTCTCAGGTTAATAAAATGCCTGAAACTCAGAACAAGTACTCTCAAGGTTACTTCGGATCTTACGCCGGAGGAACTACCAACGCTTTCTCTTGGGGTCCTGCATTAACTCAATTAGGTTATGATGCTAATGGAGTGATTACTCAAGATTCTTCTGCTGTAGTAGGAGGCTGGGGTGTTAGTCCATACGACAATGCTGGCAACTTCTTTCAAAACGGTAGAAGATTAAATAATTCATTGACTTTGTCTGGTGGAGGTAAGAAAAGCTCGTACTACTTGTCAATTGCGAATTTGCAAGACCAAGGTATCGTTCCTCTGAATACCTTCGAACGTACAACTATCCGTTTAACAGGTACTGGCCAAGTGGCTACTAACTTGAAAGCGACTGCTTCGTTGGCGTACACAAATTCAGGCGGTTACCGTGTTCAACAAGGATCTAACACATCAGGTTTGATGCTAGGTCTATTGCGCACACCACCAACGTTTGACAACGCAAATGGTACTACGGACCCATCTGATCCTACAGCGTACTTAAATGCTGATGGTACTCAGAGAAACTACCGCGCAGGTGGTGGTTATGATAACCCATACTGGACTATCAATATGAATCCGTTTACTGATGAAGTTAATCGTGTTTTCGGTTATACTAAATTCGATTGGTCACCAGTAGATAATCTATTGATTTCTTACCGTTATGGTATCGATCAATACTCAGATGTTCGTAAGCAAATTATCTCTATCAACTCTCGTACGTTCCCAGGTGGCTCTATCACAGATGAGATTTGGTCAGTAAAGGAGCAGAACCACGATTTGACAGTTCAATACTCAACAGATCTTGGCCCAATCGGTGCTAATTTCTTAGGAGGTATGAACGTGAACGACCGCGATCGTAAATATGTAAGTACATATGGTTCAGGCCTAGTTTTGCCAAACTTCTATAATATGAGTAATGCTCAAACTCAGTTTGCATATGAAGGTCTTACTGGCCGTCGAATTTTTGGTGTATATGGTGAGGCACAGTTGGATTACGAAGACTGGGCATTTTTAACATTGACTGCACGTCGTGATCAGGCTTCAACCTTTGGTAACGTTGCAACTCCTATTATCTACCCGTCAGCTTCTTTGTCACTGATATTGACTGACATGTTGGATATTAAGAGTGATGTCCTTTCATTTGCGAAATTACGTATGTCTTCTGCTCAAGTAGGTTCTGAGCCGCCTTTCGCTTCGAATGCGACGTATTTCAATCAAGCTAGTGTTGAGTCTGGGTGGATCAACGGTATTAGTTTCCCTTACTTAGGTGCAACTGGATTTACTCAAAGCAATGTATTGGGTAACCCTGATTTACGTCCTGAATACACTATTACTAATGAATTAGGTGCTGAGCTAGGGTTATTTGAAAACAAGCTCAACGTAGACGTTACATTTTACCAGCAGACTTCACAGGATCTTATTGTAGCCGTTCCGGTTGCAGGATCTAGTGGTTTTACAAGTTCTTTCTTGAACGCTGGTACAATGACTAACACAGGTGTGGAATTACAATTAAACGCTAACCTAGTTAAAACGGATGATTTCTCTTGGGATGCAGGTATGACATTCACACGCAATCGTAATGTTGTAGAGAAATTAGCCGATGGTGTTGATGTAATTGATCTACCATGGGGCTTCTTCGGAGCAAACCAGCGTCTAGTTGAAGGTGAAGCTTACGGTACGCTTTATGGTGATGACTGGGCTCGTGACGAGCAAGGTAACGCGCTTGTTGACGGTAATGGATACCCTGTTTACTCTTCTACTGAAGTTGTTGTAGGTGATCCTAACCCAGATTATTTGATGGGTATCAGTTCTGCTGCGTCTTACAAAAACTGGAGCTTCAACATGCTATGGGACATCCGTCAAGGTGGTGACATTTGGAACGGTACTCGTGGTGCTTTGTATTACTTCGGTACACATATCGACACCGATATTCATCCAAGCGGTGCGGCTCGTGGAGAGACTTTTGTTTGGGAAGATGTTGTAATGGGTAACTCAGGTGTTTACGCTCCTGGTACGACAGATGCTGACGGAAACGATATCAGCGGTCAACCTAATACAACTCCAGTTCTAAATGATATCGACTCTTACGCTCTAGGTCCACTTTCTGGATTTACAGGAGCTTCACGTCCATTTATTGAGGACGGAAGCTGGGTACGTTTGAGAAATATTGGTGTTAACTACAAGTTTGATGCTGATGCACTTAGCGGAACAAAACTAAAAGGCTTATCTGTAGGTGTTAGCGGACGTAACATCTTCTTAAGAACTCCTTACCGTGGTGTTGATCCAGAAACTAACCTTTCAGGAGCAACAAACAGCCAAGGTGCGGATTACTTCAATATGCCTAATACAATGGGTGTAATCTTCAACTTGAAGGCTAACCTTTAAAAATAACGCATTATGAAAATTAAATCTTTAGCAATTTTAGCAGTAATCGCGTTTGGATTTACTGCTTGTTCAGACGCTTGGTTAGAGGAAAAGAAACTCGACCAAAACAGACCGTCTGAGGTGAGTATGGGAGTTCTTCTTCCTGCTGCGCAAGCTGGTTGTGGAATGCTTCAAGGCGATGTTTTGCCTCGTCTTACAAGTATCTTCATGCAGCAGATGACTGGAACAGATCGTCAATCTTTGGCGCACAACCGTTATGCACAGATAGGTGAGGGTGACTTCAACACTCCTTGGAATAATACTTACGCCGGAGGTCTATACGATTTACAGTTAATTATGGATATGGCGGACGAGCAAGATGCTCCTGCTTATCGTGGTATAGCTAAAATCATGACTGCGTTTGCTTTGGGTATTCTTACCGACCATTTCGGTGATATCCCTTATACTGAGGCGTTTTCTGGCGCGGCAAATCTTAAGCCGGCTTATGATTCACAAGAGGATATCTACAACACCATCTTCACGCTACTAGCAGAAGGTAAGGCAGATTTAGCTCTTCCCAGTTCAGTTATGCCTGGTAATGATGATCTTGTACACGGCGGAGATTTAGCGGCATGGGCGGCAAAGGCTGATGCACTAAAAGCACGTTACCTTAACCATTTAAGTAAGACATCTAGCTACGATGCGGCAGCAGTAATTTCTGCTTGTAACGACGCTCTAAATGCTGGTGCTTACTCAGTGATGCGTTATGAGGCTTCACTTAACCAGAATCCTTGGTACCAGTTTACTGTTATCGATCGTGCTGGTTATATCAGCCAGTTCGGAACTATGTATGACATGATGGAAGCTTCTTCTGACCCTAGAATAAACTTCTACCGTTCAGCGGATAGCTTGACATTGCCATCTTATGGAGCAGCTACTTCTGATTTACCTCTAGTTACTCCTTTTGAATTGTATTTCATTAAGGCAGAAGCTGAGATGAATAGTGGTGATGCTACCGCTGCTAGAGCTTCCTTAGAAGACGCAATTGAATCTCATATGACGTGGTTAGGTGTTGATGCTGCATCAACAACTGCCTACATAGATTCATTATCAGCTACTACGGATTTAGAGCTTATCATGAATGAGAAGTATGTTGCTATGTTTACTTCAACGGAGTCATGGACAGATTGGAGAAGAACAGGTTTCCCTACTCTAACAGCTCCAGCTGATGCTAACTTGAGTGACATTCCACGCAGAATGCCTTACCCAGAGGGTGAGTATTTGTACAACAGTGCAAATGTACCAATGCCACTAACGTCTACTCCAGACGAGAAGTTTGGTGTTGCATCAACGTACCGTCTATGGTGGGACATGTAATCCAATCTTAGATTGAATAAAGGCCGCTGCTCCCATCGGGAGCGGCGGTTTTTTTTGCCCTAAATTTGACCTGATGGATAAGGCCATAGATCACTTGCAAAAAACCATAGGCGAACGCGCTATTCTGAAGAAAGAATTGGACGCGTTATTTGATTCTCATGATAGTATTGAAAGGCATTGGTTTGAGTATGATGAAAGTGAGCAGGTGTATTATCTGACGCCAGAAATATTGGCCTACAATGCCAAGCCTAAGGAAGACTTTGAAGCTTTGGGATTGGGAGAATTAGAAGAACGAATAGTAGATGTCTTAGAACAGGGTAAAAGCGTGAAATGGGGCAAACTAGCCTTAGCCATGTGGTTGTTCTTCCTGTTCATTGTAGTTTACACGATTATCGAAATTATTGCATAAAAAAAACCACCCCGTAAAGAGGTGGTTTTCTATTTATAGCGTGCGTGATGCTTACTTCGCGCGTTCCTTGTAAGAACCGTCTGCGGTGTTGATCACAATCTCCTCATCAGTTTTAATAAACAAAGGCACTTGAACTTCAGCACCTCCCTCAACAGTCACTGTCTTCATAGCGTTTGTTGACGTGTTTCCTTTTACTGCAGGTTCAGCGTAAGTCACTTTCAAATTTACTGTACGTGGCAGCTCTACCGCCATTGCTCTGTTTTCAGTAGCATGGAACAATACGAGACACATCATACCGTCCACAAGAAAGTCAGGGGCATTGATCAAATCTCGAGCAAAGGTCAATTGCTCGTAGTTGTCGGTATTCATGAAGTGATAGTCGGTACCGTCGTTATACAAGAATTGGTACTGACGAGTCTCTACATCGATAGTTTCAATCTTCGAACCTGCAGGGAAAGTATTGTCTAAAACACGGCCAGTCTCAAGGTTTTTAATCTTCGTGCGCACAAATGCAGCGCCCTTTCCTGGTTTTACATGTAAGAATTCAATGACTTGGAACGGTTGACCATTGAAGTTGATGCACATTCCGTTTTTAATATCTGAAGTACTTGCCATAGTCGAGTTGTTTGTTGCCCAAATATACTGCAAATGCAGAGGGCGATTTCATGGATTAATAATGCTTTTCAAGGAGTAGTTCACCGCTGCAGAAGTCATATTCGTGTGCGACGTAGTTGCTGGCAACGATAATGGTCTTTTCTGTGGCCAATTCTTGAATCATTCTCCTATATAATTCAACACCTTCCCTGTCTAAATTGCTTGTTGGTTCATCCAACAAGAGTACAGGCCTTGGGCTCGCGATAGCCAATAGCAGTCGTACGCGTTGCTTCATGCCGGAGCTGTAGGTCTTAATTCGCTTGTTTAAATGTGGTTTGAGTCCCGCGTCATTTATCCATTGGTCAAGATTTACCCCTTGGGTGAAACCACACATTTTTCGATGGAAATCAATAGTTTCCGTGAGGCTAAACATAGGATTTAGAGCCACATAAGGCGCGGCGATAGCACAAATACTTCCTGCCTCTGCGGATGCGGTATTCTTCCCTTTAAAGTTGTACTGAGGTGGGTTTTTGGTGGCTTCCTGTGCGCCTGATAATATCTTAATTAAGGTAGATTTTCCCGAACCGTTTGAACCCAGGATGACTGTTTTAGAG
Organism: uncultured Schleiferiaceae bacterium; assembly: GCA_965655745.1. Classification (GTDB taxonomy): domain Bacteria; phylum Bacteroidota; class Bacteroidia; order Flavobacteriales; family Schleiferiaceae; genus UBA10364. Next base: position 12,074 of record CBFHHP010000004.1, read on the forward strand.
CCCGTTTCAAAGGTGTGGTTTATTCCTTGTAAGATGTGCTGATTGCCAAAGGTCTTTTGAAGATTTCCAAGGGTAATCATAAGGCTACTTTCTAATTAACCCTCTGTCACTAGCGTCGATGAATGCGATGATTTCTTTAGCCACGGTGCTTTGACCGTATTCGGCTTTCACTGTTTCCAATGCTTGGCTAATGTTTTTACCGCTTTGATAGAGGATGCGGTAGATGTCTTGTATCTCTCTGATTGCGTCGTTGTGGAAGCTGCGTCTGCGTAGACCAACACTATTTACTCCTGCATATGTCAGAGGCTCGCCCGCGGCAGTAATAAATGGCGGAACATCTTTACGCACCATTGCACCTCCACCAACCATAACGTGGTTACCAATCTTTACAAACTGATGTACGGCACTCAATCCAGATATAATTGCCCAATCACCAACTTCTACATGGCCAGCAAGTGCGACAGAATTGACAAGGATAACTCTGTCCCCAATTAAACAATCATGTGCTATATGTACATAGGCCATGATGAGACAATCCTCTCCGACAGTGGTTTTGCCTAGAGCTTTTGTACCTCGGTTGATGGTTACACACTCTCTTATGGTGGTTCGATCCCCAATTTGAACGCTGGTTTCTTCACCATCGAATTTTAAATCTTGAGGTACAGCTGAAATGACTGATCCTGGAAAAATGCGGCAGTTTGATCCAATACGAGCACCATCCATGATGGTGACATTGGGACCAATCCAAGTACCTTCTCCAATCTCAACATCAGCCGCTATGGAGGTAAAGGGACCAATCTCAACATGGTCGCCGATTTTCGCGGATGGGTGTACGTCGGAGAGTCTGTGAATCATTATTTGGTAATCTGCGCCATCAATTCGGCCTCACTTACTAGTATGTCGCCTACAAACGCTCGACCGAGCATGTGAACGATTCCTCTGCGTATTGGAGTTATGAGTTTGAGGTCAAAAATCAATGTGTCGCCCGGAACGACCTTCTTCTTAAACTTCACATTGTCAATCTTCATAAAGAATGTGAGATAATTCTCCGGATCTGGTACTGAACTCAAAGCAAGAATCCCTCCACATTGCGCCATTGCCTCCACTTGGAGAACGCCAGGCATTACTGGTGAGCCAGGGAAGTGACCCACAAAGAATGGTTCATTCATTGTAACCGATTTCACCCCAACTACACGATCCTCGGTTAATTCGATGATCTTATCCACCAACAAGAATGGGGATCTGTGCGGAATTAATGCCATGATATCCTCTACCGTTTTAATCGGAGGAATATTAGGGTCATATTTTGGGGGTCTAGGCTTGCTTTCTTCCTTACGTATTTTCGCCGCAAGCGCCTTTGTAAATTCTGCATTTACGCCATGCCCAGGTTTCGTTGCAATCAAACGTGCTTTGAGCGGACGACCCAATAGAGCAATGTCTCCAATAACATCAAGCAATTTGTGCCTTGCTGCTTCGTTTGAGAAACGCAGTTCAATGTTGTTGAGCGTACCTCTATTAGTTACCTGAACATCTTCTTTCTCAAAAGCCGCCTTCAGTTTATCTAAGGTTGCAGGAGCAATTTCTTGATCGACATACACAATGGCATTGTTCAAATCTCCGCCTTTGATCAATCCTTGATCGAGCAATGGTTCAAGTTCTCGCAGGAAACTGAACGTGCGTGCACTGGCAATTTCCTCACGGAAGTTGGTCATGTGATCGAGGTGCGCGTGTTGTGGCCCCAATACAGAAGTGCCGTAGTCAATGAGTGCACTAACCTCAAACGAATCACTCGGTAGTGCCATAATTTCTGAACCGTCGTCGTCCTTGAATGTGAACGGTTCCTCCAAAATGTAGTAGTTTTTCTCTTCACTTTGTTCTTTCATTCCTGCCTTAGTGATGAGTTCAACCAATGGTGCTGCAGAACCGTCCAAAATTGGAATCTCACTTCCGTTCAGTTCTACACGCAGGTTATCTACACCGAGGGCATACAGGGAAGCCATTAGGTGCTCCACCGTTCCGACAGATGCATCACCTTTCTGAAGAATGGTCTGGCGGTTGGTGCGATTGATGTGTTTGGCGAGAGCCGGGATTTCAACGTTGTCTAGATCAGTACGTACAAACACAATGCCTGTGTTCGCATCACTCGGGACTAGATTGACTTTTACGGATTCACCCGTATGAAGGGCATTTCCTTCAAAAGAAACAGTTTTTTTGAGTGTCTGTTGCAGCATATCTAAAGGCCTTGTTTTTTGAAGGCCGCGAATGATTTCAAAAAGTGTCTACGGTCAAGGGCTGGCGAGCCAAAGATAATCTTATTGTCCGGAACATCGTTCATTACACCGCTCTGGGCATAAATGGTCACATTATTACCAATTTTAAGGTGTCCGATGATGCCTACTTGGCCGCCAAATTTACAGTCATCTCCGATGGATGTAGAGCCGGCAACCCCCGTCTGCGCTGCCATTACAGTGTTTTTGCCAATGGTAACACCGTGGGCAATCATACATTGGTTATCTATCTTAGTTCCTTGCCCAATAAGGGTGTCACTTATAGCCCCTCTGTCCACGGTTGTATTGGCTCCTATGAACACATCGTCTTCTAAAACGACTTTTCCGAGCTGTGGTATGGCATGATACACCCCTTTTTCGTCGGGTGCGAAGCCGAATCCTTGGGAGCCAATTACCGCTCCTGCTTCGACTACTACGCGGTTGCCTAAACGGGCCGCGGAAAGAATTTTAGCCCCGGCACCTATACGACAGTTATCACCGATGATGGCGCCAGAGGCGATAATAGCCCCGGCTTCAATAGTGCAATCATTGCCAATCACAGCATCGTCAGCGATAATGGCCTGTGCTCTTTGGTCTTTCACACCGCCTATCTCGCGTTCAAGACCTACTAAATACATGGTGAAGGTCATGTATGGATCGTCACATTCGATGAGCACCGCTTTGGTCTCTAAAACGCTGCCTTTTTTGACCAAAATGGCCGATGCGCTGGAAGTCTGAGCTTGTGCTGCATACTTTAAATTGGACAAGAAGCTGAGGTCTCCTGCAGAGGCTTGCTCAAGTGTGGCTACGCCACTAATCTCGAGGGATTGTTGACCGGCTGGACAAGGGATATTCAATCCTTCGCAGATAGATCCTAGAGTTTTTGGTGTGTGCTTCATAGTAGGTGTCTCAATTCTCTAGGGAAACAAATAAAATGGCGCTCCACAGGTTCGCTAAGCGCATTGATGGTCATTTGATCCGCGGCTGTACTGATGTCGCTAGTGTGACCGTCTTTATACAGCAGGTTAATGTGTCCTTTTTTGTTGTTGTATGCGTGATTCTTCACCTTATCGACGATGAGCATGTAGCGCTCTTCCCCGTGGGTAAAACCATACTGATTTCTAATGCCCTCTGCCATTTTTTCGGCTAATTCTTCTTCGAAGGGTGTCTCTTGAAGTCGAATTTTCAGCAGGTTTCTGTTTATTATTCGACCGCTGAGGTCGCTGAGGATGAGGTCGCTGTGGTTTGTCCAATCCTTGATGCCACTCATAACATCGAAGTCGTCGAGTTCAAGGAATTTCTTCAAGATTGCTGGATTTTCTTCAAAGTCATTCCAAGTGTAGTCTGTGTGCAGAAAATGCCTTAATGCCTGGGTACCGGTAAGCTCTACACCCTGAGTGGCGAGGTACTTCGCTCGCTTCAGGATATTGACCAACATAAATTCAGCGCTTAGCACTGTCTTATGCATGTAGACTTGCCAATACATTAGGCGGCGAGCAACGAGGAATTTTTCAACGCTGTAAATCCCCTTAGAATCGACCACGAGTTGATCGTCCTTAACATTAAGCATAGTGAGCAGACGTTCTGAGTTGACACTTCCTTCCGTTACGCCTGAATAAAAAGAGTCGCGGCGGAGGTAGTCCAATCGGTCCATGTCTAACTGCGATGAAATGAGCTGATGCAAGAAGGCCTTTGGATGGTTGTTCGTGAAGATATCAATGGCCAAGGTGAGCGCACCGTCAAACTCTTGATTGAGCTCCTCCATTATTTTCAAGCTCAGTGCTTCGTGGCTTACTCCTGGGATCAAGGTGTGCTCAAGAGCGTGTGAGAAAGGCCCGTGACCTACATCGTGTAAAAGAATGGCTATGAGTACACCGCGTTCTTCTTCTGGTGTGATTTCATGTCCTTTTTGACGCAGGGTATAGATAGCACGGCCCATAAGGTGCATGGCGCCAATGGCATGGTGAAATCTTGTGTGGTACGCACCAGGGTAAACGAGGTACGTAAGTCCTAATTGACTAATGCGACGCAGACGTTGAAAGTAGGGGTGGTCAATCAGCTCATAAATAAGCGGATCTTTAACAGTAATAAACCCGTAAATAGGGTCGTTAATGATTTTGTTCTTTGTGCTCAATGTCAATAGTTTTACCTGTAACGTAAAAATAGTACAGGTCTTGAGGCGAGCAGGGGTGTACACGCATTACTTTTAACAAGAATAAAACGACCAATTATGCCGAATATTTTATGGGTAGACGACGAAATTCACATGCTCAAGGGACATTTATTGTTCTTGGAGGGCAAAGGCTATTCGTTTGAGACCTGTAATAACGGAAATGATGCTCTAGAGGAGTTCGAACGCCAACCTTTTGACGCTGTATTCCTGGATGAGAATATGCCAGGTTTGACAGGGCTTGAGGTGCTTGAGCGTATGAAATCAATACGTCCTGAGGTACCGGTGGTGATGATCACCAAAAGCGAGGAGGAGAGTATTATGGAGATGGCTATTGGTTCTAAGATTGCGGACTATTTGATCAAACCGGTCAACCCAAATCAAGTTTTATTGTCTCTAAAGAAGATTCTGAAGGGTAAGGAATTGGTCACTCAGCAGGCTACTCGTGGGTATCAACAGGTTTTCGGAAAGCTTACCATGGATATGCAAAGCCTTCGTTCTTGGGAAGAATGGGCCAATTTTTACAAGGAGCTATTGCGCTGGGAACTTGAACTCGACCAAAGTTCTGAAGATGGCCTGAAGAGTGTTTTGGCCACTCAGAAGAACGAGGCGAATGAGCTCTTCGGAAGGTTTATTTCGAATAATTATGAAAGCTGGTTCTCTTCGAGCGAACGACCAATGCTGTCTCACGAGGTGGTGGGCAAAGTAGTTGCGCCACAGATTCGAAAAGGCGAAAAAGTCTTTTTTGTAGTAATTGACAATCTTCGACTGGATCAATGGATGGTCATTAAGCCGATGATTTCAGAAGATTTCAATATTGCTTCCGAGAATATCTACAGCAGCATCCTACCTAGTGCTACCCAATATGCGCGTAATGCGCTTTTTGCAGGTATGGTTCCAGCGGACATCAAGAAGAAAATGCCGCAGTATTGGAAAGAAGAACACGAGGAAGGCAGCAAGAATGAGTTTGAGGGAGAGTTATTCGCCGAGCAGCTCAAGTCCTTAGGGCTAGGCGATAAGCAGGTGAGGTACCACAAGGTCACCAACATGCGTGTGGCGAATAAATACGTTTCTAATATCCACCAGAACAAACAAGCAGATGTAGTGGCTTTGGTCTACAATTTTGTGGATACACTCAGCCATGCTCGAACGGACGTTGAGGTTATTCGTGAATTGGCCTCGGACGATAACGCCTACCGCAGGGTTACTGCCACTTGGTTCGAAGGATCACCATTGCGTAAGGCCTTAAAATGGGCCGCGGAAAACGGGTTTAAAGTGGTGTTGACCACAGATCATGGTACTGTAAATGTGAATAAGGCGACAAAGGTTGTTGGAACGCGTGATTTGACCACTAATCTCAGGTTCAAAAACGGCAATGGCATGAGCTATCAAGGCAAACACAGTTTTGTGGTGAAAAAGCCTGAGGCTATTGGTTTACCGAAGGGCCATATTGTCGATGAATATATCTTCGCTCTGAACGATCACTTTTATGCCTATCCAAACAACTTCAATCATTACGTTAAATATTACCGCAACACGTATCAGCATGGTGGGGTATCTTTGGAGGAGTTAATCATTCCATATGTCGTCCTTGACGCAAAATAATTCAATTCGTTTTGAAGGCATTGGTCTCAACGATTTGCCTGAGGTAGCTAAAGCCATTCTAGATGCTTCTCAGCATCCTGTGAACCTATTGCAAGCACCCATGGGCAGTGGCAAGACGACACTGTGTAATGAACTACTCAAACAGTGGGGCAGCGATAGCGCCGGATCCTCACCGACCTTTGCATTGATTGAGGAGCATAGCGGGCCCAAGGGTACCTTATTTCATGTGGATGCATATAGAATTGACCACGAGGAAGAAGCCTATGACTTCGGTTTTGAAGAATACATAGAAAGCGGACATCCAATGTGGATCGAATGGGCCGAAAAAGTGGAATCTTTCTTACCTTACAGGGTAGGAATCGTCTACATAGAACGGGAGAGTGAACATTCACGAACGATAGAATTTCTCTCCGATGTAGCGGTCTCCGAAATACAATGGAACCATGAGTGAATATCTAAGCTGGTCGGAGACGGCTTGGGCGACGCAAGAAGAGCGTTTGGCCGTAGAGACGAAAGGAGCAAAACTTGTTATTGGCGTGCCGAAAGAGCGCGACATGGAAGAGCATAGAATATTACTCAATCCAGCGGCTGTAAGTGTATTGGTACAAAACGGGCACAACATTCTCGTGGAGACCGGTGCAGGGCTCTTGGCCGGTTGGGAGGATAGAGAATATGCAGATGCAGGTGCAGAAATTGCAGCAGAAGCCTCGGCAATTTTTCAATGCGACATCATCGCTAAAGTAGCACCGCCCACAGCAGAGGAAATTGGGATGATGAAGGGAAACCAAACCTTGATTAGTGCCCTACAGCTAAGAACCCGTGAGCGGAGTTTTTTCAAAGCACTTGCAGATAAAAAAATAACTGGTATAGCGCTTGAAGAAGTACGCGATGCTGAAGATCAAAGTGCCTTACGCATTGCCATGAGTGAAATTGCAGGTCAGCAAGCAGCACGATTAGGCGCAAACTTATTGGCAGAGGGCTTATCTGGTAAACGGAAAGGAAAATTATTAGGTGGAGTGCCAGGGGTGGCACCTGCGAGTGTAGTGATTATCGGTGCCGGTGTGGCAGCCATGTCTGCTGCAAGAGTGGCCAGGGGAATGGGCGCGGCAGTAGTGATGCTGGATACGAACATTAGTAAACTGCGCTTTGCCTCTGAGCAGCTAGCTGGTTCAGTTGTTACAGAACTTATACAGGATGTTGTGCTTAAGTATAGGCTTGCTCAGGCCGATGTAGTGATAGGAGCGTTATCACCTGTGGAGGGACGAACCCCCCTTGTCGTTACAGAAGATATGGTGCAAGCCATGCCTATAGGTTCCGTTATCATTGATATTAGTATTGATAGCGGAGGTTGTTTCGAAACTTCTGAAATCACCTCGCACCGAGTGCCAACTTTCGTTAAACACGATGTTTTGCATTATTGTGTGCCAAATATGAATAGCGCGGTTGGGAACACCTCAAGCATTGCCATGAGCAATATTGTTGGTCCACTGTTGCAGCAATTATCCGATAATGGTGGTGTTCAAGATAGCCTGCACTATGATTTGAACATCCGTGCTGGACTGTATCTTTACCGCGGTCTTTTGACTAAGCGTCACCTGGGTGAACATTTCGATTTACCGTATTCGAGTGACGCACTATTATTTGGTAACCTCTAACCGCTTTTACATTCATGGCTTTTTTACGTCGATTACTCTTCTATGCAATAGGTATTGGGCTCGGAATCTTACTCGTTTTGGCATTCTTTGGCGATCGCGATTTCGATTATGCCTACGGTCCACAGGCTCGCGTCAAGAAAAACTTTAGGACTAAGGTGGTAGATTCTACTACTTTAGTGCAATCCTTGCTAGACTTGAGTAAGGACAGTCTCTATTACCGCGCTGTGGTTGATGGTCGTGTTGCTCTTGGTGCTAGTGAGCCGCGTAAAGAGCCATGTGGTGAATATCTCGTCAGATTTTCACACGATAGCTACGCGTACAAGATGGTATTGCAGAACTGTGATACCGTTAAAGTCTTGCGTTTGGAAAAGGATATCGACTAACCTTTACGGCGCTCGAGTTCTTTTTGAATGAGGCTGAGTTCTCGGCCGGTCTGTCCCTCTACAGCAGTATTTTCTTCTGCTCTTCTAAAGAGGTAGGGCAAGACATCTCTTACTGGTCCAAACGGCAAGTATTTCGCTGTATTTAATCCTACGGCCGCGGCATTGAAGCTGATGTGATCGCTCATTCCAAAGAGTTGGGCCACGTGAACATGTGCATGGTCAATAGGGTAGCCTTGCTCCGAGAGTAATTTGGCAGCGAGAGCTACACTATTTTCGTTGTGGGTGCCTATGACCACTGCCATGTGATTCAGATGATTTAAAATCAAAGTCAGCGCTGCATTGTAATCCGTATCGGTGGACGCCTTATCAGGCTGTATCGGAGAAGCATAGCCCATACGAGATGCACGCTCTCGTTCTTTTTCCATGTAGGCGCCGCGTACAATTTTAACTGCGTAAATGAACCCTTCTTTCTTGGCAAGTTCTAGAGCATCAGTGAGCTGTGCCAGCCGGTCGTGCCTATAGAGTTGGGCCGTGTTGTATACAATTGCTTTTCCTTGATTATAGGCACGCATGTATTGAATGGTCAAATCATCTACAGCAGTTTGAATCCAGCTTTCTTCTGCATCAACCATTACTGGGACGTCTAATTCATTGGCTTTTTCAATGATTCGTCTCCAGCGCTCCAAGGTGTTGTCCCAGGATTTTTGCTCTTCTTGGGTAAGTGGATTTCCAAGACTTACTTTTTCGTAGATATCGATACTTCCCAAACCCGTTGGCTTGAATACTCCGAAGGGTACGTCTGCATTATTTTGAGCGTATTCTAAGGTCTCAATAGTGGTAGCTAGAGTTCTGTCAAAATCTGCTTCTTGTGCCTTTCCTTCGACGCTGTAGTCTAATATGGCTCCTACACGACCTTCCGCCAGACGAGCAATTTGAGGTGTACATTCTCCTACACTTTCGCCACCACAGAACTGACGAAAAACAGTTGCCTTGACCAAACCCTTAATAGGTAGGTGCAGCCGGAGGGAGGCTAGAGTCATTGATTTTAGGGCACTAACGACAGAAGGTGAACTCAGGGTTGAGAACAACAGCTTGCTTTGGCGCAAGTCCATGTTGGTCTTCATTTTAAAGGCAATCTCCGTATTCGAAAAGTCGATCATGCTCTGTGTTTTGGGCACTCAAATATAGTGCTGAGAAGTGTTATTTTTGAAGTGTGAATACAACAGCATCTACCATTTTTTTTGGCGAAGACGGGTTTACCGCTTTAGACCAATATTTATCGAACAACGAGCCTTCGAAGACTTTTGTTTTGGTGGATGAGAACACCAGTATCTGCATACCCGCTTTCGCCGAGAAGCTTACTGCCTTAGAAGCTGATTTTGAAATTTTGGAAATCCCTTCGGGTGAGGATAGCAAGAGTCTTGATTTGGCCCATCAACTTTGGTTGACACTTCTAGAGCATGGAGCGGATCGCAATGCACTTCTTATCAATCTTGGCGGTGGGGTAGTCGGTGATATCGGTGGCTTCGTAGCTTCGACCTACAAGCGCGGAATTCCCTTCATTCAAGTACCCACCTCATTGCTTGCCATGGTAGACGCTTCGGTTGGGGGAAAGACAGGAATCAATATTGGTGGTTTGAAAAATCAGGTAGGAACCTTTTCCCAGCCGGATATGGTGGTGGTTGATGCTTCCTTTCTAGGTTCTCTTCCGGAGGAAGAATGGGCGAGTGGCCACGGTGAGATGATCAAACATGCCCTATTGACTGGCACTGATTGGCCTGAGGTTTTGAGTTGGACGGCAAATGATGATTTACAAGAAGAGATTAAACGTTCGATAGCGATGAAAGCTGCAGTTGTGGAGTCCGATTTTAAAGAGAGCGGACTTCGTAAAATCTTAAATCTTGGACACACTTTTGGCCATGCATGGGAAAGTTTGATGCATAGTAAAGGCAATGGGATTTCACACGGTCGTGCAGTCACTCAAGGATTGCACGTCGCTTTGGTGTTAAGTCAGCAGCAAGGACTTCAGGCGGAATTGGCGAAGAGATATCCTTGGGCAAATGTTTCGACGGAAGATTTCGAAGTGCTGTGGCACCACCAATGGGCCGATAAGAAAAATGAAAACGGTGAAGTTCAGTTTGTACTTCTCGAACGTCTAGGTGCCCCCACCTTTGGTAACCCTGTAAGTATAGAGACTTGGTCTGCGGCGTTACTTTGGTTAAATCAAAGTGCCGATGATAGATAATATTTCACTTCAGCATATTACAAAGCCCATACAAGGGACGTTCGAGTTGCCCCTCAGCAAGAGCATGGTCAACAGGGCACTTCTCCTCGCTGCAATGTATCCAGAGATTACCTTAAGCGGTATGAGCACATCCAGTGATAGCGTTTATCTAAAACAGGTGCTCAACGGCTATTTAGGCGATAGCGCCATGGTTGGTGCAGGCGGAACCACACTGAGATTTGCAGCCGCATATTGGGCGTGTCAAGAAGGTGCGGAAATGGAACTTTACGGCACGGAACGCTTGAATAAGCGACCCATAGCGCCATTGGTTGACGCTCTGAATGCGTTAGGCGCTTCTGTGAGCTACATGGCAGCTGAAGGCGAGGCTCCGTTGCGCATCCAAGGTAAGAAACTAAAAGGCGGACGTCTACATCTCGGGCATGTGAATAGCTCGCAATTCATCACTGCCTTGATGCTCATTAGCCCTAAAATGGAGGAGGGATTGCATTTGACTTGGGACAGTGCTCCTTCACAGCCGTATTTGGTGATGACGGCAGCCCTTTTGCGTGAGTCGGGATTTGAGGTACTACTAACCGCTGAAGAATTTAAAATTAGTGCAGGTCAACAACCAAAGCAGGTGGAGCTATTAATTGAACGCGATTGGTCTGCTGTGGCCTTTTGGTGCGAAGTAGTGGCGCTGTCGAATGAGGCAAACATTGAATTGTTGGGATTTAAGCCTGAGAGCCTTCAAGGAGATAGTCGAGTACTGGAATATTTTGAGCCTTTAGGGGTGAAAAGCGCTTTTGAAAATGGCTCCTTGATATTGACCAAAAAGCCCATACTCCCTTTGGGCAAGTTCACAGCAAATTTGATATCTGAACCAGATCTAGCACAGGCCCTGATAACGACGTTGTTGGTCACCAAGGTGCCTTTTGAAATCCACGGACTACAAACACTAACAACCAAAGAAACCAACCGTATTGTGGCCTTGGAGCAATTGGCGCAATCCTTAGGTATCACGGTAAGGTCTACTCGAGACAGTTTGTTTTGTGCGGATTATCCTGAAGTATTCACTCGCGGGCCTAAGTCCTATGATTCCTTAGAGGATCACAGGGTAGCAATGTCTTTGGCGCCGTTGTCTTTAAGATTCCCTGTTACTTTAAATGACCCATCGGTGGTGGCTAAAAGCTATCCCGAATTTTGGAACCATTTTTCACAACTATAGCGAGGTGAAATAGCTCATTTGTAGTACACTCTTGGGAATGTTTTCAAAGTTGATCGTCGTGCCAATCTGTAGTGGCCCGATAGCCACTTTAGCTACTATTCCACTAAAATCCTCATGTATGGCCACTGCACCAAGGTAACCTCTCGCAGCAGGAATGCCAAGCCATACAGGACTTCCTCGGTAATCTACCGCAGCAAACAAAAGATGGTACTTGGCGGGTCCATGGAGCCATGAATGACGAACGCTAAGCCCATAGGTTCCTTGATGCCAATGCAAATCATAATTTATTTTGGAGCGCTGGAGTTGAAGTTTCCATCGGTACGAGCGTTCAATTGCGCCTGTTCTATGCTCATTCACAAAGATTCGGAGATTCTTATTTTGAAGTTGTACTCGAAGGATCCCATCATTATGAATCATGTGCCAACGCCCTAAGCGGTCTTGCCAGCTCAAGTACTTCCGAGTAGTTAAACCTTCTTTAGTTCGCAGTACGTTGAGTTCAAACAATACATCTTGGTACAAGAGGTTTCCGCCAATGAGTTGTTTTTCCCGAGTTACTTCAGTGAACACCCGAAGAGGTCCTTCATAGTATTTCCCAAAGACGGTCCATTCACTGCCTTTGAGCCCTACTCCATAAGTATAGATGCTACGGTTTTTCTGCCAAATGAGAAGCGGTGAGGTCTGGCTTAATGCACCGAGAAAAGTGTTGCCTTTGTTTTGATGTTGCCAAGCAACACCTCGATACATTCCTGAAGAAGATACCCCTGTTTGCCCGCCTAGACCGAAGCGAAAGTATTCGTTGGTTGTTGGCGAAGGGAATCCCGGTCTACCGAGAAGAATTCCTTGTCCACAATGCACAGAGTAATCGCCGATCAACCATTTTGAGTTTTTAGTAGAACTAGAAATATACCCGTTGTAGGTAGCCTTGAAATTCTCTAAAACAGTATGAAGTGCGGCGCGGTGTTGGTGATGTCTTAGGAGTAGTGAGTTGCTCAATCGAATAGTACCATTACTTAGGCTAGATTTTGCAACAACTTGACCTCGTGAATTCTCCACGACCCTTTTTAAGGGAAACATATCTAGGAGGTATTCTACGGTGAATGTATCTAGCCCGTCGATGTAATATAATTCGCTTGTATGTGCAATGGAACCGAAGGTATTGCGGTAAGAAATGAAGTGAAAAATAGCGTCTTTAGGTAGCCCGAATATTTGCCAAAGGTGTTGTGCAGATATGTTGTTTAGGGAAGAGGTATCTATAACCTCTAAAGCTTCTTCAGTAAGGGCTTCACGAGGCACTTGGGAAAATCCTAGTTGAGGGGTGAATAGTAAGACTAAAAAGATCCTTACCATTGCCCTAAGAGTACGGGTGCATTTATCGTACTGCCCGTATTCAATGCTATTTGAATCCATAGTTGCTGGTATTTTAGGGCGAAGCCAAACCTTTGGTATTCCGGTGCAATACTGAGAGTCAGAAGAACTCGATCGGTCGTGAAATGGGTGAGGATTTGCAGGGCGTCGCTTTCGGAGTCCCATTCCATTCCAAGGCGCCATTGGGGGTCGAGTTCGTAGAGGTGGGCTGCTTTAAATTCAAAGGATTGCCGAGCAGGATGGAGGGAGAGGTAAACCAGTGATTGGGTCAACTCTTGGCGGAACAGAAGGCTCGTATTTACGTGAACTTGGGTATGAGAAGCGCTGCTCTGAAAAGAACGAATAAATTGTAGTCCAGCATCGAAGCTTAGATGCTCATGTAATGAGACGCCCGTACTCGCGGCAATGGTTTGTTGTCCGAAGTCTGCCAATCTTCTGTTTTCCAGCTCTAATCCAAAGTTCTTGGCCTGCCTGAGCCCCATTTTGAACTCGGAGAATTCAGCGTAGGATTGACCCGAAAAATAGGCCGTACGTTCAGTGTTAGGCGTGAATAGGAAAGGGATGCTCCAAAAGAGTAATGAAGCAGGAATAGGAGAATACATGGACCTTAGTTTCCATCTAAATTCTTGCTAAACCTCAACCTTAAGCAAAGATTGTGAAGAAGTAAAAGTTATTCCTGTTTAGTAGTAACTAACGAGTTCTACTCTGAAGATTAGTGGACTATAGGCAGGAATTGTGGCACGTTCATTATCGCCATACCCGAGGGTTGATGGGAAGATAATGACCGCTCGACCGCCTTCACCTATGATTTTTAATCCCTCTTGGAAACCTTCGACAAGTGCCGGTAGTGGAATGTAGTTTGATGCATGCCAACCGTTAGAGAATATGCTTGAATCGAGCAAGTACCCTACATGCTTGAAGCTGACTTCGTTTGTACTATCTGGAATACGATTTGGGTTTCCAGCTTCCTCCACATGATAATACAGACCGCTGCCGCTGGCGGTAAATTCAAGTCCACTTTCATCGATCCATTCTAAAATGGCATCCATTTGCATTTCAAGACGCTTCTCGTCCGAAGTACAATTGAATAAAAAAAAGGAGGCAAAAACGAGGGTATATATTCTCTTCATAGAGCGCAAATTTAACGATTGAACTTGGAAGTGAAATGCGAAAATCTACTTTCTAGGAACTCGAGATAACTCGATGCCACTGGGCTTAGTTTTTTATTCTTACGCCAAACTAAATTCCATTGCGTGGTCATAGGTAATGCTTCGTGTGGAATGATGTGTATGAGTCCTTGGTCCAATTCTCTTTTAATCCCAATTTTCGGCATCAATGAAATACCTAGACCTGCCATTACACTTTGTTTTATAGCCTCGTTATTGGTCAATTCCAAGATGCGGTCTGCCTTGATATCTTGCTTAGCAACAAATTCTTCCATAGCATGGCGCGTTGCAGAACCTGTTTCACGGAAAAGGAAGCGGCAATTGTCCAAGTTTTTCCTAGCCCGTTGCGCATAGACTTCGTTCCCTACGAGTACCAACTCATTTTCAAATAAAGTGAGTTTGTTGAGCTCAGGTTTTGAAGGGACGACACTCACTAAGGCAAAATCTACACTGTTATCCATTAAATGGTCCACCACGGTGCTTCTATTGGTCACGTCCATGATTAGGTCGGTGGCAGGGTATTTTTCCAAGAATTCGCCCAACAAATACGGCATGACATACTTACCTGTACTAACAATGGAGAGCAATAGAGTACCTGTAAGTTCCTCTTTGAGCGATTCATTCATCAGCTTCAAGGCATTCGCTTGGTCTAGGATACGCTCGGCATGAATCTTCACTTCTTTTCCAAGAGGCGTGATTACCAGCTTCTTTCCTTGATACTCGATGAGCGGAAAGTCAAATTGTTCCGAAAATGATTTAAACTGTAAGCTTACTGCGGGTTGAGTCAGGTGCAGATGTCTGGCTGCCTTTGTAATACTTCCGTGATTGGCAATGGCGCGGAAAACCTGTAATTGGCGTAGTGTGTAATTCATAATAAACCTAAAAAGAGTCTTGTTGTGTGTATAGACAAATATAAGCCATAGCAAATATAAGACTCATCAATCATAACCATAATTATATGATTATGTTTTCACGGGGAGTACTGACTCTTTTTAACTAACATTGTGGTATGAAGAAATCACTCCTGCTTTTCTCTCTTTTCATCACTGTTTCGGCCATGGCGCAGTCCTTTGGTCCAGCACAAGGATTTCCTTCAGATCCCGTGATTAGTGCGGCTTTTGAAGGTGACCGATTGTACTTAGGAACACAGGGATCTGGTGTGTATGAACTGCTCGATGGATTCATTAAACCCAGCACTCGATTCAAGAAATTCAACCGAAACTCCATCTACAGTTTTAGCCAGAGCGATACGGGCCTCGTACCGCAGGTCAAAGGTGGTTTACAAGCATACCCAATAGAGGTCATCAGCGGTTATGGTACCAAATACATTGTTACCGCCAGTGGTGTGCAGGTAAGATTTAGCGACGCAGCCGAGCAGATCAGCGACAAAGCCTCAGGCATTTGGCGCATGACCTTGGGTTCTGATCGATTAAACTTTTTGAGAATGGGCTCTGAATTGGTCACCATGGATGCTACAGGATTTGAGCTAGATCGACAAAATTTTAAAGGCCTGATCTTTGACATTGCGCCTACAGATTATGGTTTACTCCTTAGCGCGGAGAGCGGGTATTACCAGTGGGACAATAAAGATCACCAATGGAAAAAGGTCGGCTCTGGGCTGCCCGTTTTCGCATTTGACGGCCCCATGGCGCGGACACCACTGGGTAGTATTCAAGTCAATAAACTCCTAGAAGGCAACTGGAGTACGGACGACTTTACGAGATTGGCCTATGTTCGTGAATCCTACGAGGAGGCTTACGATATAGATTCTGTTGCAGACCTTACTTATACGTTCGCCTCATCGGGCGTTTCAGTGAAGCGCGACAGCCTTTTACTCTACACGATAGATCCGCATCGCGAGCTTCCTGACCTGCGCCCCGGGAATTATGACGTTGCACTAATAGGTACAACTTTGTACATCGCAACCCCTTCGGGTATGTATACTTTTGCCAACTCAGGCGAGCCAAATGTTCCTCACGCTGCCGCCTTTAATACATTTATTGACGGTATTGCGTCGACAGATTTGTCAGGGGCTTTAACGGCACCAAATTCAATTGGCTTTTCTGCCAGTGTGGATGTAGAAAGTAATTCGCCGCTTCTCGGTAGGTATAAAGTGAATGATGGCCCTTGGGAATTTTGGGATTTAGGCGGGCCAATTCTTTTAGAATACCCAGCTCCCGGTGCTTATGCTGTAAAAATTCAAGTAGATACCCGCGCAGATTTCGCCGCGAGTACTCCAGCTGAGTTCACCTTTACAATTAAAGCGCTTTGGTACAAGAGACCTAGCTCTTGGGCAGTAATCATAACGGTTTTAGCAGCTATCGTAGTGTTTTGGCAGCGTCGCGAGCGATTGCGGGCAAACGAAAGATTGGAATTGCAAGAACGCCTTGCCGATGCAGAGCTCCAGAGCAAGCGCGGTCAGATGAATCCGCACTTTCTCTTCAATGCCCTCGATGCGATATCCAATTTCATTTTCAAAAACCAACCAAAAGATGCGGTACTCTACATGGGTAAATTGGCCAAACTTATGCGCCTTACACTAGAGAGCTCGCGCAGCAATGCAATGGTACTGGCTGATGAGATTGACTTATTGAATAAATATGTGGATCTCTGCATTTTGCGTTACGGCGAGTTCACTTGGCAGCTTGACGTGGCCGACGACCTCGATCTCTACGATACCAAGCTGCCCCCGATGCTCGTCCAGCCCTTGGTGGAAAACGCTGTTCAACATGCAATGCGTCCAAATTTCGCCAATGGCAAGCCTGGAGCAATCCTTGCGCAGATCGGTATTAAAGAGCATGCCCTGCACATAGTAATTGAAGACAATGGACCCGGAATTGCGGATGTTGAAGCGGCTTCAAAGAGCCACGGTCTTGCGATTATCCGTGAACGACTTGATCTGCTGACTAAGAAGAATGGGGCACCTTATAGCTTCGTATTGGAACCGGTCGAGAACGATGGTTCAATTCTTGGAACGCGTGTTTCACTCATTCTCCCTTTACCGAGCGAAGATTAAATTGTAGCTTCAAGTAAATCAATACGCCTATGAACGCATTACTGTTAGACGACGAACAACCTGTTTTGGAAAGCCTCGCTGGGAAGTTAGGTCTGTTTTGTCCAGAGGTGAATGTGGTGGCGCAATGCAATACAGTCGATGAGGCTATTGCGATCTTGGCTAAGGAATCTATAGATGTTCTTTTTCTCGATGTTAATCTCAACGGCGAATCTGGCTTCGATCTTATTGAAAAATGGGACGGTTCAGCGCTGCCCTCATTGATTTTCACAACTGCACACGATGAATTTGCAGTGAAGGCGATCAAGCACGCAGCATTAGATTACCTGCTGAAGCCTATAGATGCTGAGGAGCTCGTTAAGGCAGTGCGTAAGGCTGGCGAAAAGGTCGGTTCAGAGCGACAAGAAGTCGTAAGCGAGGCGGCGAAAGGAGCGCCTAAAAAATTGGTCATTCCAACTACCGAAGGCATGCACATCCTTAATGTTGAAGATATTGTTAGATGTGAAAGCAGTTCTAACTATACTACTTTTTATTTGGCAGATAAGACAAGTGTATTGGCTTCAAAAACCATGAAGGAATACGAGACATTGCTTCGACCTGCTGGCTTCGAGCGTGTTCATAAAAGCCACTTGGTCAATCTTGAGATGGTCTCACGCTATATCAGCGCGGACGGTGGCTATGTATTGCTTAAAGAGGGCTCAACAGTACCTGTAAGTAATCGCAAAAAGGAAATTTTAGTCAGTCACCTTAAACGATTGTAGATGCCCTTGAGGTATGCATTTCTTCACTTCTTTGGCAGTCTAGTTTTGGGCAGCGTCGGGATGACATTCTTGTCTTTTGTACTGGTCAACGCTTACCAACAGACGCTTCATTTTGACGGCCTCGGTTTGGTCTTTCTCTTGAGCATGCTTTATTCGTTCTTCCTTGGTATACCTGGGGTGGGATATTTGAATCTTTATTACAGCAGAAATTTTCAAAGCGAGAACTTTGAGGTCTTCTGGAGCCAATTCAAAAGGCGCTACCTCTTCACACTTCTTGTCCATGTGGTAGGATTGCTGGTACTTATTCTGGCTATTTTTGGATTTAGTTACCCGGCATTTACACTTACTAATGCGCTTACGGTACTTCCTGGGATCTTGATGATGATTTTCAGCTACGGCCTCACAGGTTGGCTCATTATTCGAGCATTGAAAGAGAAGCTTCGAAAAGCTTGATGGCCTAATTATTTCGAGTATTTCGCCTTTACTTCCTCTGCACCTTTTAAGACTTTGGCTTTGAGGCCTTCTTTGTAATCGACCATACGTTGCAATACCGCTCCATCTGAAGAACCTACAATCTGTGCGGCAAGGATACCTGCGTTCTTGGCACCATCTAGTGCCACAGTAGCTACAGGGACGCCACCCGGCATTTGAAGAATAGAAAGTACGCTGTCCCATCCGTCAATAGAATTTGAACTGTGTACGGGAACACCTATGACAGGAAGTGGACTTACTGAAGCCACCATGCCTGGAAGATGTGCTGCACCACCGGCGCCGGCAATGATAGCTTTAATGCCTCTTTTGTGCGCATTTTGACCGTAATCCATAAGCTTCTCTGGCGTGCGGTGGGCACTCACGATATCAACTTCATAGGCTAGGCCTAATTCGTCCAATACATCGATAGCTTGTTGCATAACTGGCAGGTCTGAAGTGCTGCCCATAATGATTCCGATCATGACTATTTGCTTTTGACCAATATACTATTCTTTGCCCACTCGGCGCGCTTGCGGGCTTCATCTCTATCTTTTGCCGCCACCGTGACGTGTCCCATTTTACGGAAAGGACGTGTTTGCGCCTTTCCATAAATGTGAATGTTTACCCCAGGTTCTCCTAGCAATTCGTCGTACCCCTGATACACCACATCACCGCTATACCCTTCGGCACCTACTAGGTTTGCCATTACACCTGCGGCCTTTAGTTCGGTGGAACCTAGAGGTAGGTCTAGGACGGCGCGAACGTGCTGTTCGAATTGGCTCGTATAGCAAGCTTCTATGGTATGGTGTCCGCTATTGTGCGGTCGTGGAGCAACTTCATTTACCAGAATATCTCCTTCCTTAGTAACAAAGAGTTCTACGGCGAGCAGGCCGCAGATGTCGTAGGCTTCTGCAGTCTTAATTGCGATATCTTCCGCCTTTTGTTGCATCTCTTGGGAGAGGACAGAAGGGCAGAGGACGTACTCCACTTGGTTCGCCGTAGGGTGGAATTCTTGGTCTGCAACAGGGAAGGTCTTCACCTCGCCACTTTCATTGCGAGCGACAATCACACTTACTTCTAATTCAAAATCTACAAACGCTTCGAGCATGCCGGGTGCATCTGGGATATGTTGTACATCTTCTTCGCTGCGGCATACAACGACCCCAAAGCCATCATATCCTCCGGTGGCTGCTTTCCACACAAATGGGATGGGCCAACGGTCGCGAGCGGCCTCAAATTCAGCCATGCCTGAGACCATCTCAAAACGTGAGGTAGGGATATTATGGTCGGCGTAGAATTGTTTTTGCTTCGTCTTATCCTGGATGAGCTCGAGGCTATCTGGGTTCGGGTGTACTTTTTTACCCTGGGCGCGAAGGTCTCTCAATGCTTGTACGTTGACTGCTTCAATCTCAATACATACGGTATCACAATCGGCAGCAAATGCCATGACTGTGTCGTAATCCTGAAGTGAGCCTACTTGAAATTCGTTAGCGCCATACTGCGCAGGTGCCTCAGGGGAAGGATCTAGGACTTTTGTGCGGATGTCAAACTTGCGAGTGGAGTAGAGCATCATTTTGCCCAATTGGCCACCGCCCAATATTCCCAATTTGTAATCCGTAGAGAAAATATCCTTTGCCATGAATGCCCTTGTTTTGCGCAAAGGTACTATTTGCTAGAGGAATGCGCCTTATTCTGCAACGTTGACTTGAGCGACCAGTGGAATGGTGTATTGCTTTTTTGATCCAAGCTCTTCTACCAGTGCTCTAGTTCTTCGTATTTCAATCTTCTTAAAGCGACGACCTTTAAAAGTGAATACCGCACCTGTTTTGAGGTCTCCCAGTAGCAATATTTCTTGGTCGCTATCGAGTTGAAGTACGACCTTTTGCAACTGTGGGTCGCCACCGACGGCGCTCTTAGGTTTTGCAGCGTGGTTTAAGATTGCAGAGCGGTACTCTTTAGGGAAATCACATTGTTCCGCCATCTCTAGAAGCATTTGGCCGAATATGCTCTTCCATTCAATGCCGTGTGGAGCAGCCTTACGTCCATAAGCATTCCACACCTTAAGATGTGCGATTTCATGGACCAGCGTCGTTAAGAATTGGTATTTGCCTAGGTTACTATTCAATGTGATTTTAGCCCGGGCTCCCTGTCTCGGGGGGCGAAAATCGCCAAGCTTCGTGGCTCGAGGTTTGTGAACTGCTAAATCAAAGGCTTCGTCTTTGAGCCATTTATGGAGGAGGGGCAGCACTTCAGCCGAAGGCAAATAGGGCAAAAGCGGCGCTAAATTCATTAACCTATTTGCGTTGTTAGGGTCGATGAGAAGGATGGGCAGTCGCAGTCCTTGGCTGTTCCGCAGCTGCTCAGCGCGAATGCAAGAAAAACAATAGAAATAGTGGCAATTCTCTTCATAACATAGGAGTTTGTCCTTCAAAGAAACTGTAAATTAGCCATATGATCACGAACTTTTTCGAAGGAATTGGTGCCTACGGCGTTTTAATGACGAAAGTATTTCGACGTCCAGACCGTTGGAAGCTTTTCTACCGTTCTACGATTAAGGAAATTCAGCTTCTCGGCATAGATTCCATTGGTATCGTTGTGATTCTATCAGTCTTTATGGGAGCTATTGTCACCATTCAAACGGCTTTTCAATTGAGCGATGATCCCCTGATTCCAACCTACTACATTGCGATGGCCACTAGAGAATCCATAACACTTGAGTTTAGTCCAACAGTGGTAAGCTTAATTCTTGCGGGGAAAGTGGGTTCAAATATTGCTTCGAGTCTGGGAACCATGCGTGTTTCTGAGCAGATAGATGCTTTAGAAGTAATGGGAGTAAATAGCGCTAGCCATCTCATTCTGCCTAAAATAGTGGCCCAATTATTCTTCAATCCTTTACTCATCTTGATGTCCATGTTCCTTGGCTTGTGGGGCGGTGCAATGGCTGGTGATCTTCTGGGTCTAATTGCTTTCCAAGAAAGTATTAGTGGGTACCAATTGGAGTTTATTGTATTCGAAAATATCATCTACGGTTTGATAAAATCCGTGGTTTATGCCTTTATAATTGGATCCGTTAGTGCCTATTGTGGGTATACTGTGAAAGGCGGTGCCGTTGAGGTAGGTGTGGCTAGTACCAACGCCGTAGTGCGGTCTTGTTTAGCGATCATCCTATCTAATTATGTCTTAACTGATTTATTGCTCAACTAATGATTCAAGCGAAAGGCATACACAAGAGCTTCGGTAGCAACGACGTCCTTAAAGGCGTTGATGTTGACTTTCATCAAGGCGAGACCAATCTCATCATTGGTCGCTCAGGTTCCGGAAAAACGGTGTTTCTGAAAACTATCTTAGGGTTGCATGAGCCAGACCAGGGCCAGATCTTATACGATGGTGAGGTTCTGAGTGAAATGTCTAAGCAACGCTTCAAGAAGCTTCGTCAAGAGATAGGAATGGTTTTTCAAGGCGGTGCCTTGTTCGATAGCATGACGGTTGCACAAAACATCCGCTTTCCGCTGGAAATGTTCTCTACGATGACTGAGCATGAAATGGATCAGCGCGTCAAATTTGTCATGGATCGCGTTCGTTTAGAAGGTGCAGATATAAAGTTTCCTAGTGAGATCTCTGGCGGTATGCAAAAGCGGGTGAGTATCGCGCGTGCGATTTCGATGAGCCCGAAGTACCTTTTTTGTGATGAGCCTAATTCTGGCCTAGACCCGGAGACAGCCATAGTGATAGATCAGCTCATTCATGAGATTACACACGAGTTTGGTATGACAACCATTGTGAATACCCACGATATGAACTCTGTCCTCGAGATTGGCGATCATGTTGTCTTCATGAAAGAAGGCCACAAAGTTTGGGAAGGAAACAGTTCACAGGTTTTGAGATCTACCAATGCTGATGTTGAAGAATACGTCTTCAAATCAAAACTCTTCAAGCAAGTGCGTCAAGCCCTGCGTTAAGCGCAATTTTAAATCATAAAAAAACCGGGACGCTTGCGCGCCCCGGCTGGGTATTTTGTGTTGAGCAAGTAAGGATTACTTGATCGTGATGCGCTCTACAGTGTTCACGCCTTCGCCTTCTACTGAAAGGATGTACATCCCTTTAGCGTTATTGCTTAGGTCGATCACTTTGCGCTCGCCAGCTACGAAGTTTTCGTTAGCAGCATATACTACTTGACCTAGTACGTCAACTACAGTAACTGTAGCGTCAGCAGTAGCATCTAGCTCTACGTTTACGACACCGTTAGATGGGTTCGGGAAGATAGATACTGACGTCAAATCTGCATCTTCGATACCAATAGTTGAAGTACCTGAAGCTGTTACAGAAATCAAGTGTGAGTAGCTCATGTTAATACTCGTCTGGTCGTTTCTCCAAGAGGAAGTACCTGACCACGCAGCATAACGAGTTGTGTTAAACAAGAAGTTCGAACAGTTCGTAGAAGTACTGTCGTAATCTTGGATAAAGTAACCTTGAGGAGCTGAAGTGTTTCCTTCTCTGTAGTAATAGAAGTAGAATGGGTTGATATCACCAGTGTTGTTTGAGTAGTCAATAGTATCTGACGTAGAAGCGCCACCTGGCAAGTACTCAATGAAGATACCCAACAACTCGTCGCCCATCATGGATAGACCACCGTTAGGTACTTCAACACCTACAACTGCAACACCACTATCTGCAGTGCTCAAGGTGTAGTCAATCACAGTTGTGTTCGTAGCACTTACACCACCCATGTTACCGTCAGAAGAGCTACCAGCGTAAGCCATAGTTTTCGCGCTTGGTTGTACTGTTGGGTCTAGAGCAGCCCAAGTACCTGCGTTGTACAGAACACCTGCGAAAGGTGAAGAGAAACCGTTCGCACCTTTAAAGATGGTAAAGCGGATTTTATCGGTATTGTTACCGTCAAAGATGTCGTAACCACCAATCACGTAAAGTGAATCAATGTTTACCTGATCTGTTTCGTTAAACTCGTTATCGCCCCAACCGTAGTAGTTGAAATCGTAAAGAGCCCCAACTGCGTGGTTGTAAGAGTAACCAGGAGTACCGTCAGAATAAACAATAACAGTCGAAGAATCTGGTGTCGTTGTGATCGCACCTAGAGCCATATCCGAGCTGTAAAACTGGTACAAGAAGTCAGTGTAGTCGTAGTTATTATCTACTGCACCGCCTCTCTTGAGGATGATGTCCTCAATTTTTTCTTTGGCAGCAGCGTCAGGGGTGATTTCAGTCTGCAACAACTTCGTTGCCATCGCGTCTTGAGCGAAACCGTTCAACCCGAATGCAACAGCCGCAAGGAGTAAAACTTTTTTCATAAGTAGTTCTTTAATTGAATTGAACATCCAAGATAGGAAAACATCAGTTAATTAGCGCTTGCGAACCATCATAATTCCATCACGAACACTGAGAATGACTTGTTCGACCCTTGGGTCATTCGCGATGTGCGCATTTAAAGCTAAAATGGCTTTGGTGTCTTTGTCGTTTGGCGCCACTGCTTCAACGACCTTTCCAGACCATAAAATATTATCTACTAGCATAATACCACCGCTTGGCATTTGCGGAACAAGCAGCTCATAATAGTCTAAAAGACCGCGCTTATCCGCATCTAAGAAGATGAAATCCCACGGGCGTTGGAGCACTTTGAGTACATCGCCTGCAGGACCCAGGTGCAATTTCATTTGCTCAAAACGAGGATTTTTTTGCCAATACTTGAGAATAATAGATTCCAGTTCCTCGTTGACTTCAACTGCGTGAAACTCCCCATCTGCCGCGAGTCCTTCGACAAGGTAATGAGACGCGTAGCCTGTAAAAGTGCCAACCTCAAGGATGTATTTGGGTTGGGTCATGTACGAGAACATCTTAAGAATTTGACCTTGGACATGACCGCTCAACATACGCGGCATGACTACTTTGACCCAAGTCTCACGTTCTAATTCGTTCAAAAACTCAGGAGCCTTTGTGGTGTGCTTTGAGATGTAGTTGTGTATGTCGTCGCTTAAAAATTCCATGGCACTAAGCTTTCGTGTAGATCAATGAAAAGGCTAGCTCTTTGGCTAAGTAATCGTTGGCTACACGCTGTAAATCGAATGTAGTCAACTCTCGTATTTGAGAAGCTACAAAATCAAAAGTGCTCATTTTTCCAAAGTGAAGCAATGCACGCGCTGCGCCAATGGCACTGTTCAGGCCATTTTCTTCTGCCAATGCCATCTGACCGATGAATTGGTTTTTAGCCTTGCTCAATTGCAACGTTCCCAAGGGTTGACTAATAAATCTCTCGACTTCTTTGTGCACCAGTTGTTCTGCCTTTTTTGTCTGAAGTGGGTCACAGCCCAAGTAAATGCCAAGCATTCCAACATCGCTGTAAAGGTTCATGTAGCTCTCTATGTTGTAAGCGATGCCGTACTTTTCTCTAATGTTTAATCCAAGACGGCTGTTCATCGCAGGTCCTCCTAAGACATTATTCAGTAATAAAAGTGCTCTTCTATCGCTGGAGTGTATCCCAGGTATGCGCCATCCGGTCATGAAATGATCTTGAAATTGCGCTTCCGGGCTTACAATACGTCTTGGAGCAGTGGCAGCACTGTTTTCAGCAGACCATTGGTTTTTAGTTAGCGACCACTCTCCAAAGTATTCTCCGAGTACTGCTGTTATACGATCACCACCATATGGGCCGGTAATGGCTATTTTTATGCGCTCAGCAGTGTAGGTTCTGCTTTTAAACTCGAGGATGTCATTACGGCTCAGGCCATCTACACTTTCAGGGGTGCCTAAAATATTTCTACCTAGGCCGTTTCCTTCGAAAATAAGATCTTCGAAGTCGTCAAATATGCGTTCCGAAGGAGTGTCTTTGTAGCTAAAAATTTCGTCTTTGATGACCTCTTTTTCTTTAGCCAATTCTCTTTCAGGAAAGGTGCTCTCAATCAACACGTCACTCAACAGTTCTACCGCTCGGCGTAGGTCACGCTTTAAAAAGCTCGCATGGATTATCGTCTCCTCTTTGGTGGTATAGGCATTGAGTTCGCCGCCAACATCGTCCAATCTGCTCAAGATGTGGTACGCCTTCCGGTTCTTGGTGCCTTTGAAAAGGTTGTGTTCGATAAAGTGCGCAAGTCCCTGCTGATGTTTTAGTTCGTCGCGGGAGCCTGCCTTGATGGCAACAGCTATGTGCGCAACCGTGCTTTTCTTGTATTGAAAAGCACATTGAAGACCGTTAGTAAGGGTAAAGACGTCGCTGCGCTTCATTGTTTTTTATCCAAAACTTCTAGCACCGTTCTGAAGGCGAGTGCATGTTCACCCCAGGCTTTTGCACTCTTTTCGCGCAGTGCACCCGCATACATTTGCATGTAGAGCTTAATGCTCTCTAGATCAGAAGCGCGGTACTGAACACTGTAACTCGGGTGATCCTGTTCTTGTTCTGGGAACACTTGGGTAAATATGAAGGATGTAAACATGCCCGTCTCCATGACCTCTGGGATATGTTCTTCTTTCATCCATTGGATCCAGCGTGTTTCAACAACTGGATTTACAACGATCGTTACATTGTAGATGTGTTCACTCATAAGGCAAAGGTACGATACATTGTGCGGGCCTGTTCGGTATAAAAACCATTTGGATAGCTAATCAGATACTCCATGAGTGCCTCTTCCGAAGAATCAGGGTCCAATTCAAATGCGGCCTTGGCGAAATAAAAATAACCTTCTTCTTTCCACATGCCTTCTCCAGCGGCATTCTGCAGAACTAAAAAGCTTTGTTTTGCTTCTTGGAAGTACCCCATACTCAAGAGCAACTTCCCTTTTTTATACAAGAGATCGTCATAGACTTCATTCGCTAGTAAAATGTTCTCGATTCTATTGTACTCATCCAAGGCCTTTTGTTGTTGCCCCATAATTTCAAAGAGCATGGGAACTCGCAGAAGTTGTAGCCCTTCATAAAGGGTATCTTCTACAGAGTTCGCAGCAATCAACAGGGCGTTCTCCAGGGCGTCGTTGGCAATCTCCTTTGAGGTTGATTTGAGTAGAACTTCAAGTTGTGTTTTTGCCCAGTCTATATCCCCGTCGTAGAAGGCGCACATGGCGCGGGCCAAGCGGCTTTCGTCGCCTTCTTTGGAATCCCCTAAGAGCGTTTCTGCACGGGCAAATTCTATCAGCGCCTCATCGAATCGGCCAGCTATTTGAAGAACGCTTGCGTAACTCTTATAAGTCAAGCCTTCAAATAGCGGTCTCGGGTAACGCGCACGCAGCGATGACATGATCTCTTTATAATTGGCAGTTAGTGCACTGTCGATTGTTTGTTGCTTGATTATATATTCTTCACGCGCTAATTCCCAACCGAAGCAATTGCCGCATTGGCTGCCGTCAAATTCAGAGGTGAGTATTGCTGCTTGTTTTTCATCTAAGCGATCTAGAACACCGAGTTGTTCTATGAGTGCCTCATTCAGCCACCCGCCCTGAACCATGGATGGTTTCGAATGAATCATAAAATCATAGACTCTCGAAGCTAGCTCATACTGTTCTATGTCCCTCGCGTCGCGCGCAACAATCATAAGCTCATTGGCTCTGAAGTCGTCACTTTTTGCTTTGGCTTTTAACCATCTGAAGGCCCGCTCATACTCGCCTAATTCACGATAAACGAACAATAGAAGACTCTCAAAAACGCCTGCATCGCCGCCGGCTTGAATGCGCGAAATAAGGGCTTCTTTCGCGGCATTAGCATGGGCGCCGGACACATCATCTCCGATATTTTGAGTCATGCGTAATTTGATGTTGTTCAAATAACTGCGGTTTTCATCGATGGCCTTTAAATAGGCTTTATACTGGGCGTCTATGTCCCCGAGTTGGGCATATAATTGGGCCCTTTCGAAAGAAACATTGAGTTTGGGTTGTCTTTGCTCGGCCAACTCATAGATTGCGATAGCCTCTTTCAAAAGACCATATTTTTCTAATACTCGTGCGACTGCCCGTGAAGAATATGGGTTCTTTACGACCTGTAATTCAATGTCTTCCCATTGTGGTCCTTTCTTTCCTAGTTTCCCGCTGAGTACCCAATAATCGACCGTGTATTGTGGGCGGGCATCCCCAAAGCGTTTGCTTTGCTTTCTGACAAGTTTAAGCGCAGCTGAGGTATCGTTACTTAATAGGTAAGCATCGAGTAACTTGTCATAGCCCGGTCCTTGAGGATTAGCGTTGTAATGGGGCTGTATACAATCAATAGCACGTGTATAATTGCCCTGCATGATCAGGGTATCGCATGAGCGTATATTTGTGGTGGGCTGTGACCTTTGGGCCAAGCCGAACAGTGGAATACAAAGAAGAAGTAATAATTTATTCAGGCGCATTTGTCGCTAATATATAGTTCTTTAGCGAGTCTAAATCGGCCATTAGAGCGTCATGTTTACGGAGGCATTCGAAACAACCGCCGTAACTTTTATTAATCCTACGGTCGGTATCTCTCAAGACGAAAGCTTCATCGTTAAAGTACTTCACTGCACTGGCACTATCAATGTCGCCATTTCTGACTGTCGATCGGAGGTTGGTTAATTGCGTGCTGTTGTATTTGGGGTCCAATTCTGTCGTGTAACTACCCACCACACGGCCGTAGTATTTTACGCAATTGTCCATTTGGAATAAGGGCCCTGTGAATACCTCTTTGGGAATTTCCAGTGCCATCATCTCATCGACTTGTGCAAGGAAGAAAACTTGGTGTTCACCCAATTCTAGGTAAGCGGCATTCAATCTAGCGCTATCTACGCTCTGTATTACGGCTTCATGGCTTTCACTTAAGACAACCATGGAATCTAGCCTATCTACCATTTCCGCTTGCCAAGATTCTTGGGGTGCGCAGGAAGATACTCCGAGAAGAAGAAGTGAGAGAAGTAGTAAACGATGCATTATTTGATAAAGTCGAAACCGGTATAAGAAACGAGCGCTTCTGGGATTTTAATCCCTTCTGGTGTTTGGTGGTTTTCAAGTAGTGCTGCCAACACACGTGGAAGTGCCATAGCAGATCCATTTAAAGTGTGGCAAAGCTGTGTTTTACCATTCTCATCCCTATAGCGAAGCTTCAAACGGTTCGCTTGGAACGTTTCAAAATTTGACACAGAGCTCACTTCTAACCAGCGTTCTTGTGCAGCACTATATACTTCAAAGTCGTAAGTCAATGCCGAGGTAAACCCGGCATCTCCACCGCATAGTCTAAGAATTCGATACGGCAATTCGAGCTTGTCTAGAAGGCTAGCCACGTGTGCTACCATTTCATCCAAGAGCGCATAGGAGCTTTCAGGGTCAGTGATGCTCACAATTTCAACTTTATCGAACTGGTGCAGTCGGTTTAAGCCACGTACATCTTTACCGTAAGAGCCTGCTTCGCGACGGAAACACGGCGTATAGCCTGTACTCTTGATTGGGAAATCTGAAGCTTTTACAATCTCGTCTCGGAAGATATTGGTAATAGGCACCTCTGCGGTTGGAATAGCATACAACCCGTCCAAAGGCATTTCATACATCTGACCCTCCTTATCTGGAAGTTGTCCCGTTCCATAACCTGAGGCAGCATTCACAAAGTGCGGCGGTTGGTATTCGGTATACCCAGCAGCTCTGTTCTCGTCAAGGAAGAAGTTGATCATCGCACGTTGAAGACGTGCCCCGTGATTGACGTATACAGGAAAACCTGCACCGCTGATTTTCACACCCAGTTCAAAGTCAATGAGGTTGTATTCAGAGGCCAAATCCCAGTGCGGCTTAGCGCCTTCGTGCAAGGTTGGAATTTCCCCTTTGCGGCCAACTTCTTCATTATCGTTTTCATCTTTTCCAGCAGGAACGCTCTCGTGAGGAACATTTGGAAGCGTAAGGATGAGGTCGTGTTCTTTTTCTTCGAGGCCTTGAAGTTCTTCGTTCAAAACTTTGATATCCTGCTTCAAGGTACCAGTTTCGGCTTTGAGTTCATTTGCCTCTTCGCCTTTACCAGATTTGAATAATTGGCCAATTTCTTTAGCCAATGCATTACTACGCGCCTGCTTTTCCTCCATTTGATGACGGATTCCACGGCGCTGTGCATCCAGGTCAATTAAGTCGTTCACCGTTTGAGCGGCGTCAATACCTCTCTTTTTCAATCCTTCAATGATTGCTTCCGGTTGTTGTCTGATGCGCTGGATCTGCAGCATAATAACTAGTGGTTTAAGCCTCGATGGCTATGACGCGCTCGATTTCAGGCGCATATTTTTTAATGGTGGTTTCTATCCCGCCTTTTAACGTGAAGTCGCTCACTTTGCAACCAACACAAGCCCCGTGGAACTGAACTTCCACAGTCGTCCCATCAATGTTTACTAGACTTACGTCTCCTCCGTCATTGGCAAGAAATGGACGAACCTCGTCTAGAGCTTTCTCGATTTTTTCTGTTAGCGTACTCACTTTTCTGTCATTTTGTCGAGCATCCGGCCATTGTTGTAATGCGGACAATCTCGGTTGGCGGTAGGTTTTCGTTGCGCTTGGCAACTTCGCTTACAATATTACGAGCGATTTCCTCAAAAGCCAACGGAATATTTGTTCCCTCTTGAAGTGCGGCAGGACGACCTACATCACCTGCTTCGCGAATGCTTTGGATTAATGGTAATTCACCTAAGAAAGGCACATCCAATGACTTCGCCATGTTTCTAGCCCCTTCTTTACCGAATAAATAGTATTTGTTCTCCGGCAATTCAGGCGGTGTGAAATAGCTCATGTTTTCTAAAATACCCAAAACTGGAACGTTGATTTGGTCCATTTGGAACATCGCTACCCCTTTTCGGCAATCTGCCAAGGCTACCTTTTGTGGTGTGCTCACGATGGCTGCGCCCGTAACTGGAACATTTTGAACCATACTTAGATGTATATCACCGGTACCTGGTGGCAAATCAATCAACAAAAAGTCGAGTTCACCCCAGTGTGTATCGTGAATCATTTGCGTCAACGCCTTCGTTGCCATGGCTCCACGCCAAACAACGGCCTGATCCATGTTGGCAAAGAATCCGATAGACATGATTTTCACACCATAGCCGTCCACAGGTCCCATCTTGTTTTTGCCATCGACATTCACTGTCATAGGCTTGGCATGTTGAATGTCAAACATCAACGGTGCCGAAGGACCATAGATATCAGCATCAATCAATCCGACTTTGAATCCCATCTTCTTCAATGCGATAGCCAAATTTGCAGTAACGGTGCTTTTACCAACGCCGCCTTTGCCGGAAGCAATAGCGATAATGTTCTGAACGCCTGGAATAGAGGCTCCCTTGATGACATTGCTCGCTTCTTCTTTGGCTTTCTCGCTCACAGTAATATTCACGACTACCTTAGCCTTGACATTGACCTCGTCATGGATGGCTTTCATGATATCTACTTCAAGCTTCTTTTTCGCTTGAAGGGTAGGGCTTATGCTCTCGGCGTCTACAATCACCTCGTCACCAAAAACTTGAATATTACGTACCAAATCAGCGGCGACTATGTTTTCCGCTTTGGTAGTACCCACTTTTTCGAGTGCCTTGAGGATATCTGTTTTTTTCATGCGTAAAGATTTCTATTACAAAAGTAATAACCACTACTTTCACGACAGCGTACATTGCCAATGGATTCCACAGACACTTTGTTTATTACCGGCGCAACTGGTCAATTAGGAGCTTTCGTCCTTGCAGAGCTTCTTGGTCGATTGTCTACTGAAGGGTTTGAAGGTTCCATCTTATGTGCGCGAAGAGCGTCTTCTTCTATGGCTCAGGTTCATATGGTAGAGGATTTTTTGGAGTTGGAGCGCGGTGCTCTTGCAATAGCTTCAAATGTGAAGTGGTTGAATTGTGACCTCTCTGATGCCCATCACACTAAAAATGCCATTGACGAGTATTGCGCCAAAGCAAACCTTCCACAGCCGAGTACTATAATTCATGCGGCAGCTACTATTAACGTAAGTCCTTCCGCCGCAAAAGGAACTTCTAACGAGCAGCTCACCGATGAGATGCTTATACTGGCTGAAATGCTAGGTGTAAAACATTTTACTCACATCAGTTCTATCGCCGTTATGGGCGCAACAGTTTCCTTGGGGGAAGAAGAGGTCATTGGTCCTGAACATTTTCATCCGAATCGGTCAGATGCGTTCCTTTCTAATTATGCTTTGGGGAAAATCGCAAGTGAGCTCAGGGTTTGGGCTGCTCATGCGGCGGGTCTTTCAATTTCTATTGTCCGTCCAGGTGTAATTCTAGGGATGGGACCTAAGGCGAATGCCCCGCAGGAATTGTGGGCGCGTATTCTTGACGGAAAACTGCCCTTAACCACCGATGGGTCAACCGGAGTAGTAGACGTTCGCGATGTTGCTTCTATGATTCTTAAGGCGCATTCTCAAAAAGTTGAAGGCCCTTTGGTAGCTGTGGCTAAAAATGTGCCGTTTTACGAGCTTGTCGATGGCATGAGCACTGCTATAGGTGTCAGAAAAAACATCAAGCGTCTAAACGCCAATCCTTGGCTTGAACGTATGCGCTTCTTAGGTTTCCTTAGTCACATTCCCTTAGTAGGAAGATTTTTCACTCCTCAGATGCGTATTATGCTTTTCTCTAGGGTCAGATACGACGGTGCTAGCGGAGGTGCAGTTCATCCTTACCGTTCTTTGGATCAGACTTTGAATGATTTCGGAACCTTCTTGCAAAAGGCCTGGAAATAAAAAGAGCCGTACCAATGGCACAGCTCTTTTATTGAGTCTAAACGAAGTTGCTATTAAGCGTTAGGAATAACGCTAACGTAGCTCTTGTTGTCTTTTTTCTTGCGGAATTCCACTTTACCGTCAACTAGTGCGAACAATGTGTGGTCTTTACCAACACCTACATTCTCACCAGCATTGTGTTTCGTACCACGCTGACGTACGATGATATTTCCTGCGATTGCTTCTTGGCCACCAAAGATTTTGATACCCAATCGTTTACTTGCTGATTCGCGTCCGTTTTTCGAACTACCGACACCTTTCTTGTGAGCCATATCTTAATTATTTTTCTGCTTTTTTAGCTGCTGTTTTCTTAGGAGCTGCCTTTTTAGCTGCTGGCTTCTTAGCTGCTGTTTTCTTAGCAGTAGTTGCCTTCTTCGCTGCTGGCTTTTTAGCCGCTGCTTTTGGAGCTGCTTCCTTTTCTTCAGTTGCTTTCGCCGCAGCTTTTTTCGCTGGAGCTTTCGCAGTGATTTTATTAATAGTGATTGAAGTGAAGATTTGACGGTGACCGTTCATCTTCTGGTAACCTTTACGACGCTTCTTCTTGAATATAAGAACTTTATCGCCTTTCACTTCGCCGTTTACGGTAGCATCTACTTTAGCTCCGTCTATAACTGGGGCGCCAACTTTTACATCACCTTTATCTTCAATGAGAAGTACACGGTCGAATTTAACTTTCTTCCCTGCCTCAACATTCAAGCGGTTTACGTACAAGCGTTGGTCTTTCTCAACTTTGTATTGAAGCCCTGCTATCTCTACAATTGCGTACATTATACTTGTTTTTAAGGGCTGCAAATATAAAACAACTCATTTAATAACAAAGCGTTAAAAGAGGGAAGATTGCAAAAACTTCAGGGCCCATTTTGAGGCTATCGAGGGTAGTGCCCTTATATTTGGGCCACCATCCAAATATATGATTAATGAAAAACTTCTTGATCTTGGGTGCATTGGCAGTTTCTACTGCGCTGAGTGCCCAAAACAAAATTGACTTTGAAGAGTACGATCTGGACAATGGTCTGCACGTAATTCTTCATGAAGACCACAGCACTCCTATCGCTGCTGTTACGGTCCTTTACCACGTGGGTAGTAAAAACGAAGACACGGAGCGTACCGGTTTTGCACACTTCTTTGAGCACTTGTTGTTTGAGGGGAGTGAAAACATCAAGCGCGGTGAATTTGACAGCTATGTAACTAACGCAGGTGGCGCATTGAATGCCAACACCTCTCAAGACCGTACGTTCTACTTTGAACTGTTACCGTCGAACCAAATGGAATTGGGCTTGTGGCTTGAAAGCGAAAGAATGCTTCATGCTAACATCCAGAACATTGGGGTAGAAACACAGCGAGAGGTTGTAAAAGAGGAGAAGCGCCAGCGTGTAGATAACCAGCCTTACGGTTCTTGGTTGGAAAACATGATGAAGCGCTTGTACACAGAACATCCTTACAACTGGGTGCCTATTGGTTCTATGGATCACTTGAATGCGGCCCAATTGGACGAGTTCATGGCCTTCTACAAGAAATTCTACGTTCCAAACAATGCGACATTGAGTATTGCTGGGGATATTGACGTTGAAAAGACGAAAGAACTAATTGCAGCCTACTTTGGGGACATCCCGAGAGGTGCTGATGTTGTTCAGCCAACCGTTCAGGAGCCGGCCCTCGGTGGTGAAAAGACTGCCACGATTTACGACAACATCCAGTTGCCGGCAATCATGATGGGTTACCGCATGCCTCCTCAGACTTCGGATGATGCTTATGCGCTTCAGATGGCGAGCTCGGTACTAAGTGGAGGCCCTTCTTCACGTATGTACAAGCGTTTAGTAGACCAAGACCAAACAGCGTTGCAGGTATTTGCCTTCCCATTCTCTTTAGAGCAGGGCGGTGCATTCATCACCTTCTCTTTGGCAAACGCTGGAAAGACTATTGATGACATGGTTCCTGCATTGGAAGAGGAGATTTCAAAGCTTCAAAATGAATTGATCTCTGAGCGCGAATTCCAGAAGATTCAAAACCAAATGGAGAGCAACTTTATCCAAAGCAACTCGAAGATGGCAGGTATCGCGGAATCGTTAGCAGATTACCACACCTACTACGGTGATGCGAACTACATCAATACTGAGATTGAGCGTTACCGCAGTGTAACGCGTGAAGATATACAGCGCGTTGCTCAAAAGTACCTTGTGAAGGACAACCGAGTGGTATTGCGCTATTTGCCAAAGAGTGAAGAACTAGCTGAATAAGACCTAAGATGAAAAAGTACATTTATTCCCTTATAGCAGTAGTAGCGGCCTTCACTATGACGGCCCAGACTACCATTGATCGCTCGAGCGCACCTACTCCAGGACCTGCTCGTGTTCCAACCATTGCTTCGTACGAAAGCTTTGAACTGAAGAATGGATTGAAAGTATTCGTGGTTGAAGACCACAAATTGCCACGTATTTCTATGTCCTTGATTCTCGACCGCGATCCTATCGTGGAAGGAGATAAAGCAGGTTATGTAAGTATTGCCGGCGACCTTTTAGGCGCAGGTACAGCAAACAGAACAAAGGCCGAGCTGGACGAAGAGGTAGATTTCATGGGTGCTAGATTCTCAACTTCAGCTTCGTCAATGAATGTAGGCGGTTTGAGTAAGTACACAGATAACCTCATTGAAATCATGGCTGATGTATTGTTGAACCCAAGCTTCCCTTCTGAAGAGTTTGACAAGCTGAAATCACAAATGACTTCAGGGTTGAAGGCAAACGCTGACGATCCAGATGCAATCTCTGGTAACCTTCGTGGTGCAACTCTTTATGGTCTAGAGCACCCTTATGGTGAGGTGATGACAGAGGCAACTGTTGAAGCGGTAACGCTGGAAGATTGTAAGAACTACTTCTCAACGTACTTCCGTCCAAACATCGCCTACATGGTGGTTATTGGTGATATAACCACGAAAGATGCTAAGAAGAAGTTGAGCAAAGCATTGAAGGGCTGGAAAGCTGCTGAGGTGCCGTCGCACGACTATGAGAAAACTGCAGTACCTGCAGCAGGACGTATTGTTATGGTGGATAAGCCATCCGCGGTACAATCTGTGGTATGGTTGGGTAACGTCATCGACCTTCCTCAAGGACACCCTGATATCGAGCCATTGCGCGTTGCGAATCAGATTCTCGGTGGCGGTATGTCGGGCCGATTGTTCACTAACCTCCGCGAGGACAAAGCATTCACCTATGGTGCATACTCAAGCTTCGGCGTTGATCAATTAAATTCAACCTTTGGTGCATCTGCCAAGGTGCGTAATGAAGTAACAGATTCAGCCATCGTTGAATTCTTGTACGAGATCGGAAGAATGCGTACGGAAGAGGTAAGTAATGAAGATCTCATCGCCGCAAAAGCTTCGTTGAGCGGTGCTTTTGGCCGTTCTCTTGAGAGCACATCAAGCGCTGCAAACTTCGCACTGAATATTGCACGCTACGGTCTACCTTCAGATTACTACAACAACTATCTCGCTCGTCTAGAAGCGGTGACTGCTGAAGATGTGATGCGCGTCTCTGTGAGGTATATGCGGACTGACAATCTAACCATCTCTGTTGTTGGTAAGGCTCAAGATGTAGCTGCAGGATTGGCTGCCTTTGGCACTGTTGAGTACTATGATTCAGAGGGCCGACCTACTGATGCGCCAACATTCTTGTTTATGCCGGAAGGTGTGACCCTCGAAACGGTTTTCGGCAATTACTACGAAGCCATGGGTGGTGTTGAAGCGTTAAAAGCATTGAGCGCAATCGACATGAAAGCACACCTTGAAATCCCAGGTATGCCAGGCAAGATCAAAATGCGTACTGCTAAGATGACTCCCGGTAAGTTTATGATGGAGCAGAGCATGCAAGGCATGACCGTAATGAAAATGACTTACGTGGATGGCGTAGGTAAGCAAAGTGGTATGCAAGGCAATAAAGATTTGGAAGGCGAGGAGCTCGAAGAATTGAAGGAACAAGCTGCTTATGTTGTCGATGAATTGGCCTGGATGGAAGATTTGGAATCGTTCACGTTCGACGGTCAGACGTTGATGGACGGTAAAGCAGTTTACCAAGTTTCTGAAGGTGATAAGACCATGTACTTCGACGTAGCTACCGGTTTGTTCTACAAGAGCACTGAAACTACGGAAACACCTCAAGGCGATATGGCGGTAACCACAACCATTGAAGAATGGGGTGAGTTCGGCGGTGTGAAAATGCCAAAGGTGACTAAACAAAGTGCCGGTCAACAGCAATTCACAATTGTCGTTGATTCGATTGAATTCAATGAAGATGTAAAATCAAAACTGTTCAAATAGAACAGTTTTTACTCCGACAAAATAATCCCTTACGGCTTTGCTGTGGGGGATTTTATTTTTTGTTGATGAGGTAGATACCTGTGATGATCACGAGCAATCCTACAAGGTGGTTCCAGAGAATCTGCTCACCGTCCCACACGCCCCATAAAACGGCAACCACAGGAATGGCATAGGTCACTGATGAACTAAACAATGCGCTGGTCATCTGGATGAGGTTGTTGAACATCATTACTGCAATACCACTACCAAGGATACCAAGGATACAGATGTAGCCGAAATTCTGCCATGCATTTGGATCGGTACTAAAAACTTCGAAAACGCCGGAACTTAAACTGTAGGCAATGGTAAAGGGGGCAGCGCTCGCCAAGCTAAGGGTGGTCACCGTTAGTGCTTTTAAGTGCGGTAATTGCATTTTCAAGGTATTCACTGAAGTCCCATACATCATTGTGGCAAGGACCCCAAACAAACCGTAAGCCAGTTCGCCCTCCATTTCGAAAGCGCCTTGGAGTATACTGTTCATTGGAAGGATCAATAGTGCGGCACCGATTAGTCCCACTGCAACACCTTGCCATCCGGTTTTACCGGCTTTTTGGCCAAAGAACCAACCGCCAATTAAAACTGTGAAAAGTGGAACTAGGGAATTAATGATTCCTACTACGCCACTATCAAGATGGTTGACCGCCAGAGGAAACAAAACATAAGGAATGGCATTGCCTAGAAATCCTACAATTAGTAATGGGACGAGATCTTTTCTTTGAAAGAATCGAAAGTGTCTGAACCCGATGGCCGTCATAAAAAGAGCGGCAATGCTTACTCGGAGCGTACCTACTTGAGTGTAGGTGAAGCTTTCGAGACCTCGTTTCATGAGGATGAAGGATGAGCCCCAGATTAAGGCAAGTCCAATGAAAATGAACCAAGGCAGTAAGGGGTTGTTTTCTTTTGTAGTGCTCATTCGGCAAATTTGTAACAAAAAGCACAGTCCTTTTCCTGACCGCCCTTAATTTTGTAAAAAAATAGAGTGATGAAATACACTGTACTACTTGCAGCAACATTGGTCCTAGCATCTTGTTCATCTCCTGAACCAGAGTCGCTTACTATTCCGGCAACGGCTATTGAGCCCTTGGCAGAAGCAACAGCCAATGCTGAAGCGTCTTTATTTATTTCGGGAATGACCTGTGAAATGGGCTGTAAGGGAATTATTGAGAGCAAGCTTGGAAAGAGTGCTGGTATTGTGAATTTCGAGATCACTTTTGCGGATAGTACCGCTATTGTTTCTTACGATTCAACTATGGTGAGCCCATCCGAAATAACGGCGCGTGTAGCTGCTGTTGGTGGTGGAGATTTGTATTCGGCTACCTTGAAGAAATAAAAGATATGGTCAGTCCGCTTATCAAGAAGCTTGCGACGGTTTCTCTGGTTTTCATTTTCTTAGTCATCCTAGCTGGATCAGTGGTAAGAGCCACGGGTTCTGGGATGGGATGCCCGGACTGGCCGCAATGTTTTGGGTACAATATTCCTCCTACCGACGTTGAGACATTGACCTGGCGAGAGGGTAAAATCTTTGAAGAGGGTCAAATGATACTTCTCGAGGAACGCTTTTGGGTAGCCAAATCGGACCTTGTGACTGGTGCGGTTTTTAATCAAGAGAATTGGACACTATTTGACCGTCACGAATACACCATATTCAACCCATTGCATACTTGGATTGAGTTTATCAATCGACTTATTGGTGCATTGTCAGGAATCCCTATACTTCTAATGACTCTTCTTGCATCCGTTCAGGTGCGTAAGAACCTTTGGAATTCGGTACTTTCTTTTGGTGTGCTGTTTTTACTTGGATTTGAAGCATGGTTGGGAAAACTTGTGGTGGATGGAAATTTGGTCCCAAACCAGATAACGATTCACATGATGGGCTCCGTAGCAATTGTGCTCTTATTGCTGGCTATTCGTGCAAGAAACGACAATAGTACACAGGTTCTTCCAAAATCTATTCTCAGGGTATTGGTTGCCTTATTGGTAGCTGTAGTTGTCCAGATTTTTCTCGGTACCCAGACCAGAGAGTTGGTGGATGCGGCTGTTGACCACGGTATTTTAGAACGTCTTGAAATCATACCGAGTATTGAACAGGCGATGCCAAGGATTCACCGCTCGTTTGCTTGGATTGTGATTCTACTAACCAGCGTATTATTTTATTTGAGACGGGCCAAGGGAGTTGAGATTCCCGGTTTCAACGCGCTTTTGTTTGCTGTAGGTTTAGAATGGACCATTGGAGTGGCGCTCTATTTCTTAGGTCTTCCAAAAGCGATGCAACCGGTCCACCTTGTATTGAGCATTGGTATTCTCGCCTCTATCAGCTATCCCCTTTTTCTCGCGCTACGTAGGTCTTAAGGAGTTCGAGTGCTCGTTCCCATTGTGCTTCGAAGACAAAGACCTTAATACTGAGGTTGCCTCCTACGGGGAGCACTGAAGCCATGGTAAGGTGTTCGAGTTCTACGCGAATACTATTACCTTCGAGGTAATTAGCTATCAAGTTGGCCTCGGTAGGTGTAGATGCCACATATAGGAGCTTGCGACTACTCATTCCAGCTAAGATTTGCAATCAATTCTAACATCTCTTCCCGCATGAAAGTCGTTACTGGTGAGAGGCTATCAGGGTTAGGAGCGCTATAATGGTACAATACACCTCTCAGGAAATGATTGGTGCTATCTGTCGCATAAAACTGTGTAGTAGCGGCTGAGGCTCCAGACATTTCATAATACATACCATATACTTTGGTGCTGTCGTATGCAAAGAATTGCTCACGCATCCCGGAGGCTTTGACGGTATGCTTGTATGCCAACTTTTGGGCATCGCGAAACAGTTCCTCGAGATTTCCTGATACAGGCTTGTAGGTGAGCTGTATGGTGCTTCGAATGCTCGGGTAGACTAAATCTATCCAACAGTTCGCAGAATCTTTATAAAGGACCTTGGCCTCTTGGTTCATAGTGCTCTCAAATGAGCATCCTTCCAAACGAAGATCTGAGTACTCATTATTGGGAAGGCCAATCCTCATATACCCATTAGGGCGAGCTACAGGATCTGAACCGCAGGATGCAAGTCCAATAGCAAAAAAGAGGAGATAGAGGGTATTCTTCATGTTATGCTTCACTTTCAGGGGTAATGGTGACTTTGACTCTGATGATTTTTCGCTGGTCGACACTTTCCACTTTGAAGGTAAATTCATCATGGCTTATTTCTTCACCTTTTTCTAGAAACTTACCGGCCAACTCTAGTACCAATCCGGCGAGCGTATCGCTTTCACCATCGACGGCATCAAATCGATCCTTAGGCAAATCCAATACTCGGCAGAGATCAACGAGTGGAATCGAAGCTTCGAAGACGAAGGTATAGTCGTCTAATTTGCTGTAGGTGATATCATCGTCGTCAAATTCATCAGAAATTTCGCCAACAATCTCTTCGAGAACATCTTCAAGTGTGATGACGCCAGATGTCCCGCCGAATTCGTCAACGACGATGGCCAAGTGAACTCTTCTGCGCTGAAATTCTCCCAATAGATCGTCTATTTTCTTGCTTTCAGGAACGAAGAAGGGCTGTCGCATGAGGTCTTGCCAACCAAAGTTTTCGCTGGCATCCATGTACGGGAGTAAATCCTTTACATAGAGCAGGCCTTTAATTTGGTCGAGATTCTCCTCGAATACGGGTATGCGAGAATACCCGCTTTCCGTCATTTTCAAAAGCGACTCATGGTAGCCTGTATGCTGTTCAATAGCAACCACTGAAGTACGAGGAGTCATTACCTCTTTGACAGAAGTGGAACCAAATCGAACGATTCCCTGAAGAATTCGTTGTTCGTCTTCCGAAGTGCTTTCGTCACTTGTTAATTCTAAGGCCTGCTCTAAATCGTCAACACTCAAGCTGGGCCCTTTGCCTTCGATCGAAAGACGATTAACAGTCTTGCTTAATCTGCTGCTCAAAGGAAGAAGGATGCCATGAATGCGACTCAAGAATCCAACAACCATTCGCGCAAATCTTAGCCTCGAGCTGCGGGCGTAGACTTTTGGCAGGATTTCTCCAAAAAGCAATAGTACGGATGTTATCGCAAGGATCTCTACAAGGAAGACCACGAAAGGCGACCAACTTTCTGGAGAGAAGTATTCGTTCAGCAGGAAAGAGGAAAGGATAACAATACCGACGTTTACAAAGTTATTTGCAATGAGTATGGTCCCAAGAAGATCTTCGGGCTGCTGAAGTAGTCCGTTTATTTTATCATTATCTGCACTGTTTTCTTCTAGCGCCTCTAAATCCGAGGCGTTGAAAGAGAAAAAAGCAACCTCGCTACCGGAGATCAAAGCAGAGCAAATGAGCAATAGAACGAGGACGGCAATAAGCACAACCAATCCGGCCATGCCGTTGGCTGAATTAAGAAAAAGTGTGCTTACTAAACTGGAAGGATCCGGGTCCAAATTCTGTTGTTTCGTTTGAAAATTAGAAAGGGAGGTCGTCCTCTTCCTGTGAATTATTCATCGCTGGAGCTGCAGGTATAGGTGCAGCAGGAGCAGGAGTTGCCTGAGGTTGCTGCGAATACCCACCGCTTTGATCAGAAGACATGCCCTCGCTCTCGGCACGAGATGTGAGCATGGTCATTTGATTCGCTTGGATTTCTGTTGTGTATCTGTCAGCACCCGTCTGGTCTTGCCATTTGCGTGTCTTGATGCGTCCTTCTAGATAGACCTTATGTCCTTTTTTAAGGTATTTGTGCGCGACGTCAACCAAACCTTTGGCGTTGATTACCACGTTGTGCCATTCAGTGTTTGTCACTCTCTGTCCCTCACGATTGGTGTAGGTTTCAGAAGTTGCAATAGGAAATTTTACCAAAGAACCCCCGTTGTCAAAATGCATGATCTCCGGGTCTTTACCCAAGTTTCCAATCAGCATTACCTTGTTCAATGTACCAGCCATCTTAGCTTATTATTTTGCGTTGTATACAATCAAAGTTAGGCATTTTCGACGCTATTAAATCTTTATGTTTTCAACAAGATTGGCAATAATTATTGGCATACCTAAATCGGCAGTCTCGTCCTTTGTATAATACGTTATTGGCTCATCGAGCATTGCTTCGTCCACCGCCCAGAAATGGCATTTTAAATCTTTATGACTCAGTTTATGCACAATTGCAGGGGCCAATTCTTCACCGTTTTTTGGAGCGGCCTGCAGTCGTGGTGGTTCATAGAGTCCTGCCCAGATTCCTTTCGCATCTCTTTTTCTAAGTGCAATGCTGCCACTAGAGCGAACTATTGCATAGTGAATCTCCTCTGATCCGCGTTTACCTTTTTTAATTTTCACGGGCAATTGATCGACTTTTCCTTCGTTAAAAGCGCTGCAAATGTCCGCTAAATCACACATCATACACAAGGGTTTTATAGGAGTGCAGTGCAATGCGCCAAATTCCATGATGCCTTGGTTGTATGAAGCAGCATCTGAAGTGTTTTGAATGATGGCATTGGCTAGGGATTGGAATTCTTTGATCCCTGCGGTTTGATTTATGGGTGTATCGATGCCAAAGAATCGGCTTAAGACGCGATAAACATTGCCGTCTACTACACCGACCTTCTCTTTGAAACAGATGCTCGCAATAGCCGCAGCAGTATATGGGCCAATCCCAGTGATGGTCAAAAGCTCCTTAAACGTCGTTGGCATTTCGCCTCCGAACTCTGAGACGATTTGTTTGGCACCTTTTTGAAGGTTGCGGGCTCTATTGTAATAGCCTAGACCCGTCCAAAGGGACATCAGTTTGTCTTCTTCAGCGTTTGCCAAAGCATCGACAGTGGGAAATGCTGCCAGTATTTTTTCCCAATAAGGAGTGCCTTGAGCGACGCGTGTTTGTTGAAGGATGATTTCGCTCAGCCAGACTTCATAAGGAACAGGCTCGTCCTTTCTCCAAGGCAGGGAACGCTTGTGAGCCCTGTAATAGTCTTCAATGCTGATTCTAAACGTGTTAAGTAAATCGGTGGCCATTCTTACCTAGTGTGATTTTTTTATTTATTACAAGCTGTAAATAAGGAGAATAGCTTTATATTTGCGCCCCTCAATAACCGGTCGAATAGACCTAAAAATACAGAGTAAATGACTAAAGCGGATATCGTTACTAAAATTTCTGACAAAACAGGAATGGAGAGAGGTGAAGTTCAAGCAGTTGTAGAGAGCTTCATGAAAGAAATCAAACACAGCCTCGAAGACGGTAACAATGTTTACTTGCGTGGGTTCGGTTCTTTTATCGTTAAGAAGCGCGCTCAAAAGACAGGTAGAAACATCTCTAAGAATACTACCATCGTTATTCCAGCTCATTACATCCCAGCATTTAAGCCTGCGAAAGTATTCGTTGAAGGCGTAAAAGAAAACGTTTCAGTAGAAGGGTAATTTGTCACGCAATACATACATAGCACTGGCTGTAGCTGTTATCGCTGCAGTAGCCATCTTCAATCTTCCGAGGACTCCTTATCAGGAACCTGCAGTGGAAGAGCGTGAGGAGGTAAGTGCTTTGGATGTAAAAGTGGATGAAGCCGTAGCTATTATCCAAAGCGGAGAAGGTGCACCCATGGCAGCCATTGGTATGCTTTTGGATGTACTTCGTGAAGATCCTAATCACGAAAAGGCCTTGATGTGGCTTGGAAACTTTTCTATGATGAGTGGTCAGTGGGACAAAGCTGTGGATCGCTTCCACCAGCTCAGTCAGCTCCACCCAGAAAACGAGATGTATACTTTGAACAAAGCACAGGCTTTGCTTCAAACTGGAGATACGACGAAGGCCCTAGAGGTGGCAAACGAGTACATAAACACATACCCCGATGCGGATCGCGTTAAGGATCTCGCTGAGGGTTTATAGAATTAATAACTTTAAAACTTTGCATTATGCCAAGCGGTAAAAAACGTAAAAGACATAAGATTGCTACGCACAAGCGTAAGAAGCGTCTAAGAAAGAATCGTCACAAGAAGAAATAAACTTCTAGTGTATGAAAACAGAATTAGTCATTAGTGCTAGTTCTGACCGTGCTGATATAGCACTACTTGAAGACGGGAGATTACAAGAGCTCATAAAGGAAAAAGGGGACGATAGCTTCTCCGTTGGCGATGTCTATTTAGGGACCGTCAAAAAATTGGCCACTGGCCTAAACGCTGCCTTCGTAGACGTTGGTTATGAGAAAGATGCATTTTTGCACTACCACGACCTCGGGCCGCAGATAAATTCCTGGCAGAGTTACTTGCGTAAAACTCTTAAAGGCAAACAGCAAGCGAACATCTCAAACTTCCAAACCTCTCCGAATATAGAGAAGGAAGGAAATATTGGGGATGTGTTAAAGCAAGGTGATCAAATCCTTGTTCAGATTACGAAAGAGCCTATCTCAACGAAGGGGCCTCGTATCACTGCAGAGCTTAGTATTGCCGGTCGATTTGTAGTTCTAGTTCCTTTTTCTAATCGCGTAAGTGTGAGTCAGAAGATTCGCGAGCGTGAAGAAAAGGATAGGCTGAAAAAATTGGTCAGAGGCATCAAGCCAAAAGGCTTTGGTGTAATTATACGTACTGTCGCAAAAGGACAGACCGCGGAAGACCTACAGGCAGATTTAGATTCATTGATACGCAAGTGGAAAACGCTCCACAGAGGCGTGAAGAGGACAAATAAGCCAGTACGTATTTTCCGCGAGATGAATCGTGCGAGTGCATTCTTGCGCGACGTATTCAACGACAACTTCATAGGTATTACCATTGATCACCAAGAAC
Organism: uncultured Schleiferiaceae bacterium; assembly: GCA_965655745.1. Classification (GTDB taxonomy): domain Bacteria; phylum Bacteroidota; class Bacteroidia; order Flavobacteriales; family Schleiferiaceae; genus UBA10364. The sequence continues at coordinate 56,172 of CBFHHP010000004.1, forward strand.
TTTTTGACGAGGTTAAAGAGTACTTAGAGGCCATTAAGCCAGGTGCATCAAAAATGGTAAAGTATTACAACGGTCAGATGCCGTTGTTCCAGTTCGCCAATGTTGATCGTCAGATAAAAGGTGCCTTCGGTCGCTCAGTGAGCATGCCAAAAGGCGCGTATTTAATAATTGAGCACACGGAAGCCATGCACGTGGTAGATGTGAACTCTGGGAATCGCACGAATACGGCGGAGAATCAGGAAGCGAATGCTTTACAGGTGAACTTGCTCGCTGCTGAAGAGGTAGCTCGTCAGTTGAGGTTGAGAGATATGGGAGGTATTGTAGTTGTCGATTTTATCGATATGAATAGTGCTGAGAATCGCCGCGCGGTCTATGAAAAGATGCGCGATGAAATGAAGCGCGATCGCGCTCGTCACAAGATTCTGCCAATCTCGAGATTTGGATTGATGGAATTGACCCGTCAGCGTGTGCGTCCTGAGACGAATATTACTACTCGTGAGGAGAACCCAGATAATTTGGTGGAAGCACCTATTCAGCTGATTGACACTATCGCTAGTAAGATTAGCGGTAAGAAGCAGAAAGAGATTTTTGTGCATGTTCATCCATTTATTGAGGCCTATCTAACCAAGGGTATTTTGAAGAGTGTTAAAAAGGATTGGCAGAAACGATTCAAGAAAAAGATCGTTGTTGTTCCTAGGGACGCCTTTACAATGCTTGAATGGAAGCTTTTGGATAAGGATAACAATCGTATCTAACGAGAGAAACAGTGTAAAGAAAACCCCGAGGCTCGCATGCGAGCCTCGGGGTTTTTTCGTTAAAATTGGACCATGACAACCTCAGAAGCATTACAGAAACTGCAGCATTATTGTGCCTACCAAGAACGCAGCCCTTTTGAGGTTAAGCGCAAGCTCGGTTTGATAAAACTTCCCATGGAACGTCACGAAGAAGTGATTGCCACTTTGATGGAAGAGAATTTCTTAGATGAGTACCGTTTTGCTGAGGCATTTACAAGAGGAAAACTCAATCAAAAGCATTGGGCACCGAAGCGCATCAGAATGGGACTGCAAGAACACCGCATCCCTAGCGTGACCATTAATAGGATTTTAAATCAAATTGACCCTAAGCACATAGAAAAGAACGCCATGTATTTAGCGGATCGATGGTTCAGCTCTAAGACAAAGGAACAACTGACTGCTGCAATGCAACGCCGTGGGTATTCTTTTGAGATGATTAATCAGGCGTATGATAGGGTCGAGGAAGAGCATAAAAGTTCCCTTTAACCCTTCCAAGTACCTCCATAGCGGTAGTGGCTGTTTCCTGGTTTAACTTCTAAAAGGCACGACTCGCAGAGAAAATACCACGTTTTATCAGCAGGTTTGTATTGTACTCTGAACATGATCGAATGGTCCTTTTTGCAGTTAGGGCAATTTTTAGTTTGCATTATACAGCTGTCAATACAGATTTCACCTCTTTAATATGTTCTGGGGTGATATCAAGGTGGAAGACCATGCGGCATTTTCCTGGGCCCATTTGGCTGATGCCAATTCCCTTCTCAGCCAAGGTGCTGATGAATGCTTCTTGGTCCATATCCTCGTTCAATCCAAAGATTAGGATGTTGGTTTCCGGGGCCACGACATTTTTGACCCAAGACTGCTGGCCTAAAAATTCAGCCATATCCTTGGCAGCAGCGTGGTCTTCGGCCAAGCGGTCCACATTATTTTCTAGGGCATAAATAGCCGCACCGGCCAAAAGGCCTGCCTGTCGCCAGCCACCGCCTATTCGTTTGCGTATTCTGCGGCTGTGGTGAATGAATTCTTCGCTGCCTAAAAGCACAGAGCCAACTGGTGCACCAAGACCTTTGGAAAGACAGATGGAAATGGAATCGAATGCAGTGCCGTAATCGCTTTCACTTTGATCCTTGGCCACAAGGGCATTGTATAGGCGCGCACCATCGAGGTGGAATGTCAGCCCATATTTCGAGGCTACTGCTCTAAGCGCATCAATTTCTTCCCATTCGTAGCACGTTCCACCGCCTTTGTTGGAGGTGTTTTCTAGTGCGAGTACACGCGATTTCGGGTAATGCACATCGTCTGCTTTAATACAATCAATCACACCTTCCGGGTGCATGATACCGCGATTGTCACCAGTAAATGTGACGGAAGCATGAGCGTTAGCGGCAATACCACCGCCCTCGTAGTTATAGATGTGAGCGTAGGGATGACAAATGACTTCGTCGCCGGGGCTTAAATGTGACATCAGTGCGATCTGATTCGCCTGTGTACCGCTCACACAAAAAAGTGCTTTTTCGACGGCGAAGCGTTCAGCGACCATGGCCTCAAGCTTCAAGATAGTTGGGTCATCGCCCCAAACATCGTCGCCTACAGGGCTGCTAATCATCGCATTTAACATGGCCTGGCTAGGGCGAGTGACGGTATCGCTACGGAGGTCGATTTTCAACATTGGAGCAGTACTTTATAATCTTCGTGAAGATAGCAAGTGATGCTTAACTTTGCTCGTCTATGGTAACAGCTGAACAAATTAAATCTTTGGGTGAGCGCCTCGAACTATTAAAGAGTTATTTAAACCTCGAGCAGAAGCGCATTCACATTATCAATGAAGAGGAGAAGACTGCCTCTCCTGAATTTTGGAACGATCCCAAGGAGGCTGAGAAAACCATGAAGGCCCTGCGCGGTGTGAAGTACTGGGTAGAAGGTTACGAGAAGGCGGAGACGCTTTTTGGTGAGGCAGAGCTCAGTTTAGAGTTCTATAAGGAAGGCGAACTTGAGGAGAGCGATGTTCAATTGGCTTACAGTGAATGTGAGGATTGGATAGAGGAGCTTGAATTCAAGAACATGCTGAGCGGCGAGGAAGATAAGCTGAGCGCGGTATTGCAGATTACTGCGGGTGCCGGTGGTACGGAGAGCTGTGATTGGGCAAGCATGTTGATGCGCATGTATTTTATGTATGCTGAGAAGCAGGGGTTCAAGACGAAAGAATTGGTCCTTCAAGAAGGTGATGTTGCCGGTATTAAAACAGTGACTATTGAGATTGATGGCGATTATGCCTTTGGTTTCTTGAAAGGCGAAAATGGGGTACATCGATTAGTGCGTATTTCCCCGTTCGATTCGAATGCTAAGCGCCATACGTCCTTTGTGTCGGTGTATGTGTTCCCGTTGGTAGACGATACTATTGATATTCAAATCAACATGAGTGATATTGAATGGGATACCTTCCGTAGTTCAGGTGCCGGTGGTCAGAATGTCAACAAGGTAGAAACTGGGGTGCGTCTGCGCCACAAGCCTACTGGAATTATCATCGAGAATACAGAAACCCGCTCGCAGTTGGGCAACAAGGAGAAGGCCATTCAGCTTTTGAAATCCCAATTATACGAGATGGAGATTGAGGCGCGCAATGCCAAGCGTGCAGAGATTGAAGCGGGTAAGAAGAAGATCGAATGGGGCTCGCAGATTCGCAATTATGTGATGCACCCATATAAGCTCGTCAAGGATGTTCGTACTGCGGAGGAGACCTCTGATGTGGACGGGGTGATGAATGGAAATATTGATAGATTCCTTAAAGCATTCCTCATGCAGCAGGGCGAAAGTGCCAATGCTGATGAATATTAATTAGCAAACGCGGTTACTCAGTGCACAAAATGGCCCTTCAGGGGTTAAATTGTCAGTATATTGAGTTATGCGCAAAATCCTTCTTTTGGTAACGGTTTTATGGAGCCTGGGGCTAAGTGCCCAGCAAGGTTTCGTGCGCAATGACGGCCAGTGGGAGGATCCTTCAAAATTTGTGTATCGCTTCGGTGCAAACGCTATATTTCTCACTGGCGATTCTATCGTTTTTAGCATCCTCAACCCACAAGATCAGCACAAACATAGTGCTCCCGAAAAGCATCATTATTCAGATACGCTGCATTACGCAAATTTCTCCCTGAAGTTTACTGGTGCAAACCCGTTGAATTGGAAAGGTGGTGAGGCCTTTGATCACAAGAATCATTTCTATCTCGGTCATCGTACACGGTGGAGAATCGGTGTTCCTTCGTTTCACGGAATAGTAGCACAAGACGTTTATCCCGGTATTGATTTAAAAGTCTATTCTGCTTCAGGCGGTATGAAGTACGATTGGATCGTTCACCCGGGCGCAGATCCTTCGGTGATTGTTCAAGAATATGGCGGTATTGAAGGGGTGGATGTCTTGCCTAAGAAAGTGAAGATTCATACGGCCATAGGTACTTTAGAAGAGGAGATGCCGTACGCATATCAAGGAAGAGAAGAAGTTCGCGCACGCTACCAGAGAGGAAAGGATGAGGTTCGAATTAACCTCGGAGCTTACGACCATAGCCAAACGCTTACTATCGATCCTATCTATATCTTCAGTACGTATTCAGGTTCTCAGGCGGACAATTTTGGGTACACAGCCACCTTTGACGACAACGGTAATGCTTTTGGCGGCGGGATTGTCTTTGGTACGGGATATCCAGTGGTTTTAGGGAGCTATGATATCAGTTATAACGGCGGGTTCTTTGACGGTGCGATTTCAAAATTCAGCGCAGACGGTTCTCAGTTGCTTTGGTCTGCCTACCTCGGAGGGAACAATCTAGATCAGCCCCATAGTATGGACTGTGATGAGAACGGTAACCTCTACGTGATGGGCCTGACGGGTTCTTCAGATTTTGCGGTAACGGCAAATGCCAACGACACCACTTTTGGAGGTGGAAATTCCGCTGTAGCGGAATACTATACGTTATCTAATGGTTCAGATATGTACGTTAGTGCGATCAGTGCAGATGGGACCCAGCTCTTAGGCTCGACCTTCCTTGGCGGGGAGAACAACGAAGGCTTTAACGACAGTTTGCGTTTTAATTACGGAGACAGTTTCCGCGGTGAGATCGAGGTGCAGCGCGGCGGTGGTCCGGTGTATTTAGTAGCCACGGCAGATTCTTCAGGGTATCCAGTAACTCCCGGTGCTACAGATTACCAAGGCGGACTAGACGGTGTTCTTTCTGTATTCAGCAGGAACATGGATTCGCTTTTTTATAGCACCTACGTGGGTACCGAAGGGGACGAGGCCTTGTACAGCTTGACATTGACTTCGAAGGAGGGTAATGCACAGAACTCTTCTCGGGTATTCGTTGCAGGTGCGATTAATTCTTCGGAAAGCTATTTGTCTGCAGTTGGAGATTCGCTCCTACTGACGTCTTCTGGCAATCACAGCGCGCTTC